>NZ_JBEZDP010000007.1:0-246807 GCF_040648395.1 Micromonospora sp. NPDC049151
GTCGCTGTCCGGGTTCGCGGCGACGAACTGCGCGTCGGAGAGCACCGCGAAGCGCAGGCCGCCGCCGTCCGGCTGGCCGCCGCCGCGGCGGCGCTGCGCAGCGCCGCCGACCGCTACGCCGCCGCCGACGACGCGGTCGCCCGGCGGCTGGCCCGGGAGGCCTGATGGACGCCCTCGACCGCCTCGCCGAGCCGGGCCTCGACCTGCTCGCCCGCGTCGACACGCTGCTGGCCGCCGGTGCGCCCGAGGGGCACCGGCTCTGGCCGCTGCTGCGCCGGATGCAGGTCCTTCCCGGCGTCGCCGTGCGCGAGTTCCTCGACCTGCATCCCGCGCCGCTGACCGGCGCCGGGCACGCCGTGCGCCGGCTCGTCCGGGGGTACGACGACACCTGCGCCCTGCTGGCCGACCAGGTCGCCTGGTCCGGCACCGCCGCGTCGGCCTACGACGAGGCGCGTTCCGCGCTGCTGCGACACCTGGACGAGGGGCCGGAGAGCCTGGTCGGGCGGCTGGAGTCGACGGCGGGCTACGCCGACGCGCTGGCCGGCTGGGTGGAGGGCAGCCGGGCCGCGCTGGCCCGCGCGCTGGCCGAGGTGCTGGGTTCGGCGGAGGCGGTCGCGGTGCACGCGGCGACCCGGCCCGGCGTCGAGCCCGGCCGGTTCGGGGCATCGGCCGGGGCCGAGATCGCCACGAGGGTCCTGGGCGTGCTCGGGGTGGCCTACGACGGCGCCGAGACGCTGCTGCGGCAGTGGGGGCCGAGCCTGACCGAGATGCCCTGGCGGGACCGCGCCACCACCGCCCCGCGCTACGGCGGCACCACCCGGATCGGCTACTGACGGTCCACGGCGCCGCGCGCCGGACCGGCCGTGGCCGGTGACGGCGGCGGCGCCGTGGCCTTCCCCTGCACCCCCCGCAGGTATGCCTTCACTCAACGCGCTCACGCGGTGTTTGTCAGGGGGGCGACGCAGATTCAGCCGTCCGGGCGAGGCGAAGGGGCCGGTTCGGCCGGGTCGACGACGATGATCGCTGCGGCGGGTGACCGGGCGGCGACAGGTGTGCCGTGCGGCGGGCATCGATCCGCGTAGGGTGGGGCGCATGGGCATGCTCTGCGCGGTCAGCTTCAACCGGTACGGGCGCCTCTACTACCTCGACCCGGGCGAGCTGCGCCCGCAGGTGGGCGACCGGGTGCTGGTGCCCACCGACGACGGGCCCGAGGTGGCCGAGTGCGTGTGGGCCGCGCAGTGGGTCAGCGAGGACACCGACGGCTTCCCGAAACTGGCCGGGATCGCCGGTGACGACGACCTGCGCCGCGACGAGACGCTGCGCCGGCGCAAGGCCGAGGCGAAGGTGGCCGCCAAGCGGCTGATCCGCGAACACGGCCTGCCGATGAAGGTGGTCGCCGTCGACCACGTCCTGGCCACCCCGGAGAACGGCAGCGACCGCACCACCATCTACTTCACCGCGCCGCACCGGGTCGACTTCCGCTCGCTGGTCCGCGACCTGGGCGCCACGCTGCACTGCCGGGTCGAGCTGCGGCAGCTCTCCGCCCGCGACTCCGCCCGCGTACAGGGCGGCATCGGCTCCTGCGGGCGTGACCTGTGCTGCGCCACGTTCCTCAACGACTTCGAGCCGGTGACCATCCGGATGGCGAAGGACCAGGATCTGCCGCTCAACCCGCTGCGCATCTCCGGTGCGTGCGGGCGGCTGATGTGCTGCCTGAAGTACGAGCACCCGCTGTACCAGAAGTTCCAGGAGACGGCCCCCGCGGTCGGCAGCCGGGTGTCCACGCCGCAGGGCGAGGGCAAGGTGGTCGGCCACAGTGTCCCGCGCGACGCGGTGACGGTCCGGCTGGACGCCGACGGCTCCCGCTCGATGTGCTCCCGAGCCTCGGTCTGCGGCCCCAGACAGGCCCACGAAAACCGCTGACCCACCCACCCTTCCCCGGTGATCAAGGAGTTTGTGTCTCCGATCGCGCCCGGACAGGACACGAACTCCTTGATCACCGGGGTGGTCGGGTCAGCGGATGACGATGGGGGGTTCGGCCAGGCGGGGGGTCAGCGGGGTCTTCGGGGTCAGCCAGGGGGCGGTGGGGGACTGGTCGGGGTTGAGCTGCCAGTCGTGGGACACCCGGTCGACCGCGATCGGGTAGATCGTCAGCGTGCCGTCCGGGTCGATCCGGAACCGCAGGAACGCCTTCGAGTCCTCGATGCCCTGCGCCGCGAACAGCTCGTTCAGGTTCACCCCGAACGCGCCCGCCACCAGCAGGTAGAGCGCCACGAGCTGGCTGGCGACCAGACCGATCACCGGACCGTAGAGGACCAGCGCGGCGACCGCCGGCAACGGCCACGGCCAGTCGTAGAACGGTAGCCGCAACCACACCCATGTGCCCCCGGCGGCGAGCGCCACCTGGGCCAGCCCGTGCGCCACCCCGAGGATCCAGTGCCGGGCGTGCCGTTTCCCGCCCGCCGTGGGTGGCTTGGCGAAGAACACCGCGCCCATCATCGCCACCACCAGCATGATCGCCAGCGGCACGCTGAACAGCCGCTGTTCCGTGGTGCCCACCCGCTGCGCCGCCACCCCGGCCATGGCCAGCATCAGCAGCGTGTGCAGGGTGCCGAGCAGCGTGGCGAAGCCCGGATTGCGGAACGGCAGGCGGGCGAAGATCCCCCAGCCGTACCGGCGGGACCGGGCCTTGTCCGGGTAGCGCGCGGCCAGGTCGTACTCCTGGGTGTTGCTGGCCCGCCGGGTCAGCGTGTCGCGCGGCGGCACCTCCAGCGTCTCCGGCAGCCGATGCGTGGGGTACAGGTAGGCGCCGCCACCGCCGCAGGTGATGAGCTGCCGGTCCGGCCCGGCGTAACGGGCGTAGTGGTGCAGGTCGCCGGAGACCAGCACCCGCACCTGCGCCCCGGTCGGCGCGACGAGCGTACGGATGAAGTAGTCGATCGAGTCGTACGCGTTGGGGTGGTCGACGGCCTTGACCCACGTCGGCGCCGGCACCGCCAGGATCACCTTCGACTCCGGGGTGAGCTTGCGCGCCACCTCGTCGAAGTAGGTGAGCTGCGGGTCGTCCAGGTACGACCCGGACTGGTCGTCGAGGCCGAGCAGCCACCACCCGGCCGGCAGCTCGACAGCGAAGTACGAGCGGGACTGGCCGGTGCCCCAACCGGCGAAGTGCCGGTCCCGGGTACGCACGAACAGGCGCAGGAACGCCGTCAGCCCGTCGTACCAGTCGTGGTTGCCCGGCACCGCGAACAGCGTCGGCTGCTCCGGCGGGGCAACAGGCAGCGCCGCCTGGTACGGGCCCTTGCACCGGTCCTCGTACGCCTCGTAGCCCGCCGCCGGATAGACCTGGTCGCCGCCCATCACCAGCGTCTGCGCGCGGGGGAGCCGACGCCCGTCCACGGTCAGCTCCGGCTGGGCGAGCAGGTACGCCACCGAGTACGTGGCGTCGAAGCCGTCACCCAGGTCGGCCACGTAGTCGAGCCAGAGACCGCCGTCCGGCCCGACCTGCCGGAACGTGCCGTCGCTGAACGCGTTCTGCAACTCGCGCTTGTCCAGGTACGCCCCGAAGAGCATGGCCAGCAACGTACGCAGGCCGGTGCTGATCAGCAGCAGCGGCGCGAGCCAGGGCACCGGCCGGCGCGGGGTGAAACCCAGCTCCCGGGGGTCGATACGGCGAGGGCGGCGGGTGGCGCGCTCGCCGGGATGCGCCTCGGGTGCCGGTCGCGGCGGTTCGTCGGTCACCCGCCGCAGGGTAGTCCGGACGCGGCGCGAAGTCTCTCCCGTAGCGGGGCGGATGTGGTCCGTTGTCCGGGTTCCGGGGTGGGGGGATCCGGTTCGGCTTCCGGCGGGGCGTGCCGTACACTTGACGATCGTTGCCGCCTTAGCTCAGTCGGCTAGAGCGACGCACTCGTAATGCGTAGGTCGACGGTTCGATTCCGTCAGGCGGCTCGGTACAGAAGCCCAGGTCATCGGCCTGGGCTTCGCCGTTTCCCGAGGTCGGTCACGCCACCGGCGGGAGGCCAGAACCCGTCGTCGTCCTCGTCCGGCGACGAAGGGGCGTACTGGCGGAGAGCGCCGTCGCGGATCATCCAGACGCGGAAGAAGAACTGCTCCTGGTCCATCACGAAGAGCTGCACGGCGTTGGGGTTGTGCCAGGCCCCGGACCCGAAACGCGCCACGACAGCGGTGAGGTCGGCGTGGTTGAGTGCACCAGCGAACACCTGACATTCGGGGTTCTTGTGCCCGCCCCACTGGTTGTCCACGGCGGTGACGAGGCGCAGGCTACCGCAGCCGCCCGAACTCGTGCCCGGTTCACGACAGCGGCACTGGGTGTCGAGCCAGCCGATGAATGCCTCCGCGTTCCGGCGGTCGGTCAGGCCCACCGACAGCATCACGTTGGCGACCCAGCTCACCGGATCCTCCATTCGGTCCCGCCCACGCTTGACAGTCGACCTGGAGTCGGTAGCCGTGGCTCGCGGTCACTCCGCATCGCAGCCTACGGGCGTGTGCATCGACGACGACAGTATCGGCCGTCCGGCCCGCCGTACCCACGACTGAGACACCGGTGGATGTCGTTCGGCCGACCGATCAGCCCACAGCCCCTTTGTTTCCGGCCCTACCGTGCCATTGCGCCGTAGTGATGGACCGGTTCGAATGTCTTCATGTCTTCGTGGGCACCCGGCTCCTTTCTGGATCGGCTCGAGCCGGAGCTGCAGGGGAAACTGCTGGCCCTCGGCGTCACGCGCGACATCTCATCGGGCCGGCGGATCTTCATCGAGGGCGGGCGGGACACCCACGTCGAGATCATCCAGCAGGGTGTCGCCAAGGTGACCATGTCGGTCGGTGGCACCGAGCAGCTGTTGGCCGTACGCCTCCCGGGTGACCTCGTGGGCGAGTTCGCCGCGCTCACCGACGGCCAGCGAACCGCGACCGTCACCGCCTGCGGGGAGGTCCGCGCCACTGTCATCCAGCAGGCTGCCTTCCGCGCCTTCCTGAGCCGGCATCTCGAGGTGGCGAACGAGGTGACAGCCACCGTCGGCCGGCGCCTGCACTGGGCCAACCTGCGTCGCGCCGACTTCAGCGCCTTCCCGGTGCCGGTCCGGCTCGCCCGGGTGCTGCTGGAGCTGGTCGAGGTGATCGGCGATCCGGTGGACGGTGGGGTACGCATCGCTGTCGACCTGACCCACGCCGAACTCGCGACGCTCGTCGGCGCCGTCGACGACACCGTGCAGCGGACGCTGCGCGGGATGCGCGACGACGGCGTCATCCGGACCGGCTACCGCCGGATCACCGTCACCGACCCGGACCGGCTCCGCCGACGTGCCGAGGAGGCCCTGTGACGGCTACCACGAGCGTACGGTGGCACGATCCGGTCGCCGCGGTCGCGCATCTGCGGGTCGCCGCACCGGAGGAGGTGACCGCCGCGCTGGAAGCGTTGTCCCGCTCGGATCCTCCGCTGGGCAGCGCCGAACTGCTGGCCCGTGCGTACGCATGGCTGCGCCGCTACGAGGGCGAACGGGACGCGGCGACGCTGGCCCGCGCGCAGGCCGACTTCGCCGCCGCCGCGTACACCGGCCCGGAGCGTGCCGTGGTCGGTCAGGCCCTGGTCCTGTGTGCCCTGTATGCCGCCATGCGGGGTCAGGATTTCCGGGCCGCCCGCGAACACGCCACGATCAGCTCGATCGGCCTGGAGGAGACGGCTGCGGCTCTGCTTCACGCCCTGGTCGACATCGGCGCCGTGTTGACTGACGACGCAGAGTTCGACGCCGATGGCGCGTTCGGCCGGGCTGACGAGCTGGTGGCCCGTACCGCCGGGGGCCCGTTCGCGTCGGCCGCCGAGGCGCTGCGGATGGCCCTGCTGGTCAAGCGTGCGCGGGATCGGAGTTTCTACGACGACCTCCGGCAGGTCCGCACGCGGGTGCAGGCGATGCTCGACGCCGGGGTGACAGGTGAACAACGGCAGTTCGCCGAGATCCTGCAGGAGGCTGCCGAGATTCTCGCGTCCACTCAGCGCGGCGAGACCGGGGAGGCGTTCGACTCGCTGCAGCGACTGGTCGACCTGGTGGACCGGCTACCGCCGGACGCACCCAGCACCCTGGCGCTGCGTCGGTACCTCAACGCGGGTGCGGTGGTCATGGAGGCGCCCGGGCACAAGCCCGGTGCCGAGCAGGCGCAGAGCCATGCCGCGGACGAGCCCGATCTGTCGGCCGGCGAGCGGGCGTTCCGCCTCTTCGTGTCCGGCACCGGCATCTGCCGCAAGGCAGTCGACCGGCGCGACGCCGACCAGTTGGCGCGCGGTGTGGACCAGCTGCGCCGGGCGTCGGACCTCGCGCCCGCCGACTATCCACACCGAGCGTTGATGGACACCATGCTGGGCCGGTTCCTCTGTGTGCGTTACGAGCTCGGCGCCGGCCGGGAGGCGCTGGACGAGGCACTGCGCCGCCTCGGCAGGGCCCGTCGGGCGACCGGTGACGTGGCGCACCCGGTGTGGGCGTTCGCCGAGATGGCCTCGGCGCACGCGTACCGGCTGGCGGGCCGCCGCGCCGAGGGCCGGGAGGCCGGTAAACGCGCGCTGCGCGGCTACGCCTGGAGCGTGCTCCTGCAGGCCGGTACCGCCGACGCCGCAGCCGCCGCCAGGGATGTGGTGGACGACGCGACCGAGGTCGCCCGCTGGTGCCTCGCCGACGGCGACGCGGGCGGCGCGGTGGGCGCGCTCGACGCCGGGCGCTGCCTGATGCTGTACGCCGCGACGGTCACCATGGGGATCCCCGCCCGGCTGCACGCGCTCGGCCACGACGAGCTGGCCCGCCGCTGGCAGACCGGCAGTGACGACCCCGACGTACGGCGTGACGTGCTGGCCGCGCTCACCGGCGCACGGCTCAGCGACGTGCCGGTGCCGGACGTGCTGGACCCGCCGTCGCTCGACCAGATCCGGACGGCGCTGCGGGCGATGCGCCACGACGCGCTCGTCTACCTGGTGCCCGGGCGCCTCGGGGTGCCCGGTGCGGCGGTGGTCCTGCCGAACGGCAGCGAGCCGTTCGCGCTGTCCCTGCCGTCACTGGTGCAGTCCGACGACGACCCGGTGCGGCGATACAGCCGCCTGCTGGCGGCCCGCGACGCGGGCGAGGTGGGCGGCGGGGACGGCGACGCCGAGACCGCCGATCCGGTCACCAGGTGGCGGGACTCCCTGGACCGGCTCGCGGGGTGGGCGTGGCGGGTGGCGATCGGCCCGCTGCTCGCGGAGACCGGGCGGTGGGGCCTGTCCCGGGCGCCGCGGCTGCTGCTCGTACCGATGGGCCGGCTCGCCGCCGTGCCCTGGCACGCCGCGCGCGACCACGACGGCTGGTACGCGGTGCAGCAGGCCGAGTTCTCCTACGCGCCCTCGGCCCGGCTGCTCTGCGAGAACGCCGACCGCACGCCGATCCCCCAGGACGGAAGTGGCCTGGTGGTCGGGGATCCCACCCACGACCTGCCGGATGCCCGGACCGAGGCGCTCGCCGTGCGGGCCGCGTTCTATCCGGACGCCGAGCTGCTCGTCGACGACGCGGACGACTCCGGGGCCTCGTCGGCGGCCACCCCCGAGGCGGTGCTCGCCTGGCTGCGCCGCGCCGGCCGGGCACGACCCATGCTGCATCTGGCCTGCCACGGCGCGGTGGGACAGGGCATCGACGGCTCGTACCTGCTGCTGGCCGGCCGGGCCCGGCTCACCGCACGGGACATCCTGGAGGGGCGCAAGGACGGGGCGATCGGTGTGGTGGCGCTCGCCGCCTGCACGACGAGCGTCCCCAGCGGAGCGTTCGACGAGGCGTTCAGCCTCTCCACCGCGTTCCTGGCGGCCGGCGCGCGGACCGTCTTCGGGTCGCTGTGGCAGGTGCCGAGCGACGCCACCTCGCTGCTGATGTTCATGGCCCACCACTACCTGCGGGCCGAGGGTCGCCGGCCGGCGGACGCGCTGAACCGGGCTCAGCGGTGGATGGTCGACCGTGAGCGCGCGGTTCCGGCGGACATGCCGGCGGCGCTGGCCCGCCGCGTGGCCGATCTCGACGGTGACGACCTGTCGACCTGGGCGGGGTTCCTGCACCTGGGCTGGTGACGCTCACCGTCCCGAGTGGGTGAAGGCGGCCCAGGACTCCGGCCTCGCCACGGAGTCGCCGGTGGTCTGCCGGCTCAGTTCCGCCGGCATGCCCGGCGGCGGCCGGCGCTGCGGGTCGAGCATCCACCGCTGGGCCCGGTGCAGCGCGTCGACCGGCTCGCACCCCTCGGTGTTGAGGAAGTGGTGGACCATGAACATCAGCAGCGAGGTCTCGGCGTCCGGCACCGCCCACAGCGATCCGAAGACGGTCCGCGCGCCCGCCGCCAGGAATGCGGTGGAGAGGCTGAACGCCTCGTCGTGGTCGGTGTGCGTGACGCCTGTGGTGCAGGCGGCCAGGAACACCCGCTCGATCGCCAGCTCGGCGAGACGGGACTCGTCGAGCAGCCGGCGGGCCGGCAGGACGCCACCGGCGAGCACGAGGTGCCCGTCCGCGGGCCGGTGCGGATCCACCCGGCCGTGGCAGGCGAGATGCAGCAGTGACGGGCCGGGCGCGGCCGACGACACCCAGGAGAGCACCCGGGCCGGTGTGGCGGTGCCCTCGGGGTCACCGGGGACGTCGCCGCCGAGGTGGGTGCCGTCCGGGTAGAAGGCGGCGTGCACGGCTCGTGCCTCGGCGGCGGCGAAACCGAGTTCACCTGTGGGGTCGCCGACGACCAGCGCGGAGCGTACCGGCCGGACCGGGAAGTGGGCGCTGGTGCAGAACATGCGGGCCGAGACCGCGTACGAGACGACCACATCCTCGATCGCGTAGTGCCGGGTGGTCCCGTCGCCACGGTAGGCGGCGTGCCAGGGCACTGTGGCCAGCAGGCCGAGCGGGATCAGGACGAGGCGTGCCGGCCGGTTCCCGCTACGCCACCGGTGGGCGTGGGCGACCAGCCGGCCCATCGCCGAGGACCAGGCCCAGGCGCAGATGTCGTCGATCGACATCGGTTCCGCCGACGGCTCGGCCGGCTGGGCGTCGCGGAACCGGCCGGTGTGCCGGCCGAAGCCGGCGGCCGCGTCGAGCCGCAGGTCGGGCAGGGCGAGGACGTCGACCTCGCCCTCGCGGGGTACGAGCACCGCCGCACCCGAAGCGTCCGCCGTGGTCGGTACCAGGTAGACGAGCGCGTCGGCCTCGACCGCGGCCAGGGCCGCCCGGATCTCGGCGGGCCGGGCGGGCTGGAGGATCCCGCTCCGGTCCTCCGCCAGGAGGGTCCTGAGCACCTGCGCCCGCAGGTCGTCCGGCACCTCGGCAAGCGAGGGGAGGGCGCCCAACGGCGTACCGGTGAGCCGGTCGTGTCCGTATCCGGCCGAATGCTGCCACCGCACGGCCAGGTCCTCGCGGCCGGCGGCGGCGAGCTGGTCGGCGATGAGCCGTGACGACATGGCGGCGTGCAGGACCAGCCCTCGGCCGGCGTCCAGCGCGGCGATCAGGTCGTCGTCGGCGGTGTCCTGACGGCACCAGGTGGCGACGGTGACCGCGTGACCCGCCGCGTCGCGGGCGGCCGTGAAGGCGTCGTCGGTTCCGGACTGCACGAGCACCTGCCCCAGGTCGCCACGAAGTGCGCTCAGTCCGGCTTCGCGTGAGTCGGCGTGGCGGGGGCCGCCGGGCAGGTTCGCGGTCCGCAGCGCGGAGGCGTACGTCATCAGGGTGTTCGACCAGCTGTAGTGGTCCGGGCCGCCGAGCAGGTCGATCGCACGGGCCAGGTGCCGCACCCCGCGCTCGGCCGCGGCGGTGTCGCCCGGGTCGATCTCGGCGACGCCGAGCTCGGCCCGACCGCCGAACACCGCCGCTCCCAGCTGACCGATGTGCTCCGGCGGGAGCAGCTCGATCAGCTTCCCGAGCTGCTCGGCGGCCGCGCGCAGGGCGGCGACGTCGCGGCGGGTGAGAGCCGACACGACGGCCGGCAGGAGCCGCAGCATCTGAATCGACTGCGTACGACTGTCCCCGTCCGCGACGACTCCGGGCGGCTCGATCGGTTCTCCGCCCGCGGCAGCTGACAGGTCGGCCAGGGCCTCGGCCATCGGCATCGCCAGACGGGCCCAGTACGGGAGTTCGGGATCCCGCAGCAGCCCGCGTAACTCGGCCGCCTCCGCCACCAACTCCTCGGGGTTCCGGCCGGGAATGCCCAGCTCGAACAACCGGGCGAGGAGGACGGATTCCCGGTCCGGCTCACCGTCGGGCGACCGGAGGGACCGGAGCTGCTCCCTGGCCGCCTGCAACGCGCGGAGGTCACCGGAGCGGGTGGAGACACCGTTCAGCATCAGGTGAAGCACCCCCAGCGCCCGGGATCGGACCTCGGGATGGGCGTCCGGGCGCGCAAGGCGCAGGGCGGCCTGGAACCCCTCCCCGTCCTCGTCCCACCGGCCCGGATGCCCGGCTTCCCGTGCGTAGGACACGACGCTCCGGCCGAGGTTGCGCAGGTCCACCAGCTCGGGCGGCAGGCCGTCCGTTCCCTCGGTGGCGTCCAGGAGGGCGACGATCCGGTCGGAGGGCAGCGCGCCGGGGTTCCAGGCGCAGATAGACACCTCGGCGAGGGCCAGACAAATGGCGAACGCGGCACGCGGTTGCGGCCCGGCGTGCCGGTCGACGACCGGCCATGCCCGCCGGGCCGCCTCCACCTCGCGGGACACCCGCGGACCGCTCGCCGGCACCCGGCCCGGTTCGCGGCGCCACTCGTCCGCCAGTTGACCGTCGCTGATGGCCAGCCGCAACATGTGCGCCCGCATCAGCGCGTCCGGGTCCGCCGGGCCGGCCGCCAGGACCTGGTCGATGCGGGCGCCGGCCCGTTCCAGGTCGGGCAGCGCGTGGCTGACCTGCCAGCGGGCGAAGAGGGCGCCGGCCAGTTCCTGTCCCCACTGGCCCGGAGCCAGCCCGTCTGCTTCCTCGACCAGCCGTACCGCCGCGTCCGCATCCGCCGCGGAGTCGTCTCGTACGGCGCGAAGGCGCAGCAACTCGCCACACGCCGCGCGGGTCGCCGCCGCCAGCTCGGCCGGCTGGTCGTCGGGGGCTCGGCGCAGGCACGCGATCGCCTCGTCGAGATCGGCCGCGTCGTCGCGGGCCTCCCACCGGCGCCGGTAGGCGTCCGCCAGGTCGACCAGCAGGTCGTAGTCCGCCGGGAGGGTGTCCGCCGCGCGGCGGCCCTCGGCGATCAGCCGGTCCAGGATCGCCGGGTCGCCCGCCAGCAGGAACTGCTCGATGCCTGCGCGGCAGAACATCCACGCGGCCAGCGGGTAGCCCGGTGTCTCGGTCGTGGTGTCGGGCAGCGCGGCGTCGAGCATCGAGATGCCCAGGCGCAACTGGTCGGTGTCGCCGAGTCGCTCCGCCAGGAGCAGGTGGAGCATGCCCGACTGGAGCGTGACGAAGGCGGCCGAATCCGTGCCGGCCACGTCCGGACGCAACTCGTCGACCGCCTCGGCGGCGTGGCGGATCTCCGCCGGTCCGCTGTCCGGGCGCAGGCGGCAGCTGTCCCAGTGGGCCTGCGCGAGATGCGCGGCGACCAGCGCGCGTTCCGGGCTGCCCGGCGCGGTCTCCGCCCGCAGCGGCTCCCACACCGCGATGGCCTGCTCGCTGTCGGCGGCGTCGTCGGTGAGCAGGCTCCTCCTGCCGTACGCCAGCCCGAGCTCGAATCTCCACTCGTCGGTGTCCGGATCGTCCGGGTGGTCTGCCAGCAGGCGGGTGAACAGGTCGACGACGGCGGTCAGGTCGGCCGGGTCCTCGTTGTCCTGGGCGCGCTGCGTGTACGTCTCGGCGAGGGCCACCGCCAGGTCGGCGCGGTCGGTGCCCTCGGCCCGATCGAACGCCTCGGTGAGCCAGGCGATCTGATAGTCGATCGATGGCTCGTCGAAGCCGGCGGTCACGGCCGGCCGTCCGGAACGACGGTCCGGATCGGAACCGTGACGGTGGCCCAGTCGTAGACGTCGTCGACGGCAACCGCGCTCGCGTCCCGGTGCACCGCAGCCCGCCCCAGCCGGTCGAGCACGCCGCGAAGCCCGATCGCGTCGCGTCGCGTCGAGAGCCCCGGTTCACCGAGCCGGGGCAGCTCGAACGGACGGGAGCTGAAGTGCTCCTCGGCGACGAACAGCTTCAACCAGTCCCGCACCGCCCGGCCCGGTGCCGGGGGCACATCCGGCGGGAGACCCATCTGGACCGGGCGGCCCTCCAGCGCTGCCGCGGCACGGCCGTGTTCGACGCGGCCACCGGGGAAGAGACCCGCCCACACCCGATAGCGGTCGGTGAGGTCCAGCAGGACGAGATGCAGCGGGCGGCCGGCGTGGTTGTGCAGCCGGATGAAGACGGTGGGCGGAACCCAGCCGTGGCCCGACAAGCGGTAGTTCAGCCGTACCGATCCGTCCGGGCCGGGCCGGATCGGCGGGCGGTCGAGCGGCGCCCGGCGCTCGCCCGGCCGCGCCTCCACGATCTCCACCACCACCCGGGACGCGAGCGCGGAGAGCGGGTTGTCGAGTGCCTTGACCTGCCGCCAGCGGGCGATGTGTTCCAGCGTCTCGACGACGCGGCCGACGGCGGCCGGGCCGCCGGCGATCTCCGGCGCGACAGGTGTGGTGTCCGTGCCGAGGATCCGGATCCGGCCGCCGGCGTCGGCTCGTACCCGAAGCTCGGGCACCTCGGCGACGGCAAGCCGTACGTGTGGGGACGGCGCCATCGCCTCGGTCACCGCGCGGACCAACGGCTCGTCGCCGTCGACCGCGACGGTGGTGGCCGGCAACGGCATGCTCGCCAGCACCACCGGGTACTGCTTCTCCTCGTCGGGTTCCCAGCCGGCCGGCTCGACCAGGCTGCGCTCGGTGCGCACCGAGACGACCCGGGCCTCCCGGCGTACCGGCTCGCCCGCGACGGCGACACGCACCCCGTCACCGGTGCCCGGAGGCAGGCCGTGACAGGTGCCGGCGTCGATCTCCCAGGCGCCGCGCAGGTGGCGCATCACCACACCGGCGCCGCCCACGGCGAGGGGACCACCCAGGAACGGCCGGTCGCCGGGCCCGGGCACCTGGGGAAAGAGCTCCGGAACCTGGTTCGGGACCACGTCCTCGACCAGGCAACGGGCCCGGGTCAGCAGGTCCCGGCTGGTGGCGTGCAGTCCGAGCCGCGCCAGAGCGCGCAACAGCGCCCAGGTGAAGACACCGTGGGTGAGGCCGTTCAGCGGCAACTCCTGGGCGAGCTCGAACGAGCGGCAGGCGGCCAGGGCGACGTACTCCGCGTCGGCCGCGAGCGGCGCGGCAGCCACCAGGGCCGCCATGTCGGGTACGTCGTGGCGCGCGGGAGCGTACCGGGCGCGTGCCTCCTGCTCCGGTACCTCGTTGCGGGCCGCGCCGCCGGCGTAGCAGCAGTCGAGCACCGCCACCGTGTGCGCGCCCGTGGCCGCCACCTCGCCGAGCAGCACGGCGAGTTCCTTGTCGTACAGGTCGGGTGTGCCGTGCTCCCGGCTGTCCGCGCAGATCAGGGTCTGCACCATGCCGGTCGGTTCGAGATACCACAGGCCGGGCGGGGCGGGTGCCTGTGAGCCGTGCCCGGCGAACCAGAAGAGCGCCGTGTCGCCCGGCCCGGCAAGGCCGAGGTGCATCCGGATGCCGTCGATGACCGCCGCCCGGGTGGCGTCGCCGTCGAGCAGCGTGCGGATCGCCGGCGGCGTGCCCTTGACCTGGGCGGTCAGCAGGTCCCGGGCGGCCGTCACATCGGCCCGGCAGCCCCGGAGCGGACTGACCGCCCGGTAGGCGTCGACACCTACCAGCAGCGCGTACACGGTCATCGTGCCGCCCACCACCGGTCGCACCCGGGCAGGCCCCGTTCCGGCAGGTCGTGTCCGACATCCGACTCGGTCACCTGAGCGGTGTCCCCCGCCATTGCCGCGACGAGCGGGAATGCGATGAACGATTCGCCGGCAGACAACGGCGCGGTCGCATGCGTTCGCGTGCCGGTGATGGCCACGGCCCCTCCAGGTCAGGGGTGAAAAGGCGCGCTAAACCGCGCCGGAAATGGGCTCGGGAATCGATGAGGCTGCGCAAGTCTGCCACGCCCGGGAAATGCCGACAAGGATCAGACGGCCGCCCTCCGGCCGGGCAGGAGTGTCCATCATCGACTGCTGCCGCACCTGGATCCCGGCTTAATCCGGGATCCGCCAGCAGGAACGTGGCAGGTTCGACGTGGGGCCGGGCACCGGTAGTCCTGTCAATCGGACCGGTCGTCCAACCGTCCCCACCGATCATGCGAGGGTGGTCCATTCATCTGGATCAGCGAAGGTGGCGCGATGGGCCTTGCGATCCGTATCGATACGACGAAGTCTGGCGTACACGTTCCGAATTGGAAGAATCCGAGGTCCAGGAATAATGGAATCCGCACACCGGCGTCGGGTCGAGGCGCCGTTGAACGCGAAACTCGACGTCACCGGACTCGGTCGTCAACGACAGACCACCAGCCGGGACACGCGCAAGCGGCGGCACGCCGGCCTCTTCGAAGCGGTCCGGCGCCTCGACGGTCACCTCGACGCCGGCGCGCGGGCCGAACTGGCCAAGTGGGTGCGTGACGAGTACGAGCGCGAGTTCGGCGACGTGCCGCTCGGCTTCGTCGCCACCTGCTATCTGGGTCCGCCGTACGTCGACCACCGGCTGGACCTGTTCCACTCCATCGTCGAGCACTACGCACCGGGCGACGTGATGCCGGAGCCGTTCGCGCAGGCGCGGATGCTCGCCCGGACCGGCGCATACGCGTACATCGAGGTCTACGCCAGCGGCACCCTGCATCCCGTACTGCCCGACGGCTCCGTCGTCGGCGGATCGGAAGGACGATCGTGAGCACGAACGACCTGGCCCTGTCCCGCCAGTTGAGCCGCCTCGAGAACCTGACGGTGCAACTCAACACCCGCATCGACCTGGTCAGCGGCCAGGTGGCCAGCGTGGGACAGCGTGCCGACGAGACACACAACGAGCTGGCCCGGCTCATCGCGGACTTCCAGCGATTCGTGCTGGAGGCGCGGAAGGCCGACAACCTCCAGAACGCGCTGACCAACAAGGGCACCATCGAGAGCCGGCTCGAGTATCAGTTCGGCCACCACAAGGTGGTCCGCCGCTCGGCGGTCGGTGTGCTCCAGGGCTTCGACGTCGGCCTGCTCTCCGAGGAGACCGTCCGCTCGGTCAGCGAGCAGCTCATGATCCAGAATCCCCGGTACTGGCTGGCTCCGGCCCTGGTCGCGCTGGGTGCGTGGGCCGGCGACGAGCCGGATCTGTGCGACCGGGCGATCCAGGAGGCGTTCCGGCGCTCAGCCGGGCGTACGTCGCTGTTCATGGCGCTCGTCCTGCGCCGGCAGGGCCGGCGGGAGAGCTCGGTGCGCTGGCTGCGGCAGTACCTCGCCGCGCAGGACCCGACCAGGCTGGGCCGGCACTTCGCGGTGGTGCTTGAGTGCGTCGCGCAGGGGGCGTTCGGGCCGGCCGGCCTTGAGATGGTGCAGGAGCGGCTGGAGGCCTGGCAGGCGCAGCTTCTCGACGACGACGCGATGCGGCGGGCCCAGGTGGACCGGTGGCGTGCCGAGGTCGAGCGGCACGTGGCGGCACCCACGCCGGAGCGGTTCCCTCGCCTCGCCGCGCTCTCGCCGCAGTTCCCGGCGATGGCCGAGGCGCTGGCCCGGGCCGACGCGCACCAGAACCTGATCACGAAGTACGCGGCGCTGGCGGCGGAGGAGCCCGTGGTGGCCGGTCAGCTGGAGGACGCCGTCGACGACATCCTCGACCAGCTGGTGAACGAGTACGACGACGAGGAACTGCCGCTGCGCCGGGATTACGCGCTGAACGAGGCGATCATCCGGCACCAGGGTGACCTGGCCGCCGCGCAGCAGGATGTGCCGGCCGACCTCGCGGCCCTGGAGACCACGCTGGACTACCTGACCATCCAGTCCGAGTCGGCGCTCAACCCGGCCGGCATCGGCGTCTCCCGATCGACGCAGCGGATGGCGGTGGCGTTCTGCCACGACTGGTTCGCCACGGCGCACGCCGAGTTCAGCATGAGCTACCGGCAGGGCCTGCCGGCCAACGTCGAAGCGGTGTTCCAGAGCACCCACAACCCAGGCGCACGCGTCTTCCAGTTACCCCGCTGGGTCGGCTCGTTCACCAGGCCGCTTCCCGAGCTGGAGCAGTCGCTCGCCCAGCACTGGGACCGCACCTCCCAGCCGTACCTGGCCAGTCTCGGGTTCGACTGGATGAAGCAGTCGATCATTCCCGGGATCGTCAGCGCCGCCGTGCTCGTCGTGTTCACGCTCTGCCTGCAGGCCGCCGGCATCCTGTTCGGTCTGGCCACCGCGGGCATCTGGTTCCTGGTGCTCTACGTGCGATCGCAGACGGCCGCGACCCGGCAGCAGGAGGCGGCCCGGTTCATCGCCAAGGCCAAGCACGACTCGATCCTGCAACTGCGTGCCGCGAGCGCGGAGGTGACCGACTGGTCGACCGCGTTCCGTGCCGCCGACAGCAAGGAACCAGCGGTACGCGCGCTCATCGAGGACCTGTCCCGGTCGGGCGCCGCCGCGTCCCCCTTCGAACGCCGGGTGGCCGGCGAAGCAGATGCCACCGGAGGAGCCTGAGGTGACCGGAAAACCCGACCCGACCGCATCGTCAGTACCGGGGCAGCGCACCGGCGACGCCACGGTGCCGTGGGCACGCCAGTCCGCGCCGCAGCAGCCCCGCTCCACCAGCCGGGTCCGCCGGATGGTCACGGGCCTGCCGTCGTGGGATCCCCTGCCGCCCGGTGAGATCCTGGTCCAGCGTTCACGGCGGAGCTGATCGTGTACGCCACCGGCGGCCACTACGCCGCGTGGGCCGCCTTCCTGGAGAACTGGGCCGCCGGCGCCACCCCGGATCCGGCGACCCTGCCCGCGATCGCCGACGACGACCTGCACGGCGACAACTGGGAACGGTTCGTCCTCCGGCTCACCGACGCCCTCTCGCAGCGCCTGCAAGCGGGTGCCGACCTGCTGTCGCGGGAGCTGAGCGGGGCCCGGGACGAGTTCTCCGCGGCCCGTGCCATGCACGACGCGCGGGCCCGGCTGGCGCCCATCCGGGCGGTCGCCGGACACCCCGGACTCCCCGGCGAGCTGCGCCAACGACTCGTCGACACGATCGAGGCCCAGGTGCGGTCCCTGCAGACGTCGCTCGAAGACCAGATCGTGCGGCTGGAACGCACCGGCACGCCGCGGGCCGCCGTCGAGGCCCGGCTGCGCACCGTACGCGAGAACGCCCTCACCACCACGCCGGCCGCCCCCGGGGGTGGCTGGGACATCGCCCCCACGCACCGGCCGACGCGCCGGGTGATCATTTGACGAAGCCGAGGCATCGTGTCGAACTACGCCGAATCCCTGCGTGACCTGGACAGCTACATCGCCGCCCGGGTGCCGATCATCGGGGTGCGCACCATCGAGCAGACCCGCGCGCTGCGCCTGGTCCGGCAGATGGCGACCAACCCGAAACGGTCCGCGCTCCCGTTCTGGATCTACACCCGTGCCACCGGGGTACGCGACCTGCGGCACAACACTCCGGCCCTGGAGGACCGGTCGCTGACCGGCGCGCTCGAGTTCGCCGCGCAGCAGTTCACCAGCCGGGCGCAGGCCACCGTGATCTTCGTCGACCCGGAGGATCTCAGCGGCGACAACTCGGTGACCCGGCACGTCGCCGAGCTCGCCCGGCTCGCCGACGCCAACTCCGGCAGCCTCGTGGTCATCTCGGACACCCCGATGTGGAGCGGGCTGAGCCGGCTCGGCATGTCCGTCACGCTGGACCTGCCCGACGCCGACGAGATGTACGAGGTGATCGTCGAGTTCCTGCGGGACCACCACGGGATCGTGCCGATCACGTGGACCGAGCAGGACGCCCGCCGCGCGGCCGAGTTCCTGGTCGGGGTGCCGGAGGGCACCGCGATCAACGTGATGGCCACGCTGGTGACCCGCGGCAGCGTCGAGACCAGCGACGTCGAGCACCTCGCCGAGTTCAAGGACAAGCACTTCGGGTCGCTGGCCGGCCTGGAACGGGTACGCCTCAGAGAAGCCGACCGCCAGGTCGGCGGGCTCACCAGCCTGCGGGACTGGCTACGCCGCAAGCACAAGCTGATGGTCGCCGACCTGCGCGGCAGCGAGTTGCGCCCGCCGCGGGGCGTACTGCTGGTCGGCGTTCCCGGCTGCGGCAAGTCGCTGTCGGCCAAGGCGATTGCCGGCGAGTGGCGCCTGCCGCTCTACCGTCTCGACTTCGCCGCGATCCTCGGCCAGTACGTCGGCCAGTCCGAGGGCCGGTTGCGGGAGGCGCTGGAGACGGCGGACCGGGTGGCGCCCTGCGTGCTCTGGATCGACGAGATCGAGAAGGGCCTCGCCGGTCAGCACGACAGCACCGGTGTGGGCCGCCGCCTGGTCGGCCAGTTCCTGTTCTGGCTCCAGGAGTCGGCGCACCGGGTGTTCGTGGTCGCCACCTCGAACGACGTCCGCTCGCTGCCACCGGAGCTGCTGCGTAAGGGACGGTTCGACGAGCTGTTCTTCGTCGACCTGCCGGACGACGAGGACCGTCGCGAGATCATCGCCATGTACTACCGGCGTTACGTCGGGCAGGAGCCGCAACCGGAACTGCTCGACAAGCTGGTCGGCATGTCCGACGGGTTCGCCGGCAGCGACATCGAGTCGGCCCTGCACGAGGTGGGCGCCGAGGTCATGCTGAACGGTGGGGCGGCCGCCCTGCGCAGCGAGTTCGTCACCGACACGTTCGCCAACACGTTCCCGCTCAGCCGGACCAACCCGGAGCAGATCGAGGAGATCCGTGGCTGGGGCCGGGAACGGGCGGTGCCGGCGGGCCGGGCGCCCGGTGCCGCCGCGGGCCCGTCCGGCGGCCCGGCGCAGGGCCGGCGGGTGGTGGTGTTCGGCGACTGAGCCCGCGCCCGGTGCGGCGGGCGCGTGCACTCATGCCAGCAGGCCGGCTGCCAGCACGAGGGCGCCACCGCCGACCAGCGAAGCGACGATCAGACAGAGGCGGTCGACCCACGCCCGCACGAGATACGCGCTTCCGGGCCGGCCCCGGACGTGCCGGATCACCGGGCCCTCCAGCGTGGCGAGGACGTCGAGTTCGCGTACCACCGCCACGTCCGCCCGCCGGCCCCGCCTGCCCCGCCGGGCCCGGACGATGTCACCGGCGCGCAGGGCCTTGTCGGGCACGCTGCCTTGGAGCGCGTACCAATGGGTTCCGCCGTCGGGAGACCGGATCCGGAACCGGCGGACCGTGACGTCGCCGTCCTGCCTGCCGCGTGCGTACCGGCGGCTGAGCCGCGCCGCGGCCAGGCCGGCGGCGGCCAGCGCGAGCGGCACGAGCAGTCCGGCGGCGACGATGACGCCGTCCAGGGTGCCCAGGGCGGCACGCACCGCGGTCAGCACGATCGTCAGCACGGCAGCGCAGGAGAGCACGATGGCGCCGCGGAACCGGCGGGTCTCGACATCCGGCTGGACCGGCCCCAGCAGGACTCCCACGAGCGGACCGGCCGTTGTGGTGGGCGTCTGTGGTCGCGGTGCGGACGCTGGTGGTGCGCTGGTGGAGGTGCGCTCACCGCTCGGCGGCCCGGCTCCGGCCGGGCCGGGTGCCCGTCTGCCGGAGCCGGCTCCGTCGAACGGTGGTGGTCCGGTGTGTGCCGGGTCCGCGTCGCCGGCCGGTCCGAGGACACGCCGCCTGTTCGTCGGTGGCGGCGGGGATGACGGCTTCGTCCCCGTACGCCGCCGAGCGCGCGCCCACGGTGGAACGTCACTCACTGGTGCGCCTCGAGTTTCCGTGCCGTGCACTGGTTGGTCAGCCGTTCCCCGGTCAGTCCGGGAAACCGTTTCGCACACCAGCGCTGGACCGACTCCCGGGTGGGGAAGTCACCGAGCGCGAACGTGACCCACAGGGGGTTGCCCTGGTAGAGCTGCCGCTTGCCGAAGTCGGTGCTGAGTACGAGCACCACGCTCGTGCCCCGGCTCGGGGCGGACCGCAGAGCCAGGTGCTCGGCCAGGATGTCAGCCGCGGTGAAGGTGTGCGAACCGGCGGCGGTGGTCTGAAGCGGATCCACGATGCCCACACTCTTCGACGCGAGCTGTGCGACGAACCGGCCGTCGAACACCGTCGTGAGGGCGTCCTGCTGGCGTAGCTGCTCCAGTTGCTCGAGCGCTTCGGCCTCCGGCCCGGTCGCCGGGTCGGTCGAGGGCTCGGGGCCCGGCTCGGCCGGCGTGGACTCGGGCACGGGCGCATCGCCGGTGGTGGTCGTGGCCGGGAACTCGGTGAACCCGGCGTCGGGCGGCGACGGGGCAGCGGCCGGAGGCTGCGTCTGCCGGTCGCCCTGGTTCGCCATCGTCACGGCGGTGACCCCGCCGACCGCCGCCAGGAGCACCGCGGCGACGGCGCCACCGACCAGCACCACACGCCGGTTCGGGACGGTCGGGTACACCGGCTGGTCCGGCTGGTCGACGGACCGGCTCGGCGGGGCGTCCGGCGCGGGCGTCGTCGCGGCATCCCGGATCCACACCGGAGTGCTTTCCGCATCCGCATCCGCCGCCGGCGACGGCGAGGAGGCGGGTTCGGCGGGCGTGATCGGCGCCGTGGTGTCGTCGGGCGTGGTGTCGACGATCGGGGTGTCGGCGGGCGGGGTGTCGGCGGCCGGGGCCTGCTCGGGGCGGGGAGGCGTGGCCGGCCGGGGAGGCGGCTCGGCTGCCGGGGGATCCGCCGAGGGAGCCGGCTGCGTGGACAGCAGCGAGGTCAGGTCCCACGCTCCCGCAGCCGGTTCGTGATCGGTCATGGCACCCCTTGCCGGATCGCCGAGTCGTCGTGTGGGCCGTCTCCGAAGCTAGTTGTACGCAGCGTCGCCGACATCCACCGAGCCGGTGACCATTCACCGATCAGTGTTGATGCCGACGGGACGGTCGGCATCGACAGTCGCCTGGACGGCCGGTCCCCATCCCGACCCATGTCGGAATCGGCCCGGCCCTCTCGGGTTACCGCTGCTTCGCGCGCTGCCGCGCGGCCTCGTACAGCGCCACCGTTCCGGCCGCCGCCGCGTTCAGCGAACTCGCCGCCCCCACGATGGGGATGCGCACCATCCGGTCGCTGGCCTCCTGCCAGCCCTTGCTCAGCCCGTGCGTCTCGTTGCCGACCAGCAGGAGAGTGGGGCCGGTCAGGTCGTGCTCGGCGACGTCCACGTCCCCGTGCTCGTCCGTACCGATGATCTGGACCTGCGGCAGCCCGTCCGCGCGGACCGCGGCGACCCAGTCCAGAACCTCGCGGTGGCTGGCGACGCGCACCACGGGTACGGCGAACAGCGACCCGGTGCTGGCCCGGACCGCCTTCGGGTCGTACGGGTCGGCGGCGTGGCCGGTGACGATCACGCCAGAGGCGCCGAAGGCGTCGGCGGAGCGGATCAGGGTGCCGATGTTGCCGGGGGTCTTGGGGCGGTCGAAGACCACCACGAGCATGGCCGGCCCGGCCGGGATGCGGGCCAGGTCGTCGGCGGGCTGCGCCACGACGGCCAGCAGCTCGGGGGACTCCTCCTCCTTGCCGCTCAGTTCCCGCATCAGCTCCGGCGCGAGCGCGACCCGCCGGGCGTCGGCGCGGTCGAGCAGGTCGCGGCACCAGCGGGACAGGGGCTGCCGGTCCGGGTGCAGGAGGGCGCGGATCTCCCAGCCCTGCTCCAGGGCCACGGTGATCGGGCGTACCCCCTGGACCAGGAACTCCCCGGAGCGCTGCCGCTTGGTGCGGTTGGTCAGCAGCGCCTGCCACTGCTGGAAGCTCGCGTTCCGGGTGGTGATCGTCAGGGTCTTCGCCACGTCGCCGATTCAACCTCATCGCAGGCCCGGGCCACCCACCGGATGCGATCGAGGCGGAGCGGCGTGATTGTCCCCCCGCCTGACGAGCCGTTATCGTTCCCTGGCCCCAGCCCGCAGAGTTTGAGGATCGCGATGACTTCCCCGCCGTTGACGAAGGTTGCCGATCGGGAGGGTTCACCGGACCAGGGGCCGGCCGGTACGGCGACCGGGCGCGAGCCGGGCCGGGAGACGACGCCGAGCCGGTTCCGGGCCGACGTCGCCGGGCTCCGGGCCGTCGCCGTGGGGCTGGTGCTGCTCTACCACGCCGGGCTGCCGTTCATCCCCGGTGGCTTCGTCGGCGTCGACGTCTTCTTCGTGATCTCCGGTTTCCTCATCACCGGGCAGCTCATCTCCGAGATCGAGCGAAGCGGGCGGGTCTCGCTCACCGGCTTCTACGCGCGCCGAGCCAAGCGGATCCTGCCCGCCGCCACGGTGGTGCTGGCGGCCACCGCCGTCGCGGTCCGGCTGTTCGTACCCCGGGGTGAGTGGCAGGTCATCGGCGGTGACATCGCCGCCGCGGCGACCTACGTCGTCAACTGGCGGTTCGCCGACCGCGCTGTCGACTACCTGGCCGAGGACGTCGCGCCGTCGCCGGTGCAGCACTTCTGGTCACTCGCCGTGGAGGAGCAGTTCTACCTGCTCTGGCCGCTGCTGATCGTGCTGGCCCTCCTCGCCGCGCGCAAGCTCCGGCGGGCGAACGTACGGCCGGTCCTGTGGGCCGGTCTCGCGGTGCTGGCGGTGCCGTCGTTCGTCTGGTCGATCGTCGAGACGGCGAACTCGCCGGAGCGGGCGTTCTTCGTCTCCACCACCCGGCTGTGGGAGCTGGCGGTCGGCGCGGCGGTAGCGCTGCTGGCGGTCCGCGCCGCGCGGATGCCCCGGTCGGTGGCGCTCGTCCTCGGGTGGCTCGGCCTCGTCGCGATCGTGGCGGCGGCGCTGCTGGTCAGCGGCAAGACCGCGTGGCCGGGATACGCGGCGGCGCTGCCCACGCTGGGCGCGGCGGCGGTCATCGCGGCCGGCGCCGCAGCCGGCTCCCGGGGGCCGGTGATGGTGCTCGGCCTGCGTCCGTTCCAGTGGATCGGTGACCTGTCGTACTCGCTGTACCTGTGGCACTGGCCGATGCTCGTGGTGGCCGCCGCGCACTTCGGCGACCTGTCGGTGACGCAGGGCCTGGTGGTGGCGCTCGCCTCGGTGGTGCCGGCCTGGCTCACGTTCCGGCTGGTGGAGAACCCGCTGCGCTACTCGCGGAAGATCTCCACGTCGCCGCGTCTGGCGTTGAGCCTGGGCGGCAACTTCACGCTCGCCGGCATCTGCGCCGGCCTGGTCCTGGTGCTGATGGGCGCGTGGGCCGCCGCCGCGACCACCACCAAGAGCCGGTACGCCCCGGGCGCCGCGCTCCTGTCGACAGCACCGGGCACCGCGCCGATCGGTCCGGTCCCGGAGCGGTTCGACGTGATCACCCCGGATCCGCTGCAGATCCGGCAGGGCTTCATGGACGTGCCGGACACCAACCGCGACAAGTGCTTCCAGCAGGTCGAGGGTGCCGAGGTGCTGTCCTGCACGTACGGCGACCCGAACGGGGCCACCACCGTCGCGCTGGTCGGCGACTCGAAGATGGACCAGTGGCTGCCCGCGTTCCAGGTGCTCGCCGCGCAGAACGGCTGGAAGCTGCGGATCATGGCGAAGGCCGGATGCGCCTTCACCAGTGCCCAGGTGCTCAAGGGCGACGGGTCCGGCAAGCCCTACACCGACTGCATCCAGTGGAACCGCGCGCTGCTGGAACGCCTGGTGCAGGAGCGCCCCGACTACGTGGTCACCTCGCAGTCGGCGTCCACGGCCCTCGACAGCGCAAGCAAGCGCGCCACCGTCGCCGCGATGGTGTCCGGCGTACGGGCCTCGTGGAAGAAGCTCGACTCGGTGGGCACCAAGGTCGTCGTCCTGGCGAACAACCCGCACCCGGGGGCGGCGGTGGCCTGTGCCGACAAGAACCGCAAGCGACTGTCCGCCTGCGCGTTCGACAGGGAGCGCCACGACCAGGACCCGGGCTACCGGATGCAGCGGCAGGCGGTCGCGGGCGCGCCGAAGGTCAAGATGATCGACCTGTTCGACGCCGTCTGCCCGACCGACAGGTGCCCGGTGGTGTTCGGCAACGTGCTCATCTACCGGGGCGGCTCGCACATCGGCGCGGCGTACGTGAAGACCACTGCACCGCACCTCGCCCGCGCCCTGTCCGACGTCGGCGTGCCGGCGCGCTTCACCCCGCAGGAGTGAGTCAGACGTACAGCTTCCGGGCGTAGTCCGGGCCGTAGTGGTGTTCCAGGTCGGCCAGGCTCTCCGCCGGGGCCTCCACCTCCTTGATCAGCCGGGGCCGGGTCGGCAGCACGTCCGGCTGCCACGTCTCCGGCTTCCACAGCTCGGAACGCAGGAACGCCTTCGCGCAGTGGTAGAAGATCTGCTCGATCGCGACCTCGACGGCGAGCACCGGCCGGTGGCCCTTGACCTCCATGTCGGCGAACCACGGCGCGTCGGAGATCAGCCGGGCCCGGCCGTTGATCCGCAGGGTGTCGGTGCGGCCGGGGATCAGGAAGATCAGCCCGACGTGCGGGTTGGCCAGGATGTTGCGGTAGCCGTCGGCCCGCCGGTTGCCGGGCCGCTCCGGAATCGCGATCGTGCTGTCGTCGAGCACCAGCGCGAAGCCGGGCGGGTCACCCTTGGGGGAGACGTCGCAGGCACCGTCCGCGCCGGCGGTGGCGAGCAGGCAGAACGGCGAGGCGGCCAGCCACTCCCGGTCGCGTTCGTGCAGCGTACGGCGTTCCTTGGCGAGCGCCCGCGCGGTCGGCGTGCCGAGCACGTCACGCAGTTCCGCCTCGTCGGTGATCTCCCGGATCGTCACGTCTTCCTCCCCCGTCCGTTGACCTCGACGGCGGTTCCGCCCCGCGACGGGCCGCGATCCGCCATGGTCAGCCTAGGTGAGCGCGTCGAGCGCCGGGTTTGCCCCCGGGGCCGACGGGTAGGGACCGGTGCGCAGCGTGCGTCCGGACGCGACGGATGGAGGCCGAGATGGAGAGCCGACTCAAGGTGCTCGGCCATCCCGTGCATCCGATGCTCGTGATGTTCCCGGTGGCACTCTTCGTGACCGCGGTGATCTTCGACCTGGTGGACACCGTGGGCGGGCCCGGCTTCCTCGCCGAGGTCGCGTACTGGAACATCACCGTCGGTCTGATCGGTGGCCTGCTGGCCGCGGCGGCCGGGGCGTTCGACCTGCTCGCCCTACCGGCCGGCACCCGCGCCAAGCGGGTCGGGCTCACCCACGCCGCCGCCAACGTGGCGGTCATCCTGCTGTTCGCCGCCGTCTGGGTGGTCCGGCTCAACGCGGACTCGCGGGCGGCCGGCGGCGCGCTCGTCGCCATCGAGGTGGTCGCCCTGGCGATCCTCGGCGTCAGCGCGTGGCTCGGCGGCGAACTGGTGGACCGGCTCGGTGTCGGCGTCGACCCGGAGCACGATCTCAACGCGCCCAGCTCGCTGCGACCCCCCTCGGCGACACGGCGGATCGGAGACGTGCGATGACGGAACAGAGTGGCGGACGGGGCTGGCGTGGCCGCCAGCAGGGCTGGGATCCGATGGGCGAGCTCCAGTCGCTGCGTTCGGAGCTGAGCCGGCTGGTCGGCGGACGGTCCGGCGGCCAGGACGTGGACCTGGCCGAGACGGCCGACGGCTGGGAGGTGGTCGTCCGGCTGCCCGGCGTCGCGCCGGAGGAGGTCGCCGTCGAGCTGGACGACCGGGAACTGTGCGTACGCGCGCGGTCGGAGGCCGAGGTGAACGCCGACCACGGCATCCCGGGCGGCTTCACCACCCGGGGCTTCGAGTACCGCGTGGACCTGCCGTCCCGCGTGGACCCGGACCGGATCGACGCGGTGATGGACCACGGCCTGCTCCGGGTGCGCCTGCCCCGGGCGGCCCGGCCCGCGCCGCGCACCATCACCGTCGGCCGCACCGGCCCGCGACCGGCCGCCGACCGTACGCCGATGCCCGCCGACCCGGCCGCGGACCGCGAACTGCACCACCCGGACACCGCGCTCGACGAGATCGACAGGCCGTAGGAGCCGCGTGACCAGCCCGTCCGACGACTCCAGCTCGGCGCGTCTGCCGCCGCGCCGCGACTCGTCGGTGCTCGGACCGGTCGGCGAGCGAGTCCCTGACGTCGAGCGGATCGCCGTGCTGCGCGCGAACGCGCTCGGTGACTTCATCTTCGTGCTGCCGGCGCTGGACGCGCTGCGGTCGGCGTACCCGTCGGCGGAGGTCGTGCTGCTCGGCGCGCCGTGGCACGCGGCGCTCTGGCGCGACCGGCCCGGCCCGGTGGACCGGGTGCTTGTGGTGCCGGCGGCGCCCGGCATCCGCGACCCGGGGCCCGGCGAGTCGCCCCGCGACGTGCCGGCGTTCCAGGCCGCCGCCCGGGCCGAGCGGTTCGACCTGGCGTTGCAGGTGCACGGCGGCGGCGGCAACTCGAACCCGCTCGTGGCCGGGCTCGGCGCCCGGGTCACCGCCGGGCTGCGGGCCGAGGGCGCGCCGCCGCTGGACCGGTGGTTGCGCTACGTCTACTACCAGCACGAGGTGATCCGCTACCTGGAGGTGGCCGCGCTGGTCGGCGCGCCGGCCACCACCATCACCCCGGCGCTGGCGGTCACCGCCGCCGACCGGGCGGAGGCCGCCGCCGTGCTCGGCGAAGCCACCCGGCCCCGGGTGGCGTTGCACCCGGGCGCCACCGACACGCGGCGGCGCTGGCCGCCGGAACGCTTCGCCGAGGTCGCCCGCGAGCTGACCGGAGACGGGTACGAGGTGCTTGTCACCGGCACCCCGGCCGAGCAGGAGACGGTCGACGCGGTGGTGGCGGCGGCCGGCGTGCCGGTGCGTCCCCAGGTCGGCACGCTCAGCCTGGGCGCGCTCGCCGCCGCCTACGCGGACTGCGCGCTCGTGGTCTCCAATGACACCGGCCCGCTGCACCTGGCCGCCGCCGTGGGTGCGCCGACAGTGGGCGTGTTCTGGGTCGGCAACCTGATCAACGGGGCGTCGCCGCTGCGCGGGCGGCACCGCCCGATCGCCGCCTGGACCACCCACTGCCCGGTGTGCGGCGTGGACTGCACACCCGGGATCTACCCGCACCGGCCGGGCGACGGCGAGTGTCCGCACCGGGTGTCGTTCGTGGCCGACGTGCCGGTCGCCGAGGTGGTCGAGGCGGCCCGCGAGCTGCTCACACCTCCGCCGGTGACTCGCTGAGCACCACCTCCCACGCCTCCACGTCGCGTTCGGTGACAGTGGTCGGCGACTCCAGGTGGTAGGCCCCGCTGGGCAGCACCCCGGCACCGCCGTGGCGCTCCAGCACCGCGAGCTGCGCGGCCACGTCCTCGCCCTGGTGCCGCTCGGGCAGCCGCTCCCAGAAGTCGAAGCCGCCGGAGTCGACGAGCTTGGCCCGGTCGTAGAGCACGCACCCGCCGATCCAGGACACCTTGTACGCCCGCCACTCGCCCGCCGCGAGGTGCAGCTTCTCGGTGATGTGCAGCAGGTTCGCCGCCGGGTGGATGGACGCCCGGTGCCACTCCGGCGTGCCGGGCAGGATGCGTTCCGGCACCGGCGGCCCGGTCCACTCCTCGTAGTGCTCGTGCGTGTCCGGGCGGACGTCGTCGGCGTAGGAGAGCCCGTGCACCGCGTTGCCGACGAACCCGCAGCCCAGCTCGTCCAGTGCGGTGACCAGGCGGGACAGTGCGCCCGGCTCCAGCCACACGTCGTCGTCGAGGCAGAGCACCGCGTCGGCCGCCGACTGGGCCAGCAGGTACGACCGGTGCTCGGCCAGGCCACGCCGCGGCAGCCGCCGGGTCAGCAGCACCGGATGCCCCCGGTGGCGCAGCGCCCGGACCATCGTGGCCGCGGCCGGGTGCGCGTACGCGGGCTCGCCGTCGGACTGGTCGCTGACGACCACCCCGAAGCCGGGTACGCCCTCCTGGGCGGCCAGCCCGGACAGCGTGACCGCCAGCTCGGCGGGCCGGTTGCGGGTGGGGATCAGCACGTCGAGCCGCCGGTGCTGCCGGAACCGTCCGGGCGTGCCCGGGTCGAGCGGACGGGTCACGCCGGCCTGCCCTCGCCCACGGCGGGGCTGTGCTCGCCGGGCATGACCTCACGGCCCTCGCTTCGCTCGGTGCGTTCGTTCATGCTGTGCTCGCCGGGCATGACCTCACGGCCCTCGCTCCGCTCGGTGCGTTCGCCCATGCTGTGCGACTGGGCGCGGATGCGGTCGATGATCGCCGAGGTGGAGCGGTCCGGCACGTACCCGAGCGTGCGCACCTGCCCGCCCAGCCGCCGTACCAGCGGTGCCTCCGGCACCATCTCCGGCGGGTAGTCGCCGCCCTTGACGTAGACGTCGGGCCGGACCGCCTCGATCAGCCGGGCCGGGGAGTCCTCCTCGAAGACCACCACGTGGTCGACGCAGGCCAGCGCCGCCAGCAGGGCGGTCCGGTCCTCGACCGGGTTGACCGGCCGGTCCGGGCCCTTGAGCCGCCGTACGCTGCCGTCCGAGTTGACCGCCACGATCAGCAGGTCGCCGAGCGCGCGGGCCTGCGTCAGGTAGCGGACGTGCCCGGGGTGCAGCACGTCGAAGCAGCCGTTCGTGAACACCACCGACCGCCCGGCCTGCCGGTGCTCGTCCACGAGCGCGGCCAGCTCGTCCGCGCCCACCAGAGCCGGGTGGCCGCCCTCGTCCGCGCCGGTGCCGAGCGCGGCCAGCAGGTCCTGCCGCCGGCACACGCAGGTGCCGGTGTCGGCCACCGTGATGGTGGCGGCGAGCTGGGCGAGCTGGGCGGCGGTGGGCAGTCCCGCGTCGGCGGCGAGCGCCAGCGTCATGGCCGCCAGGTAGGCGTCCCCGGCGCCCACCGCGTGGCTGGCCGGGACCGGGGTGCTGTGGCTGCGCCGGGGGGTGCCCTCGGCGCCGCCGACCACCGCGCCCTCGGTGTCCAGGGTCACCGCCACCACGTCGGCGCCGGTGTGCGCGCGCAGTTCGGGCAGGCGGGACTCGGCCAGCACGGCCCGGTCCACGCCGGCGCCGGCCGCCGCGCTCACCGTCACGCCGGTGCCGGTGACGCTCAGCCCGTCCCCGGTCAGCGCCACCCGCTCCTCGCCGGGCACCGGCTCACCGGTCGGGCCGGCGGGCGCCTGCGCGGCGGGCGTGCCCGGGGCCGGGTGCGGGCCACCCGGCGCGCGGTCGCCGGATCCACCGGGCGCGGCGCCCACCATCAGCTCGGACGGGCCGTCGGCCTCCGCCGGGTGGTCCAGGTGCAGGTCACTTCCATGGGGTACGGCGTCCCGCTCGGCGTGTGCGAAACCGGCGGCGGCGCGGGCCAGCAGGCGGGTCGCCTCGGCGAAGCTCGGCGTCACCACAGTCGGGTTCAGCCCGCGCCAGTCGGCCAGGTCGTGCGCGTCGAGCGCCACTGTGCCGTACCGGTCGCGGTTGGCGACCAGCCAGGCGCGTACCGCCGAGGGCAGCGCGCCCAGGCCGTAGTCGCAGACCACGAGCGTGACCGGCTGCCCGGCGGCCACCGCGCGCAGCTCCTCGGTGGCGCAGTGCAGCGCGGTGAGCAGGCGGGCCACGGCGTCGGCGTCCAGCCCGTCCTCCGGGCTGCCGGAGTCCTCGCGGAGCAGGATCTGGTTGCCGGCGAGCATCCGCCGCTTGACCGGCGTGTGCCGGCCCGGCTGGCTCACCGTACGGTCCCAGACCGCCGCCCGGTCCAGGCAGTCGTGCAGTTCGTCACCGGCCACGTCGGCGCCGACCGGGGCGACGAGCGCGACCCGGCCGCCGAGCGCCGCCACGTTCACCGCCGTGTTGGCGGCACCGCCGGCCGCGGAGATCCGCCGCCGCAGGGTGAGGACCGGCGCGGGTGCCTCCCGGCAGAGCCGCTCCGACTCGGCGAACCGCCACTCGTCCAGCATGGCGTCCCCGACGACCAGCACGGGACGCTGCTGCCAGCTCGCCACAACGGTGGCGAGCCGGCGCTCTTCCGCTGCTGCTCCTGCCATGCCTCTGCGGATCCCCCCGGGCCGTCGGGCCAAACGCGACGCGGGCCACCCGATGCGTCCGGTTTCGCGGCATCGGGCGGGGGAACCGTCTCACACGTACCCCGGAGAGGAGAGAACAGCATGGCAGCGACACTTCAGGGCAAGCGCATCGCCTTCCTGGCCGCCGACGGCGTCGAGGAGGTCGAGTACACCAAGCCCCGGGAGGCGGTGGAGAACGCCGGCGCCCAGGTCGAGCTGGTCTCCATCGAGTCCGGCACGATCCAGGCCTTCAACCACCTCGACCACGGCAAGCAGTACCAGGTCGACGTCACCACCAAGGAGGCGGACGCCGGGGCGTACGACGCCCTGGTCCTGCCCGGTGGCGTGGCGAACCCCGACTTCCTGCGGACGGACCCGGAGGCGGTCCGGTTCGTCAAGGCGTTCTTCGACGCCGGCAAGCCGGTCGGCGTGATCTGCCACGGCCCGTGGACGCTCGTCGAGGCGGACGTGGTGCGGGGCCGCACCATCACCTCCTGGCCGAGCCTGCGCACCGACCTCACGAACGCCGGAGCGAACTGGGTCGACAAGGAGGTCGTCACCGACAACGGGCTGGTCAGCAGCCGCAAGCCGGACGACCTGCCGGCGTTCTGCGACAAGATCGTCGAGGAGTTCGCCGAAGGGCGACACGCCGCCCGCTGAAAACTCGTACGCCCACCGGGGGCATGATCCGCCCCCGGTGGGATAGGAAGCGGGATGACCGCCCAAGCCGCCCGTCCCGCGCTGCCCGCCCGTCAGATCCGCCTGCTGATGTTCGGTCTGATGACCGGCATGCTGCTGGCGGCGCTGGACCAGACCATCGTCGGTACCGCGCTGCCGACGATCGTCGGTGAGCTGGGCGGCATCAACCACTACTCGTGGGTGGTCACCGCGTACCTGCTGGCGTCGACCGCCTCGACGCCGCTGTACGGCAAGATGGCCGACCTGTACGGACGCCGGCCGGTCTTCCTGTTCTCGATCGGCATGTTCCTACTCGGCTCGCTGTTGGCCGGGCTGTCGCAGGACATGACCCAGTTGATCGTCACGCGGGGCGTGCAGGGCCTCGGCGCTGGTGGCCTGATGACGCTGGCGTTCACCATCATCTCGGACGTGGTGTCCCCCCGGGAGCGTGGCCGCTACCAGGGGTTGTTCGGTGCGGTGTTCGGCGTGTCGTCGGTGGCCGGGCCGCTCGTCGGCGGCTACTTCGCGGAGAACAACTGGCGGTGGATCTTCTACATCAACGTGCCGCTGGCGATCCTCGCCATCGTGGTCTGCTGGCACGTGATGCGGCTGGTGCCGTTCGAGCGCCGGGAGCACACTGTCGACTGGATCGGCGCGGCGCTGCTCGTCGCCGGCGTGAGCTGCCTGCTGCTGGCGCTGAGCTGGGGCGGCGCCGAGTACGCCTGGGGCTCCGGCGTGATCGTCGGACTGTTCGCCGCGGGCGCGGTGCTCGGCGTGCTGTTCGTCGTCCAGGAGGCCCGGACCAGGGAGCCGATCCTGCCGCTGCGGCTGTTCCGCAGCGCCACGTTCGCGCTCGCCAACGGGGCGGGTTTCGTGCTCGGCCTGGTGATGTTCGGGTCGATCATCTTCATCCCGCTCTACCTCCAGATCGTCAAGGGCGCCTCGCCGACCCGCAGCGGTCTGCTGATGCTGCCGATGATGGCCGGCGTCATCGTCACCTCGGTGCTCACCGGCCGGGCGATGAGCCGGATCGGCAGGTATAAGTGGTTCCCGGTGGCCGGCGCGGCCGTACTCGTGGCCGGCATGCTGCTGTTCCAGCGGCTCCAGGTGGACACCTCGCTCTGGCTCGCGTTCGGCTACATGGTGGTGATCGGCGTCGGGCTGGGCCTGTGCATGCAGTCGCTGATCCTGGCCGTGCAGAACGCGGTGAGCGTCCGCGACCTGGGCGCGGGCACCTCGTCGGCGACGTTCTTCCGGTCGCTCGGCGGCTCGTTCGGCGTGGCCATCCTCGGCGCGGTGCTGTCGTCCCGGCTCACCGCCGAGATGTCCGCGCGGCTGCCGGGCGCGCTGGCGCAGCTCCCGCCGGAGCAGCGGGCGGCGGTGGCGGCCGGCGGGAACTTCTCGATCAACGATCCGGCCGCCATCCTCGCGCTTCCCGCTCCGGTACGCGCCGCCGTCCAGGCCGCGTTCGTGGAGTCGCTGCACCTGGTCTTCCTGACCACCGGGCTGATCGCGGTGGTCGCCGTGCTGGTCACGCTGGCCATGCCGAACCACCAGTTGCGCGGCACCGGCCCGCAGGGCGCCACCGGCGGCGCCGACCCGATCGGCGGCAAGGCGCCCGCGCCCGGCGGCAAGCCGCTGGCCAAGGAGTCGAAGGAGGAGGCCGCCGCCGAGATGGAGGCGAAGTCGCAGACGATGCTCTGAGCCGCGGCTACTTGAGGATCAGGCGGTTTGTCTGCTCGAACACGTCGAGGTCGGCGAGCGTCTCGGGCACGCTCGACGACAGCGGGTGCGGGAAGTCCGCCGGGCGGAAGAACCCGGCGTCGGTGGTCTCGTCGGTGAACCGGGTCAGCTCGCCGTCCCACTCGTCGACCCGGAACGCGGTGGTGAAGACCTGGTACGTGTGCCCGTACATGTTGGTGTGGGTGCGATCAGGGCCGGTGTAGAGCGCGAACGCGCTCACCCGCAGCGCCCGCAGCCCGGTCTCCTCGCGGACCTCCCGGACCGCGCAGTCGGCGATCGACTCGCCGAGTTCCATGGCACCGGCCGGCAACGCCCACTGGCCGTTGTCGGAGCGCTGGATCAGCAGCACCCGGGCGGCGTTGTCGCGCACCACGGCGCGGGCGCCGACGAACATCAGGGTGCGGTCACCGGCCAGGGCGCGGAGCTGCCCGACGTACGAGTCGGCCCACGAGATGCTCACCCGGACAATCTACGCACCGTTCGCTGCCGCCTCGGCGATTCCGGGGGTTACGCAGATGTGACCGCCGCCACTACTTTGTCACCCATGCGTAGCACGATGATGGATGCCCCTCTCCAGGTCGCCCGGATCCTCGAACACGGCTCCACCGTGCACGGCGCGGCGGAGGTGGTCACCTGGACCGGCGCCGAGCCCCGCCGGATGACGTACGCGGAGGTCGGCCGCGCCGCCGCCCGGCTGGCCCACGCGCTGCGCGACGAGTGCGGGGTGACCGGCGACGAGCGGGTCGGCACGTTCATGTGGAACAACAACGAGCACCTGGTGGCCTACTTCGCCGTGCCGAGCATGGGCGCGGTGCTGCACACCCTCAACATCCGGCTCTTTCCCGACCAGGTCGCCTACATCGCCAACCACGCGCAGGACCGGGTGGTGCTCGTCGACACCACGCTCATCCCGCTGCTCGCCCGGGTGATCGGCGAGATGACGACAGTCGCGCACGTGGTGGTGGTCGGTGGCGGCGACCCGGCACCGCTGCTGGCCGCGGCCGGTGCCCGGATCACCGTGCACCACTGGGACGCGTTGCTGGCCGACCGCCCGGACCACTTCGACTGGCCGGAGGTGGACGAGCGCGACGCCGCCGCCCTCTGCTACACCTCGGGGACCACCGGCAACCCCAAGGGCGTCGCCTACTCGCACCGCTCGATCTACCTGCACTCGCTCCAGGTCTGCATGCCGGAGGGCTTCGGGCTCGGCCCGAACGATCGGGAGCTGGCGATCGTGCCGATGTTCCACGCGATGTCGTGGGGCCTGCCGTACGCGGCGTTCCTCTCCGGCGCGTCGCTGATCATGCCGGACCGGTTCCTCCAGGCCGAGCCGATCGCCACGATGATCGCCGCCGAGCGCCCGACGCTGGCCGGTGCGGTGCCGACCATCTGGACCGATCTGCTGGCCTACCTGGACGCGCACGAGGTGGATCTCTCCTCGCTGAAGGAGGTGATCGTCGGCGGATCGGCCTGCCCGCCCGCGCTGATGCACGCGTTCCACGACCGCTACGGCATCGACGTCATCCACGCCTGGGGCATGACCGAGATGTCGCCGCTGGGATCGGTCTCCCGGGCACCGGCCGGCGCGACCGGCGAGGACGCCTGGCGCTACCGCTACACGCAGGGCCGCGTCCCGGCGGGCGTGACCGCGCGGATCGTCGGCCCGCTGGGCGAGCCGCTGCCCGCCGACGGGACGTCGGTGGGTGAGCTGGAGGTACGCGGGCCGTGGGTGACCGCCCGGTACATCGGCGACGACGCCCCGGAGGAGGAGAAGTTCCGGGACGGCTGGCTGCGTACCGGTGACGTCGGCACGCTCTCGCCGGACGGCTACATCACGCTGACCGACCGCGCCAAGGACGTGATCAAGTCGGGTGGGGAGTGGATCTCCTCGGTCGAGCTGGAGAACGCCCTGATGGCCCACCCGGCGGTGCTGGAGGCGTGCGTGGTGGGCGTGCCGGACGAGCGCTGGGACGAGCGTCCGCTGGCCACGGTGGTGGTCCGCGAGGGCGCCTCGGTGACCGCCGAGGAGCTGCGTGACTTCCTGGCCGGCTCGGTGGCCCGCTGGCAGTTGCCGGAGCGCTGGGCTTTCATCGACGCGGTGCCGAAGACCAGCGTCGGCAAGTTCGACAAGAAGGTGGTGCGCTCCCGGTACGCCGACGGCGGGCTCGACGTGCGGGAACTGACCGCGTCGTAACGCTTCGGGGCGTACCGTCGCCTACACGGGTAGGACGCGTTCCCAACGGACATTCCTCCCAGAGGGCGGCCCCGGCGTTCGCACCGCGCCGGGGCCGCCCGTCCGTTACGGGGTGACCCGCACCGTCATTGTTGCGAAACTTGTTCGCGTCTGTCCGGCTGTCGGGGAAATCCGGTCGCCTACTCGTCGGCGGTGCTCACCAGCACCTTGCCCACCACGCTGTCCTGCACCGCCCGCTGCGCGGCGGCGGCCTCCGCCAGCGGATACCGGTGCAGCGGCAGGCCGGCCTCCGCGCCGACCCGGATCGCGCCCTGCGCCACCGCCGCCGCGATGTCGGTGACCGCCTGCGCCTTCGCCACCTTCGGCGCGGTGTAGATCAGCACGAACTGCCAGCGCGCGTTCGGGCCCATCAGCGGCCGGATCGGCAACGTGATCTCGTCGCCACCGTCGTCGGCGTACACGCAGGCCGCACCGCCGGTGCGCAGCATCCGTACGTCGGCGGCGGCGTTGCGGGCGGCGGAGACCTCGACGATCGTGTGCACCCCGTCGGGCGCGACCTTGCGGACCTCCTCGACCACGTCCTGCTCGCGATAGTTGATCACGAAGTCGGCGCCGGCCGCCGCCGCGAGCTGCGCCTTCTCCGGGCTGCTCACAGTGCTGATCACACACGCGTCGGCCCAGCTCGCGAGCTGGATCGCCGCGTTGCCCACCGCGCCCGCGCCGCCCTGCACCAGCACCACGTGGTCGCTCAGCGCGCCGGCGTGCAGCCTGTCCGGCATGAACTCACCGGCGGTCAGGCAGCGGTGCGCGGTCATGAACGGGATGCCGAGCGCCGCGCCCAGGTCGAACGAGGCCGGACCGAGCGGCACCGCGTGCCGGACCGGTACCACCGTGTACTCGGCCGCGGTGCCCCACGGCCGCTGCCAGGCCGCCTCCCACACCCAGACCCGCTCACCGACGAGCGTCCGGTCCACGCCCTCGCCGACCGCCTCGACCACCCCGGCGCCGTCCTGGTGCGGGATCTGCCAGCCGGCCGGCAGCGGCCACGCCTCGCGGGCCTTCCAGTCGGTCGGGTTCACCCCCGACACGGCCATCCGCACCAGCACCTCGCCCGGACCGGGCTCCGGCACCGGCCGCTCGACCACCTGGAGCACCGAGGCGTCCCCGCTGCGCTCGTACACGATCGCCTTCATCGCCGTCCCTCCGCCGTCCTTCCGGGTGCGCTACCCGGCAGCCGCCCGAACATGCGGCCCCGGGAGCACCCGGCCACCGTACGACGGCTCGTCAGGCGGCCGGCTTGAGCACGACCTTCGAGTAGCCCGGCTCGCGGCGGTCGAAGCGCTGGTACGCCTCCGGCGCCGCGTCCAGCGGCAGTTCCTTGCTCACCACGAAGCTCGGTGTCGCCCGCCCCGCCGTGATCAGGTTCCGCAGGTACGCGTTGTAGGTCTTCACATTCGCCTGCCCGGTGCCGATCCGCAGGCCCTTCTCGAACAGCTTGCCCACCTTGAACAGCAGCTCACCCCGGGCGGAGTGCTCGTCCGGGGCACCCGGGTCCGCCGAGAGGTAGAGCCCGACCACGCCGATCGCCCCGGTCGCGCGCACCACCTCCACGAGCGTGTTCAGCACCAGCGCCGGCTGCTCCTCGCCGCTGGGCGCGGACGCCTGGTAGCCCACCGCGTCCACGCCGTGATCGGTCCCCACCCCGTCGGTCCGGTCCCGGATCTGCTCGACCGGGTCGCCAGCGCTGAAGTCGATCGCTGTGGCGCCGATCGACTCGGCCAGCCGCAGCCGGTCCGGCACCCGGTCCACCACGAACACCTCGGACGCCCCGATCAGCACCGCCGAGTACGCGGCCATCAGCCCGACCGGCCCGCCGCCCATCACCGTCAGGTTCTCGCCCGGCCGCAGCCCGGTCATCGCCACCCCGTGGTAGCCGGTCGGGAAGATGTCGGCGAGCATCGCGTAGTCGTTCTCGTGCTCGGTTCCCGGCGGCAGCTTCAGGCAGTTGAAGTCGGCGAACGGCACCCGCAGGTACTCCGCCTGCCCACCCCGGTACGGCCCCATCGACACGTAGCCGTACGCGCCGCCGGCGAAGCCCGGGTTCACCGTCAGGCAGAACCCCGTGCGCTGCTCCCGGCAGTTGCGGCAGAACCCGCACGCCACGTTGAACGGCATCGAGACCCGGTCACCCACGCGCAGGCTCGTCACGCCCGGCCCGGTCTCGACGATCACGCCCATGTTCTCGTGGCCGAACACGATGCCCGGCTCGGCGGCCGTCCGTCCCTCGTACATGTGCAGGTCCGAACCGCAGATGGCGGTCGTCGTGACCTGGACGACCACGTCGTTCGGATCCTCGATCCGCGGGTCGTCGACCTCGTTGACGGCCACCTCGTGCGGCCCCTCGTACACCACAGCCCTCATGTCACCGACCGTAGGCCGGGTGGTGGCGGCAGGTGGGTGGTTCAGTCGATCCCCGCCACCACCTCGGGCGTGAGCGCGCCGATCGAGGGGAGCAGCACGGCCGCGAGCGCCTCGGCGTCCGGATCGAGCGGGTACGACGCGTGCGGCACCGCCACCACCCGGCATCCGGCGGCCGCGGCAGAGCGGACCCCGTTCGACGAGTCCTCCACCGCCACGCACCGGGCCGGGTCGACGCCCAGCCGCTGCGCCACCGCCAGCCACACGTCCGGCGCGGGCTTGCCCCGGGCCGTCTCCTCGGTCGACAGCGTCGCGCCGAACGAGCCGGCCAGGCCCGTCGCGTCCAGCGCCGCCGCGATCAGCCGGGTCGGCGACGAGCTGGCCAGCCCCAGCGGCCACCGCGCGGCCATGCGGCGCACGACCGCGTCCGCGCCGTCGATCAGTGGTACGCGCTGCGCGTACCGCCGGGCCATCTCGGTCACCACCTCGGTGGCGACCTGCTCGGCCGACCTGTCGACGCCCAGCTCACCGCTCAGGTAGGCAGCCCACTCACCGGTGCTCATGCCCATCAGCCGGCGCTGGGTGTCCGGTTGCCAGGCGCCGCCGTGCTCGGCCACGTACGCCCGCCGGACCTCCTCCCAGACCGGCTCGGAGTCCACGATCACGCCGTCCAGGTCGAAGAGCACCGCGTCCACCACGAGGACCATCCTGCCCCAGCCGACGGCCGGACTCACCGGGGCAGCGTCACTCCCGCCGAACGCTGCGCCGGAAGACCGATCGGGGCCTTGGGCGGGATGATCGTGCGGCAGCGCGTCGCGATCGGTTCCAGCAGCTCCCGCAACCGGGCGGTACGCTCCGCGCCCAGCGCCCGCCACGGGCCCGCCGCGGCCCGGTCGGTGGCCTCCTCGACCACGCGGAACGTCTCCGTGGCGTGCGGCGTGGGGCTCAGGTCGCCGGTCAGCCAGCCCTTGTCCACCAGGCCTCGCTCGGCGGCGGCCCACTGCTCGTCGGTCCAGCCCCGGGCCGGCTGGTGGAACTCGCGGGACTGGTCGACCCGGCACCGCCAGGCCACCACCTCCGCCGGCTCCAGCCCGGTTGTCACCAGCGCCGCCACGTGGCCGTCGCCGCGGTGCTCGCGCAGCGTGGCGGCGGCCTGCCAGAGCCGGGCCAGCGGGTACTCGCCCCGGGGCAGCGCGGCGTTCACCGCGCCGAGCACCCGGCCGGCGACCTCCACCCGGCTGGCCGCCTCCTCCAGCAGGTCGGCCGCCTCGACCAGGTGCGACTCGGGCAGCTCGTAGGTGAACTCGGCGAGCGCCTGCACACCCCCGGTGAGCCGGGCCCGCAGCGCCTCCTCCGGCGTGGCCAGGCGCCACACCGAGGGCAGCGCACGGGCCACCATCGCCGGCGCGAAGCTGAAGAAGGCGGCGGTGACCGCCGGCGCGTCGACCGGCCCGAGCGGCGCGGCCCGGCCGGCGAAGTAGCCGCGCCAGTAGCCCCGCAGCCCGACCGCCTCGAACGCGGCCCGGGCGCGCGGGTGGAAGTAGGTCACCGCGTGGACCGGCTCGTAGAGCGTCCACATCTGCCGGGTCACCCCGGTCTCGTCCAGCGCCGCCACGTGCACCTCCGCGTCGGTGGGCAGATCACCGCGAGCGGCCGGACCGCCCGCGGTGAGCATGAACTTACTGCCCGTGGTGACCGGGCGGAAGCGGAGGGGCAGCGGGGAACGACGATCAACGATAGATTCATCTCACTCTATGCATCCGAGGGGATGCGCCGAGTTACTTCAGTGTGCCGGCATGCCGGCGAGGACCGAAAGGACCAGGGATGGGCAGACTCAGTCGGGTGACGAGAAGGGCAGTTCTCTCGGGGGCTGCGGTGGTGGTGGCGGCCGGGCTCATGCCCGCACAATCGGTGGGTGCGGCACCTCCGCCATTCCAATACGCGATCAAGGGCGGTACGCCCGAATGGCGCAGCCTCACGACGCACAAGGCGATGGTGGAAGCCGTCCAGATTCCTCGTGCGACAGTCGCGGCCATGAGCACGGAACAACTCGCCACGGCGGTGCTGGATTACCCCCTGCTGCCCGACGCGTTGGCATTCAACAACGTCCAGCAGGGCCTGGAGACGGTGGCTTCCCGGTTCACCGGGCTCCGCGAGCTGCTGGCCCGCCCCGACGCGGGCGCGGTGCTGCTGAACCGCTACCGGAAGCTGGATGCCGCCATCCCGTCGACGGCCACCGAACTGCAGGCGGGTGATCGGACGCTCGAAGCCTGGAAGCTGGAGAGTCTGCTCGCGCAACCGCAGGTGCTCGACGCCATGTCGGCGGGCCAACTCGAATCGCTCCTGCGCCTCGGGCTGGAGAAGTTCACCGTGAAACAGAGCCACGCGAAGGTGTACGGCGAGGCCGGGCTGGAGCCCACCGCGGTCCTGCTCGGCCGGGCGCTCGGGGTGCGGGAAGGCTGGAACTGGAAGCAGTCACAGCTGCTGCGCGAAGCCGTCCAGCTGGTGCCGGACGCCACGGCCACCACCGTGGACGCGGTTCGCCGGCACCTGGCCGAGCCGCTCGCCCGCCACGAGGTGACCGACGGGTTCAGCACGCAGGACTACTCGAGCACAGTCTCCACGCCGAGGGGTACGTCGGTTTCTGTCATCGTCATGACCTCCGAACTGACCAGCGCGCAGATCACGTCCTACAACAACTACGTCGCCACCAACTACCCGTCGGCGACGCGTGAGCGGAGCGCGTCGCGCAAGTACAACTGCCACTCCTACGCCTGGTACTCCACCGCCACGTCGAACGACCGCTGGATGAACAGCCCCGGCGACGACAAGTACTGGCAGGACGGCAGCTACACGCTCTGGCACACGCCTCTGGTGTGGTACTCCGGCATGAGGATCTCCTACTCCAGCGACGACCACTCGGGAATCTGGGTGGGCACCGGGAACTACGTCCGCTCGAAGTGGGGCCAGATGGGCCAGATCTACCACCTCTGGAACTACACGCCGTACAACGAGGCGACCACCAACTCCTACTTCCGGAGCTGATCGGCGCGGAGACGGCCGTCTCGCGGGATGCCGGGCCTACCAGCATCCCGCGAGACCCGCGGCCTACTTCGCCGCCAGCACGTCCACGACGAAGCGCAGCGCTCCCGCCGGGTAACCCTGGGGCGGGTTGGTGCCGTATCCCAGCTCGGCCGGCAGGTCCACCTGCACCCGGCTGCCCACCGGCACCCCGACCAGACCCTGGTCCCAGCCCTTGATGACCTGGCCCACGCCGATCGGGAAGGTGGCCGGCTGGCCGTTGTTCCAGGAGGCGTCGAACTCCTTGCCGTCCTTGTAGGTGACGCCCACGTAGTTGGTGGTGATCTCCTGGCCCTTCTTCACCGCCGGGCCCGTGCCCTTGACCAGGGTGGTGACGGTCAGCTTTGTCAGCTCACCCGTGCCGGCCTTGACTGTCGGCTTGGTCTTCAGCGCCGGGTCGATGCCGGCGGGCAGCTCCGGAGCGGGCATCGCGGTCGGCTCGGCCGGGGCGCTGGGGCTCGCCGAGGAACCGGCGGTGGACGCCTTGTCGTCGTCCCCGCTGTTCAGCCAGACCAGGCCACCGACCAGGGCCACCACGGCGAGCACGCCGACCGCCGCGCCCAGCATCGACTGCCGGCGGCGACGCGCCTCGGCGGCCTTCTTCTCGGCCAGCTGGGCGGCCAGCCGCCGCCCTGCCTTGGTGGCCGGGGCGGCCTGGCCCTCCGACCGGTTCTCCACACGCTCGCTCACGTCGACTCCCTGCAGGTGGGTGGGTGCGCCCCCGGCGGGCCGCCGCCGAGGCCAGCGCACACGGTACCCGCCCGGAGCCCCAGCGTGCCCATACGCCCGCCACGATCCGGACACGAAGCCCGATACGGGGGCGCCGCGCCGGGGTACGGTCCGGCCATGGCGATCCTCACTGAAGAAGACCTGGCACTGCTCGGCGAACCGCAGCTCGCGCACGTGGCGACGGTCGAGTCCGACGGCACCCCGCACGTCACCCCGGTCTGGGTGGACACCGACGGCGAGCACATCGTGTTCAACACGGCCAAGGGCCGGCAGAAGTACCTCAACATGGCCCGCAACCCGGTGGTCGCGGTGTCGGTGGTCGACAAGGCCGACGACTTCCGCACCCTCTGGGTGAAGGGCACCGCGGAGTTCGTCACCGAAGGCGCCGACGAGCACATCGACCGGATGGCGAAGAAGTACCTCGGGCAGGACACCTACCCGTGGCGGCGCCCCGGCGAGGAGCGCGTCATCGTCCGCGTCACGCCGACCGAGAAGCTCGGCCGCGGCTGAGCGGCGCGGGCCCCGCGTCCACCGGGGGCGGGGCCCTCGCCGTACGCGTCAGGCGCTCTTCTTCTTCGCCGGGGTCTTCTTGGCTGCCGTCTTCTTGGCCGGTTCGGCCTTCTTGGCCGCCGTCTTCTTCGCGGGCGTCTTCTTGGCCGCGGTCTTCTTCGCCGGTTCGGCCTTCTTCGCCGGCGCCTTCTTCGCGGCCTTCTTCGCCGAGCGGGCGGACGAGATCGGCGTCGGCTCGGCCCCGCCACCGGACGGCGCCTCGCCCCGGGCCGCCCGGGCCCGCTCCACCGACGCCTTCAGCGCGGCCATCAGGTCCACCGCGGCGGCCGGCGCCGCCTCTTCCTCCTCCGGCTGCACCACCTCGCGGCCCTCGACCTTCGCGTCGATGACCTCCTGCAACGCGGCCCGGTAGTCGTCGGTGAACGCGTCCGGCTCGAACTCGCCGGCCATCGAGTCGATGAGCGAACTGGCCATCGCCAGCTCCGGCGGGCGTACCTTCAGGTCCTCGTCCAGGAAACCGAAGTCCGGCCGGCGGATCTCGTCCGGCCACAGCATGGTGTTGAGCAGCAGCACGCCCTCGCGGACCCGCAGCGTGGCCAGCTGCTCGCGCTGGCGCAACGCCACCTTGACGATCGCCACCCGCTCCGAGTCGGACAGCGCGTCGCGCAGCAGCACGTACGGCTTCGTCGCCGAGCCCTCCGGCTCCAGGAAGTACGCCTTGTTGTAGAGGATCGGATCGACCTGCTCGGCCGGTACGAACTCCAGCACGTCGATCGCGTGCGAGGTGCTCAACGGCAGGTCGGCGAAGTCGGAGTCGGTGAGGATGACCATCTCACCGCCGCCGATGTCGTACCCCTTGGCGATGTCGTCGTAGGTCACCTCCTCGCCGCAGACCGAGCAGGTGCGCTTGTAGCGGATCCGGCCGCCGTCCTCACGGTGCACCTGGTGGAAACGGATGTCCTTCTCCTCGGTGGCCGAGTAGACCTTCACCCCGATCGACACCAGGCCGAACGAGACCGCTCCTTTCCAGATCGCCCGCATTCCCGCGCTCCTCTCCCCGGTTGACCACCAGAATCGCAAACGATCGAACGAGACGCACGCGCTTCCGTGCGCAACTACAGTCGAGAGGTGCCCGGCGCGCCGTTGAAGCCGATGCTCGCGACGACCGGGCAGCTCCCGGCCGGCGCCGCTTGGTCGTACGAGTTCAAGTGGGACGGCGTACGCGCGCTCGCCGACATCTCCCGCGGCGACAGGCACTTCTACGCCCGCTCCGGCGTCGAGATCACCACCGCGTACCCGGAACTGCTCAACCTGGCCGAGCAGGTGGACGACGCGCTGCTCGACGGCGAGGTGGTCCTCTTCACCGACGGGCAGCCCTCGTTCACCGCGCTCGCCGAGCGGATGCACGTACGCAACCCGGTGAAGGCGGCGCGGCTGGCGGCGACCGTGCCGGTCACGTACATGATCTTCGACCTGCTGCGGCTCGACGGCGTCGACCTGACCGCCCGGCCGTGGCGGGAGCGGCGGGCGGCGCTGGAGTCGCTCGGGCTCGGCGCCGCCCGGTGGGCGGTGCCGCCGGTCTTCACCGACGGCCCGGCCACCTACGCGGCGGCCGGCGAGCACGGGCTGGAGGGGGTGATGGCCAAGCGGGTCGACTCGCTCTACCGGCCCGGCGTGCGCTCGCCGGACTGGGTGAAGGTCAAGCTGGAGGTGACCGCCGACTTCGTGGTCGGCGGCTGGCGGCCCGGCGCCCGGCGCGTCGGCGGGCTGCTGGTCGGCGTGCCCGGCCCGGACGGGCGGCTGATCTACCGGGGACGCGTCGGCGGCGGGATCGGCGCGGCCATCGAACGGGAACTGCTGCGCGAACTGGAACCGCTGCGCGCCACCGCGTCGCCGTTCGCGGCCGGCGTGCCGCGCGAGGATGCCCGGGGCGCGATCTGGGTAACTCCCCGGATCGTGGTGGAGGTCAAGTACGGCCAGCGCACGCCGGACGGCCGGCTGCGCTTCCCGCGTATCCTGCGCCTGCGCCCCGACAAGCCGCCCGAGGAGGTCGACGATGCCGGCTGACCGGCTCAAGGTCGAGGTCGAGGGGCGCTCACTGGAGTTGTCCAACCTGGACAAGGTGCTGTTCCCGAAGGCCGGCTTCACCAAGGGCGAGGTGATCGACTACTACACCCGGATCGCCCCGGTGCTGCTGCCGCACCTGCGCGACCGCGCGCTGACCCGGATCCGTTTCCCCAACGGCGTCGACGGCGGCTCGTTCTTCGAGAAGAACGCCCCCGCCGCGACCCCCGCCTGGGTACGCACCGAGAACCTGCCCGCGCCCGGCTCGACGAAGGGGCGGGAGACCATCGACTACGTGGTCTGCGACGAGCTGCCCACGCTGGTGTGGCTGGCCAACCTGGCCGCGCTGGAGCTGCACACTCCGCAGTGGAAGATCGGCGCGCACCCGGACATGATGGTCGTCGACCTGGACCCGGGCGCCCCGGCCGCGCTCAAGCAGTGCTGCCGGGTGGCGCTGCTGATGCGCGACCGGCTGGCCGACGACGGGATTTCCTCGTTCCCGAAGACGTCGGGGAAGAAGGGCATGCAGCTCTGCTGCCCGATCGCCGGCACGCAGGACGCCGAACTCGTCTCCGACTACGCCAAGCGGATCGCGCAGGAGCTGGAGCAGGCACACCCGAAGCTGATCGTCTCGAAGATGGCGAAGAACCTGCGCCCCGGCAAGGTCTTCATCGACTGGAGTCAGAACAACGCGGCGAAGACGACAGTGGCGCCGTACTCGTTGCGGGCCCAGTCGGTGCCCTCGGTGTCCACGCCGCTGACCTGGGACGAGGTGGAGGCCGGGGCGGCGGGGAAGCGGCCGTCGACGCGGCCGTACACAGCTGGCGAGGTGCTCAAGCGGGTGGAGAAGCAGGGCGACCTGCTGGCCCCGCTGCTCGACGGCGGACCCGAGCTGCCGTGATCCGCCACCACGCGCCGCCCACCAGCAGCAGCACGATCACGCTGATCGCCACGTCACCCACCAGCGCCGCCGCCGGGGTCGCCGGGGCATAGGTCGGCACGGTGTACGCGAGCGCCGCCGCGACGACCAGGCCGGCCGAGCCGGTGGCGAGTACGTGCCGCTGTCCCCAGCCGGGCCGGCGGGACCAGCGCGTCAGCAGGACGGCGGCGATCCCGGCGAGTGCGAGGGCGAGCACGACTCCCGGCCAGCCGGGGGCGATCGTCGATCCCACGTACGCCACCGCCACGACAAGCGCGGGCCGGAGCGGCCGGGGCGGGCCGGCTTCGGTGTGCGGTCGGCCGGCGGGCGGTAGTCCGGCGAGCGTCGGCCGGGTGGACGTCGGCCCGGACGTCGGCCCGGGCGTCGGTGCGGTGGGCGGTGGCCCGGCGTGCCGGTGGCGGAGCAGGGCGACGGCGACCAGGGCCAGCGCCACGCCGGTGGCGAACGCCAACTGGACCGGCGAGGCCAGGAAGTTCTTGCGGCCACCGTCGTCGGCGAACACCAGCAGGCTGCCGCCGAGCCAGAGCAGCGCCGCCACGGCCAGCCCCGGCCGGCCCAGCCAGGGCCGTGCCCGGCGGCCCGCACCGAGGTACGACTCGACGAGCGCGATCGGCGCGCAGATGGTCAGCACCACGTGGTTGCCCACGTAGTCGACTGCCTGCCTCGCGCTGAACCCGAGGCCGGGCACCAGCGTGGCCTCCGCGGCGGCCCGGGTGCCGGCGAACTGGGTGTCGTCGAGAAACCCGGGATTGAACAGGGACTGGTCGACAAGGCCGGCCTGGACCACCCCGAACGCGGCGGCGAGCAGCGCGATCCCCGGCCAGCCGAGCCCGAGCCGCCGGGCCGTCTCGCGGATCAGCAGCGCGGCCCCGCCGTACATCGGGGCGAGCACCAGCACGACGAACGGCATGCCGATGAGGGTGAAGCCGCCCCAGGAGCACTCGGCCGTCCACGGGGCGATCAGCAGCAGCGCGATCACCGGCACCAGCCGCAGACACGGGGGTTCGGTCGTCATGACCGCAACCGTCGCGCAGCCACCCGGCCCTCGGATACGGCCGTCGGACGACCGAGCCGGCGACCAAAGTCGATGGCCGGTGCTCTGCTGCGGCGTCCGGTGTGTCCCGAGTGCCCTGCCCGGCCTGGTCGCCCGCGTGTGCGCCGGCTCGGCTCGCCTGGCCGTCCGGGTGCGCCACCGCGTCCGGCTCGGGCGGTCGTGACGGCTGGCCGCCGGGGTGCGTGACGGCTGGGCGCGGTGGCTTGTCCTCGCCGGTCGGGCGGGTGCGCGACTACCGTCCGGCGGTTCGGCCTCCTGATCGACAGGCTTGCCCGGCTAGGGTGAGCTGACCGTCAGACAGGAGCGCATCAGATGGCCACCCACGCACCCGCCGTCGCGGCCGACGCGCCGCTGCTGACCTACCTCGACGACGCCACCGGCGAGCGCACCGAGCTGACCGGGCCGCAGCTGGGCCAGTGGGCGGCCCGCAGTGCCGGGCTGCTGCGCGACGGGTGCGGGCTGCGCCCCGGTGACCGGGTGGCGGTGCTGCTGCCGCCGCACTGGCGTACCGCGGCGGTGCTGATCGGCGCCTGGTCGGTCGGTCTGACGGTCTCGTTCCGTCCTCGCGCGCTGGCCGGCCTGCCGGTGCTCGAACCCGGCGCGGACCGGCCGTACGACGCGGTGTTCGTGACGCCGGAACGCCTCGACGACTGGCTGGAGGACGTGCCCGAGGGGACGCACCGCTACCTGATGGGCACCGGGCCGGGCCCGCTCGCCGAGGTGCCGCCGGGCTGGTTGGACTGGTCGGCCGAGGTGCTGCGGCACCCCACCGACCCGCCGGACTACACGGCGGTGGACCCGGCCGGCCCGGCGACGCCGGACGGCACCAGCTTCGGCGCGTGGCGTCGCCTGGCCGCCGAGATCGCCACCCAGCTCGACCTGCGTCCGGGCGACCGCCTCCGGGTGGACCCGACCGAGGACGAGCAGCCCGTGAGGTGGCTGCTGGCCCCCTTGTCCGCCGGCGCCACGATCCAGATCCACGCCAACCCCACTCCCTGACCCGCCCGCCCTCCCTCCCTCCCGCCTTCGCCGTCGATCTTGCACTTCCTGCCCCTCGGGTGCCGGTTTTGCGGGCTTTCGCCGGGGCGACAACTGCATGATCGACGCAGTAGGGAGTGAACTGCCGCGTCTCCAGGACCCCGGCCGAGGTAGATCTTGGTACGAGGGCGCCCCCATGGGGGGGGCGGGGCCGTACCAAGATCTCGGCGGATCCCGGGCCGGCGGCGGGCGGCCGTTGACGAATCGCGGCGATCTTGGAGTTGTGGCACCTTGCAAAAGCCGCGAAGTCGACATTGGAGGCGCCATAACTCCAAGATCGGCGGGTCGGGTGGGGCGGGGCGGGTGGGGCGGCGAGGGCGGGGGCGGGTGGGGAATCTGGTTGACCGTGGGGGAGGGGGTGGGGCCTACTGCCTCGGTGGAGCGTGGCGGCCGGGTGGGGCGGGCGACGGGAGTGGGCGTGGACGGGACGGGTGCGCTGGTCTGGCGGGAGTTCGGCGAGGACGACCTACCAGCACTGACCGGCCTGGCGCGGGCGTGCCTCGTCGCTGACGGCGGGTTGCCGCTGTTCGGGCGTACCCCGTTGGTGCGGGCGCGGCTGCTGCAGACGCGTACCCACGGCGCCTGGTCCGGCGGCGACCTGGTCGCGGCCGTCGGGGTCGGCACCGGGCGGACGCCCGCCACCGCCACCGGACTCGTGCACCCGGCGTGGCGCGGACGCGGGCTGGGCGGCGCGTTGCTCGACTGGGCCGAGAAGCACGCCGGCGACGCGGGCCTGCTGGTCACCACGGAGACGTGGAACGTCGGCGCGGAGGAGTTGCTCACCAGACGCGGCTACATGCGGACGTTCCTGGAGTGGGTGCTGCGGCACGACCTCGACGCGCTGCCCGAGGTCGCCGCGCCGGACGGGGTGACTGTGGAGCCGGCGACGCTGGGGCGGGAGTTGTTCGCCACCTACCGCGCGTCGTTCGCCGACCGGCCCGGCTTCGTGGAGCCCGAGGCCGGCGAGTGGCTGGGCGACCTGCGCGACGACGAGGACTTCCGGCCGGAGCTGACGCTGCTCGCGCGTGGTCCGGACGGCGAGGCGGCCGGCTTCGTCACAGTGCTCGACGACTGGATCGACCAGGTCGGTGTGGTGCCCGGGTGGCGCGGTCGTCGGGTCGGCGCCTACCTCGTGGCTCGTGTGCTGCGCGGCCTCGCCGACGGGGGCGCGGACGCCGTGTGGCTCTGCGTCAACGACGACAATCCGGCTGCCGGGCTGTACCGGCGGCTCGGCTTCGGACATTTTGGCCGCCGCGCCCGCTACCGGCATGACTGACCCGACCCGGACGGCGATCATGCGGGGCCTCGCCGACCTGTGGGCGAACGGCTGCCCGGTGCCCGCGCCGGAGCTCCGCGAACGGCTCGCCGACGTCGGCCTGCGCCGCTGGCGCAGCGTCGCGCGCCGGCACCGGGGGCGGCGGCTCGGCCCGGACGACCGGTTCAGGGATCTGGTACGCGGACTGGTCGCCGCGTTCGAGCCGGACCGTGCGCTGGTCGGGCCGCTGGTACGCGACTACGAGTGCGTCGCGCGGGTGATCACCGACGCCGTGACGTCGACGGACCCGCCGGGGACTGTTGCCGATGCCCATTGACGTGGTCTTATGGCGGGACGACGACGTCATCGATCCGCAGCTTTGACAACCCCGCGTCGTACTCCTTTCATGTCTCTCGAAAGGTGCAACGATGCACAGGAAACCGACAATCCACCTGGCGGTGCTCGTCGCTGCCGCCGCCACCTTCCTGACCGCCGGGGGAGCCTCCGCCACGCCCGCACCCGTGGCCGCCTCCCCGGTGGTCGCCGAGTGCGAGCCGGGTGCCGGCAACCACAGCGCCGCCCGGGTGCGCGAGGGCGCCACCGCCAAGGAGCCCGCGCTCTACTCGACGAACGAGGCCAAGGCGTACGGCGTCATCAAGGACGCGCCGCGCCTGGCAAACGGCAGCGTCACCGTGCCGACGATCTTCCACATGATCTCGGACCACGAGCTGAGCGCGGCCGAGAAGGCCCGCTGGAACACGCTCATCTCGGCGCAGATGACGGTGCTCAACGACTCGTTCGCGGGTCGTACGGCGGCCGACGCGTCGGACACGCCGTTCCGCTTCTCGCTCGTGGACACCACCTGGACCGTGAACAGTGCCTGGTACACGGTGGTGCCGGGCAAGAACGAGCGGGACATGAAGAAGGCGCTCTACACCGGCGACTCCCGCACGCTGAACGTCTACGCGGCGAACATCGGTGACGGGCTGCTCGGCTGGGCGTACTTCCCGAAGGGCTACAACAACGGCCGTGACTACATCGACGGCGTGGTGATGCTGGACGAGTCGATGCCGGGCGGCACGGCCGGCAAGTACGCGCTCGGCGACACGCTGACGCACGAGGTGGGGCACTGGCTGATGCTGGAGCACACGTTCGCGCACGGCTGCTCCGCGTCCGGCGACTTCGTGGCGGACACGCCGCGTGAGGCGGTGCCGCAGTTCAACTGCCCGATCGGGGCGGACACCTGCACCGCCCCGGGGCTGGACCCGATCCACAACTTCATGGACTACACGCAGGACTCCTGCATGAACATGTTCACCCCGGGCCAGGCCGACCGGATGAGCGACGCCTGGGTCGCGTTCCGCGCCAGCGGCAAGGGCTGACCGTGAGGCCGGGCGGGCCGCCCAGCAGCGGCCCGCCCGGCCGGCACGCCGGTCAGTCGACGCTCGGCAGCGGGGGCCCGAGCACGTCGTCGGCGTCCACGATGGTGTACGCGTATCCCTGCTCGGCGAGGAACCGCTGCCGGTGCGCGGCGTACTCGGTGTCGATGGTGTCCCGGGAGACCACCGTGTAGAAGTGCGCCTGCCGGCCGTCGGCCTTCGGGCGCAGCACCCGGCCGAGCCGTTGCGCCTCCTCCTGCCGGGAGCCGAACGTGCCGGACACCTGGATCGCCACCGCCGCCTCGGGCAGGTCGATGGAGAAGTTCCCGACCTTGGAGATGACAAGGGTCCGCACCTCGCCGGAGCGGAACGCGTCGAACAGCCGCTCCCGCTCCTTGTTCGTGGTGGAGCCCTGCACGATCGGCGCGTCCAGGTATTCGCCCAACTGGTGCAACTGGTCGAGGAACCCGCCGATGACGAGCACCTGCTCGGACGGGTGGCGCTCCACCAGGGCCCGCACCACCGGCAGCTTGGTGCGCGCGGTGGCCGCCATCCGGTAGCGCTCCTCGGCCTCCGCCGTCGCGTACGCCAGCCGCTCGGCGTCGGTGAGCGTCACCCGTACCTCGGTGCACTCCGCCGGGGCGATCCAGCCCTGCTGCTCGATGTCCTTCCACGGCGCGTCGTACCGCTTCGGGCCGATCAGGCTGAACACGTCGCCCTCCCGGCCGTCCTCGCGTACCAGAGTCGCGGTGAGGCCGAGCCGGCGGCGGGCCTGGAGGTCCGCCGTGAAGCGGAAGATCGGCGCGGGCAGCAGGTGCACCTCGTCGTAGACGACAAGGCCCCAGTCGCGGGCGCCGAACAGGTCCAGGTGGGTGAACGCGCCGCCGCGCCGCGCGGTGAGCACCTGGTACGTGGCGATGGTGACCGGGCGGATCTCCTTGCGCTCGCCCGAGTACTCGCCGATCTCCTCCTCGGTCAGCGACGTGCGGGCGATCAGCTCCCGCTTCCACTGCCGCCCGGCCACCGTGTTGGTGACCAGGATCAGCGTGGTCGCCTTCGCCTCGGCCATCGCCGCCGCGCCGACCAGCGTCTTGCCGGCGCCACACGGCAGCACCACCACGCCGGAGCCGCCGGCCCAGAACGCCTCCACCGCCTCCCGCTGGTACGACCGCAGCGTCCACGGCTTGCCGCCGTCGGAGCCGGACTCGGCCAGCTCGATCGGGTGCGCCTCGCCGTCCACGTACCCGGCCAGGTCTTCGGCGGGCCAGCCCAGCTTGAGCAGCGCCTGCTTGAGCCGCCCCCGCTCGGACGGGTGCACCGCGATGGTGTCGTCGTCGATCTTGGTGCCGAGCATGCCGGCGAGCTTCTTGCTCTTGGCGACCTCGATCAGCACCACCCGGTCCAGGGCGCGCAGCACCAGGCCGTGCACCGGGTCGTTGGCGAGCTGGAGCCGGCCGTACCGGTCCATCGTCTCGGCCACGTCGACCAGCAGCGCGTGCGGCACCGGGTAGCGCGAGTATTTGATCAGCGAGTCGACCACGCCCTCGGCGTCGTGGCCGGCGGCCCGCGCGTTCCACAGGCCGAGCGGCGTGAGCCGGTAGGTGTGCACGTGCTCGGGGGAGCGTTCCAGCTCGGCGAAGGGCGCGATGGCCATCCGGCACGCCTGCGCGTCGGGGTGATCCACCTCCAGCAGCAGCGTCTTGTCCGACTGCACGATCAGTGGTCCACCGCTCACGCCAGCGTCCTCTCGCATCGCCCGGAACCCGCCGCCCGGAACCCGTCCGCGCCCGGCTGACCTGCCGCAGGCCGACCATCCAGTGTTGCACGCCGGAGGGCACCGCAAAAAAGTCTCGCTGGACAGGCAACGTCATACTCGTCCCACACGTCTAGCAAGCGGGACGATTGTCCAGGGAGGGCCCATGCAGCGTGTCCGGTTTCTCGCACGGGCCACCGCCCTGGCGGTGGTCGTGCTGGTCGGTGTCGGCGCCTGTGCGCTCGATCCGCAGGCGGAAGGCGCCGGGGGGAGCACCCCCGGCCCGGTCGGGCTGACGGAGGGAGCATCGGGGGCGAGCGCGTCGCCCGCGCCGGAGCAGCCGGTCACGTCCCCGTCGGCGCAGCCGAGCCGGACGGCCTCGCCGAAACCCTCCCGGTCGCCGAAGGCGACGAAGACGACCAAGCCCAAGCCCAAGCCGAGCGCGTCCGCCGGGTGCCCGCAGGGGGAGCACCAGCGTGCCGTGGAGACGTACCTGACCCGGCTGGGCGGCTTCGGGACGCTGACCGTGGACGGCGAGCAGTCCGCCGCCGACTGCGCGGCGATCAAGAAGTTCCAGATCCGGTACGGGATCAGCCCGTCCTCCGGTCGCGCCGGTCCCACCACGTACGACGTGGCGAAGCGGCTGGCCGCCACCGACACCGCGCGGTGCAAGGCCGGTTCCCGGCTCACCTTCTGCGTCGACCTGACCCGGCAGACGGTCTGGGCGATGCGCGGCGGCAAGGTCGTGATGGGCCCGACAGTCACCCGTACCGGTATGTCCGGCTACGCCACCCCGGCCGGCACGTACTCGGTGGGCTGGAAGAACCCGCGCGAGTGGTCCAACCCGTACGAGGTGTGGCTGCCGTACTGGCAGCAGTTCAACGGCGGGATCGGCTTCCACGAGACCACCACCTACCTGCACAACGGCGCGATCGGCTCGCACGGCTGCGTGAACCTGCTGCACCGTGACGCGGTACGCCTCTGGGAGCTGGGCTCGGTCGGCACCCGCGTGGTGGTGATCGGCCGCCGCCCCGGCACCTGAGCACGCCGCCCCGGCACCCGAACCGGCCCGCGCCCGCCCTACCCGTGTCCGGACCGCCCGGATCAGGGTTTTAACCCCTGTCCGCGCGGTCCGGTTGGTGTAACCCTGGAAGCCGGGTCCATGCCGGGACGGGGAGGGACTGCCATGACCGTTGACCAGGACGTGCTTCCCGAGGACGAACGGGCGCGGCAGCAGGAGGTGCCCACGGCGGTGGTGCTCGCCTACGCGGCGGCCGCGGCGGGGGTGTTCGGCTGGTTCCTGTTCGGGCTGCTGGTGCAGCAGCAGGGCTTCGTCGACTCGGTGGGTGAGGCGGCCGGCACCGCGTTCGCGTTGCTGCTGGCCGTGTCGGTGATCGGCACGCTGCGCCGCAACGGGGAGTAGCTCACTCCTCCAGCACGGCGGCGGTGATCCGGTGCAGCGCGAACGTGTGCAGCATCTCCGTGCGGTCGTCCTCGGCGCGCAGGTAGCCGGCACCGATCGACACCGGGCGGACCAGCCGGGACGCGGTCGCCCCGTGCGCGTCGACGTAGCCCACCCAGACCAGCGCCTTGTCCCGTACCGCCTGCTGGAGCACCGCCAGGGCGTCGCCGTGCCCGGACACCGGCGTCGGACCGGCCGCCGCCGGGCCGCCCCGGACCACCGCCGGGGCCCGCCGCGCGGCCCGGGCCGCCGCCTCGCCCCGGCGGATCTGCTCCACCACGCCGAGCAGGCGGGGCATCGGCAGCTTCGGCGTGGCGAGCGGGTCGACCGCACGACCGATCGCGGTACGCGCCGGCGCCCGCCGGGTCTTCGGGCGTGCCAGCACCATCGCTCCGCTGGCGTCCTCGGGCACCGGGGCGTACCCGGCGTCGCGCAACGCGGTGAGCATCCGGTTGACCTGGTACGGGGTGACCAGCACCGTGGGCGCGAGCCGGCGGAACGCCAGCGGCTCCAGTCGCCGGTCCGCCTGGACCTCGCTGAGCAGCGCCTCGTCGTCGCTGCGCACGTATGCCCCGGCCGACCCGACGCGCAGCCCACCGTGCTTGCGGGCCGCGTCGTCGACCAGGTAGGTCAGGCCCTGCGGCACCGGGGTGCGCGAGCGGCGGCGGAACAGCGCGTGCAGGTCGTCGGCCGTGTAGCCGGCGTCGAGTGCCCGCCTGATGCTCGCCGTGGTGACCCGGTGCACGCTGGCGCCGCCCGCCGACTCGTGCTCGGCCACCACGTCCAGTTCGGCGGCGAGCGCCGGGTCGGGCGGGCCGGGCACCACCACCGTCAGGTCGGCCTGCACCAGGACGTGGTCGACCGGGGCGGGCAGCAGCGCGTCCAGCGCCCGTACCGTCGTCGACGCGTCGCCCGACTCGGCGTCGGAGCGCAGCCCGAGCGGGTCGTCACCGCGCTCGTCGGCCTCGGTCAGCTCGGCGAGCAGCAGCCGCCCGTACGAGGTGAGCGCGCCGAGCCCGGTCACGCCCAGCGTGGCGGCCTCGGCGAGTACCTCCCGGTGCGCCGCCTCCCGTCCCCGGGCCCGCCGGGGCGTGCGCCAGTCCAGCAGCTCCAGCACCTCGTCCGGGGTCGGCGCGGTGCCGGGTGGCTGGTCGGCCAGTACGGCGAGCACAGCCCGCCGGGTGGCCGGCGCACCGGCCCGTTCCGCCTCGGCGGAGAGCACCGAGATGGGCCGGTCCCGGTCGTCGCGTTGCCCGATCAGACCGGCCTGGCGGGGCATCGACATCCAGGCCCGGGCGAGCTGGTCCCAGCGCTGGGCCAGCGACACCGCGCGCCACACCTCGTACCCGCCGGTGGGCAGGATCTGCAGGTCACCGCCGTACCGGGTGGTGGCCGCACCGGTCAGCTCCATCTCGCCGGTCAGCCCCGCCGCGTACGCCACCTCGAACAGCAGCGCGGTGGTCGGCTCGTCCAGCCCGAGACCGCGGGCGAGCCGCCGCAGGTCGCGTACGCCGACGCCGCCGGAGCGCAGCACCGGGGCGGGTTCCGCGGTCAGCGCCTCCAGCATCGCCTCGATGTGCCGGACCACCTCCATGGTCTGCCCGGCCCCGGCCGAGTCGACGGACTTGACCTCGCGCGCCGGGCCGGACACCACCGGCGGGCTGGTGCGCAGCGGCCCGAGCGGACCGGCGTCGCGGCGCAGCACCAGCCCCACCTCGCGGGGCAGCTCGACGGTGCCGTTGCGGCCGCCGGACATCCGGACCAGCAGCCGGTGCTCGACCAGCCAGCGGATCGGCGAGCCGGTCGGGGCGCCGCCGTTGACCAGGTCGGGCGGGAGCACGTCCTCGGCGCCGGTGGCGGGGGCCTCCAGCGCGCCGGGCGCCACGGTCCCGACCGGCGGCCCGGCGGCGAGCCGGTCCAGGACCGCCCGGGCCGAGGGCGGCGCGGACAGCAGCGTCCGCCGCAGCTTCGCCGGGTCCGCGCAGAGCGCCGCCGCGCGCGGGTCCAGCTCCGCCGCCGGTCGGCCCAGCCCCGCCGGGTACGGCGACACCTCGTCGATGCCGCCGGCCACGCACAGGGCGTGCTCGGGGCCGTACAGCAGGAACCGGGCCCGGAGGCGGTCGACGGCGGCGCGGACCGTCGTGGGTGCGGGCGGGTGCGGCCCGGCGGTGGCCATGGCCAGGATCTGGTCGGTGGAGGTGGTGCCCTCGGGATCGCGGGTGAGCCGGGCGGCGTCGAGGATCTGGAGGGTGAACTGGTCCAGCCCGTCGAGCGCCCGGGCCACGGAGACCCGGGACTGGGCGCGCAGGGCGAGGGCGGACACGTCGGCCGGCACCGGCACGACGAGGTCCGGCCGCAGTTGGAGCAGGGCGGCCAGGGGCTCGTCGGGGAGGGCCCGCAGGTGGTCGGCGAGTGAGGTGGTCATCGTCGTACCACGCTAGCCCGCTGGGTAGGTTCTCGGCATGCCTCCGCTGATGGTCGGCTTCGACCTCGACATGACTCTGGTCGACTCCCGGCCCGGGATCGCCGCCGCGTTCCGGGCGCTGACCGCGCGCACGGGCGTGCATGTGGACGGGGAACTGGCCGTCTCCCGGCTGGGCCCGCCGCTGCGTACCGAGCTGGCGCACTGGTTCCCGCCGGAGCGCGTCGAGGAGGCGGTGACGCTCTACCGGGAGCTGTATCCGGCGTACGCGATCACTCCGACCGTGCCGATGCCGGGTGCCGAGGCCGCGCTGCGCGCGGTGCACGAGCGCGGCGGCCGGACGATGGTGGTGACCGCGAAGATCGGCCGGCTGGCGAAGCTGCACCTGGACCATCTCGGCCTGCCGGTGGACGAGCTGGCCGGGGACGTGTTCGCGGAGCAGAAGGCGGTCGCGTTGCGCGAGCACGGCGCCACGCTCTACGTGGGCGACCACGTGGCCGACATGGCCGCCGCGCGAGCTGCGGGAATCCCCGGCGTGGCAGTGGCGACCGGCCCCTGCTCGGCCGACGAACTGGCCGAGGCCGGGGCGTATCTGGTGCTTGATGATCTCGTCGAATTCCCGAGGGCGCTGGACCGGATCATCGGGCTAGCCTTGGAGGGGTAGACGGTTCGAGTGGAGCGGGGTTCAACAGGTGCCGACGGGTCGAGTGAAGTGGTACGACGCCGCCAAGGGGTACGGGTTCGTCACCAGTGACGAGGGTGGCGACGTGTTCCTGCCGAAGGGCGCGCTACCGGCGGGTGTCGCCGACCTGAAGGGTGGCCAGCGGGTCGATTTCAGCGTGGTCGACAGCCGGCGGGGCGCCCAGGCGATGGGGGTCAAGCTGCTGGAGGCGCCGCCGTCCGTGGCGGAGCTGCGCCGCCGGCCGGCCGAGGAACTCCACGGCCTGGTGGAAGACATGATCAAGGTGCTGGAGGCGAAGGTCCAGCCGGACCTGCGCCGGGGTCGCTTCCCGGATCGGAAGACCTCCCAGAAGATCGCTCAGCTGGTCCACGCGGTGGCGCGCGAGCTGGAGGTCTGAGGGACGAGCCCGGCGTCGGCGGCCCGGCCCAGCAGCGCCTCCACGGCGGCGAAGCCGGCCTCACCCAGGTCGGCGGTGAACTCGTTGACGTAGAGGCCGATGTGCCGGTCCACCACGTCGGGCTCCATCTCCTGCGCGTGCGCGAGGACGTACTCCCGGCTGGCCTCCGGGTCGGCCCACGCCTGGCGTACCGACTCGCGGATCCAGGCGGTGGCCTCGACCGGGTCGACGGCGCCCCGCCGGGCCAGGATCGCGCCGAGCGGGATCGGTAGCCCGCTGTCGCCCTCCCACCACTCGCCCAGGTCGACGAGCGCGGTCAGCCCGTGCCGCGGGTAGGTGAAGCGCGCCTCGTGGATGACCAGGCCGGCGTCGTACCGGCCGGCGGCCACACCCGGCATGATCTCGTGGAACGGCACCACCTCGATGCGCGCCGGTGCCTGGTCGGCCGCCCAGAGCCGGAACAGCAGGTACGCAGTGGTCCGCTCGCCGGGCACCGCCACCGTCGCGCCGGACAGGTCGGTCCGGTCGCCACGGGTCAGCACCAGCGGGCCGCAGCCCCGCCCGAGCGCGCCGCCGCAGGGCAGCAGGTGGTAGTCCTCCAGCAGCCAGGGCAGCGCCGCGTAGCTGACCTTCACCAGGTCGAACGCCCCCCGCTCGGCGGCGGTGTTCGTGACGTCCACGTCCGCGTAGGTCACCTCGACCGGCGGGGCGCCCGGCACCCGGCCGTGCACCAGGGCGTCGAAGACGAACGTGTCGTTGGGGCAGGGGGAGATCGCCAGGGAGAGCGCCACGGTCCCACCGTAACCCCGTCGCCCGGGCGGCCCGTCATCCCGTCCGGTGTGACGTCCAGCCGGTCCGGTGCAGCCGCTCGATGCCGTCGAGCAGCAGGTCCAGGGCGAACTCGAACTCGAACTGGTCGTCGCAGCCCGGCCCGACCACCGAGTCGTCGTCGTGGGACGCGGCGGTGGCGATGGCGGCGAGGTGCGGGAACCGGGCGGCCACCTCCGGCGGCAGGTCCGCCGGTGTGCCGGCGCTGGTCGCGCCGGATCGCCCGGCCTGCCGGGAGGTGTCGAACAGTTCCTGGCTGAAGCCCAGGACCCGGCTGCCCAGCGCGTGCATGACGTGGTGGGCCAGGTCGGTGGAGAAACCGCCGGCCCGCAGCGCGTCGACTGTCGAGTCGAGGTAGGCCAGGACGGCCGGCGTGGGCGTGGTCCGGGACTCGATCGCCAGCGACGCCCAGGGGTGGCGGAGCAGCATCTGCCGCGCCGACAGGATGCGCCGGCGGATCGCCTGCTTCCAGTCGCCGGGCGCCGGCGGGTCGATCTCCGCGACGACGATGTCGATCATGCCGTCGAGCAGTTCGTCCTTGTTGGCGACGTGCTTGTAGAGGGCCATCGGCACGACGCCGAGATCCTGCGCGAGGTTGCGCATGCTCAGCGACTCGATGCCGGTCCGGTCGGCGAGCACGACGGCGGTACGCAGGACGCGATCCCTGGTCAGGGGTGCCCTTCGTGCCGTCTCCGCCTGCTTCGCCATGTCGTCCCCAGTCCTCCCGAAGGCCGTTGACACAGTAACCGCCTTGACTGGTGTACGGCGTACACCTAGCCTTGTCCCATCATGGTGTACGCCGTACACCTGGGAGGGAGTGGCGACATGAAGGCGATCGTCCAGGACCGGTACGGCCCACCGGAGACACTCGTGCTCGCCGACGTCGAGACGCCCGCGCCCGGCCCCGGCGACGTCCTCGTCCGGGTCGAGGCAGCCGCGCTGAACGCGTACGACTGGCACGTCATGCGCGGCGACCCCCGGCTGTCGCGGCTGGCGCTCGGCCTCGCGCGGCCCCGGGCCCGCATCCGGGGCCGCGACTTCGCCGGCCGGGTCGAGGCGGTCGGCGCCCAGGTGCGGCAGGTACGCCCCGGCGACGCCGTCTTCGGCGACCTCGGCGAGGCCGACGGCGCGTTCGCCGAGTACGTGTGCGTGCCCGAGCACCTGGTCGCGCCGCGGCCGGCGAACCTGACCCCGGCGCAGGCGGCGGCGCTGCCGCTGGCAGGCGTCACCGCGCTGCAAGGGCTGCGCGACGCCGGGCGGGTCCGGCCCGGCCACCGCGTCCTGATCAACGGGGCCTCCGGCGGCGTCGGCACGCTCGCCGTCCAGTTGGCGAAGGCGCTCGGCGCGACGGTGACAGGCGTGTGCCGCACCCGCAACGTCGCGCTGGTCCGCTCCCTGGGCGCCGACCACGTGGTCGACTACACCCACGACGACTTCACCCGCGACGGGCGCCGCCACGACGTGGTGTTCGACCTGGTCGGCAACCGCCCCCTGACCGCGTTGCGGCGGGCGCTCACGCCGGGCGGGACGCTCGTGCTCTCCGGTGGTGGCGTCTACCGGGGCGGCAGCCTTCTCGGCCCGATCGGGCTGCTGGCGCGGGGACGGCTGGTCGCGCCGGTCATCAGCCAGCGCGTCGTCGTCCTCGCCACCTCACCCGGCCGGGCGCACCTCGACGTGCTGCGCGAGCACGCCGAGGCCGGCCGGCTCACCCCTGCGGTCGACCGGACGTATTCGCTGCCCGAGGTGCCCGAGGCAGTCCGCTACCTCGAAACCGAGCACGCACGAGCCAAGGTCGTCATCACGATCTGAGCCCGCCGTCCCCAGCCCGACGACTTCTCCACAGGGTTATCCACAGGTGGACGGGATCAGTGGAGGGCGGCCGCCGCGGCGGTGAGCGCGGCGAACGCCTCCCGCATCCGCCACGCGCTCCGGTCGCGCGGGCCGATCGGGTTGGAGACGGTCCGCAGCTCGGCGAAGGGCACGGCGGCCTGGGCGGCGGCGACCGCCACGCCGTACCCCTCCATGGCCTCGGCCACCGCGTCCGGGTGCCGTTCGGCGAGCGCCGCCGTGCTGGCGGCGGTGCCGGTCACCGTGCTGACGGTGAGCACCGTGCCGACGGTGGCCCCCGGCAGCGCGGCGCGCAGACGGGCCAGCAGGCCCGGGTCGGCGGCGACGATCCGGCCGCCGCCCAGCAACTCGGGGGGCATGCCCAGGTCCTCGACCGGGATGAAACCGGCGGGCGACTCGGCGCCGAGGTCGGCGGCGACGCTGCGGTCGGCGAGCACCGTGCCGCCCACCGCGACCCGGCCGACGAACCCTCCGGCGATGCCGGCGCTGACCACCGCCCGGTACGGCCGCCCGGCCGCCTCGGCCAGCGCCAGCAGCCGTGCCGTGGCGGCCCCGGCGACGGCCGGGCCGACCCCGACGGGCAGCACCGTCACGTCCGGCGATGCCGTCCCGCCCGGCGGCACCGTCATGTCCGGCGCTGCCGGTGCGGTGAGGCCGGCACGGATCGCCTCGGCCTCTGCCGGCACGGCAGTGACCACGAGCAGACCGCTCACGCCACCGGCCCCCGGGGATCACGCCGCTCGGTGTCCTCGACGCCGCCCGGGCCGCCCACCGAGGAGGACGGCCGGTAGATGTGGAAGCCGGGCGGTGCCAGCCCCTCGTCGTCCGGCGGCGGGCCGGAGCGCTGGGGCGCCGGTGAGGTGGGCGCCGGGTCGTCGAGCGAGGTGGTGGCCGGTTTCTCGTCGCGGGTCGCCTGCTCCGCGGCCAGCTCCTCGTCGCCGAGCGGCCGGCCGGCCAGGTGCTCACCGCGCAGCTTGCCGGCGACGAGCACGCCGCGTACGGCCACCAGCGCGGCCACCGCGGCGGCCACCGTCACGCCGATCAGGCCGGTGAACGGCACCAGCCCGAGCCCGCCGCCGGCCACGAACGCCAGCATCAGCGCGGTCTCCGAGTGTGCGAACGAGCTGGCGCGCAGCCGCTCCGGGATGCGTTCCTGGATCGAGGCGTCCACCGCGAGCTTGGCGATCCCGCTCATCATGGCCGCCACCAGGCAGAGCAGCGCCACCATCGGCAGCGAGAACTTCAGCGCGGCGAGCACCGCCACACCGGCCACCACTATCGTGCCGCTCGACTGGAGCGCTGTCGGCCGGTGGATGCGCAGCCGGGTGCCGAGCGCGGTGGCGAGGAACGTGCCTACCGCCAGCGCGCCGCCGACCAGGCCCAGCGCGCCCTGGGCGCCGAGGTCGCGGCCGAAGAAGTCGGTGGTCAGGTCACCGGCCTTGATCGCGAAGGCCAGGAACAGCAGCAGGAAGCCGTAGAGCCCGCGCAGCGCCGCCGCGCCGATCAGCGTGGCGATCACCAGCCGTCCGCTGGGGCGGCCCCGGCCCAGCGGGCGCTCGCCGTCGCGGCGGCGCAGCGCGCGCAGCGGGTGCGGCATCCGCTCGGGCGGCTCGGAGTCGGCCTTCGGCGGCAGCCGGAGCGAGATCACCATGCCGATCAGGAAGATCACCGAGGCGACCCGCAGCGGCCACTGCGGCCCGAACCAGAACGCGGCCAGCCCGATCGGCGCGACGAGCGCGCCGGCCACCGTGCCGTAGACGCTCGCGCGCGCCCCTACCTGGGACAGCCCCAGCCCTTCGGGGAGCAGCCGGGGGACCGCCGCCGAGCGGGCCACACCGTATGCCCGGGAGAGCGCGAGCACGCCGAACGCCGCCGGGTAGAGCCCGAAACCGCCGATGTAGTCGGAGATCAGCCACGCCAGGAACGCCCGGCCGAGCATGGTGGTGGCGAGCGCGTACCGCCGGCCGTGGCGGAAGTGGTCGAGCAGCGGGCCGACCACCGGGGCGAGCATGGCGAACGGGACCATGGTCACCAGCAGGTAGAGGGCCACCTTGTTGCGCGCCTCGCCCAGCGGCACGTCGAAGAAGATCGTCCCGGCCAGGCCGATCGCGATGAGCGTGTCACCGGCGCAGGAGAGCGCGTGCAGGTCGAACAGGCGGACCATGCCCACCTCGTTGCCCGCGCTTCGGGCCCGGGCGGTGCCGGCCCGCCGGGTCATCCAGCGCCCACCGTGCAGCGAGCCCCGCAGCAGCAGCCGGGTGGCGCGGATGCCGGTGCCGACGGTCCGCCCGAGAAAGGAGCGGCCGGAGCGGGAGGACAGCGCCATGCGTCCCATCCTCGCCCATCCGCTCCACGTGCGCCGCATCACCCGGAGAGAATGACTCCGGGGAGTGCCTGTCGCCCGTGGACGGGCATGGGGAACAATGGTCCGGTGACCAGGCCCGCCTCCGCCCGCGCTCCCCGGCTCGACCAGGTCTGCGCCGCCGCCGTCGAGGTGGCCCGCGACGCGATCACCGAGGTGGAGCCCACCGACATCGGCGATCATCTCCAGGCGGTCGCCGAGGGCGATCGGGTCGTCACCCACTACTTCGAGTGCCGGATGGCCGGTTACCGCGGCTGGCGCTGGGCCGTCACGGTGACCCGGGTGCCGCGCAGCCGCCACGTCACCGTCTGCGAGACGGTGCTGCTACCGGGCCCGGACGCGCTGCTCGCCCCGGGCTGGCTGCCGTGGCAGGAGCGGCTCAAGCCGGGCGACCTGGGCCCGGGTGACCTGCTGCCCACCCCGGCCGACGACGAGCGGCTCGCCCCCGGCTACCTGCTCTCCGACGATCCGGCAGTGGAGGAGACCGCCTGGGAGCTCGGCCTGGGCCGGCCCCGGGTGCTGTCCCGGGAGGGCCGTGCCGAGGCCGCCCAGCGCTGGTACGACGGTGACCACGGCCCGGACGCCGCGATCTCGGTCGCCGCGCCGGCCGCCGCCCGCTGCGGCACCTGCGGCTTCTACCTGCCGCTGGCCGGTTCGCTGCGCCTGGCCTTCGGCGCCTGCGGCAACTTCTACGCCCCGGACGACGGCCGGGTGGTGAGCGCCGACCACGGGTGCGGCGCGCACTCCGAGACGCTTGTGGAGACGCCGGAGACGCCAGTCGACGAACTGCCCACCGTCTACGACGACAGCGCGGTCGAGGCGATGACTGTCAGCCGGGCCCCGGGCTCGGTGGAGGCGGCCGAGCCGGCGGAGCCGTACGGCCACCCCTGATCGGTCAGTGCTGCCGCCGCCCGGCGGCAGCGCGTCGGCGGCGCCGGTTGGCGTCGTGCCGCATCATCACCGCCAGGCCGGGAAAGCCCCACAGGAAACCGGCGAGGCAGGTCCAGAGCCAGTTCTGACGCCCGGATTCGGTGAGCCAGTCCCGGAAGAAGATCAGTAGCACCAGGCCGGCCACCGCCCAGGCGATCAGCCCGGCGACGGCGAACGGCACCATCGGCGGGTCGAGCGGCTCCGGCCGCGGCTGTTGCTCCTGTGACACTGGCCCAGCGTACGTGATCGTTCTTCCCTGCCAGGCGGGTGATCTGGGACGATGCGCGCGACAAAATCCAGTCGATGACCTAGATGAGGACCCGATGTCCATTGCTCCGCCGCCGGATCACGGCACGCCGCCCGATCCCGCGCACCCACGAAACGCCTTCGACCGCTTCTTCCTGATCTCGGCTCGCGGGTCGACGCTGAGCCGTGAGATCCGAGGCGGCCTCGCCACGTTCTTCACGATGGCGTACATCGTGGTGTTGAACCCGCTGATCCTGGGCAGCGGGAAGGACGGTGACGGGCGTTCGCTCGCCATTCCGGCGCTCGCCGCGGCGACCGCCCTGGTCGCCGGCCTGATGACGATCCTGATGGGCGTGGTGGCCCGGTTCCCGATCGCGCTCGCCGCCGGCCTGGGCGTGAACGCGCTCGTGGCGTACGAGATCGCGCCGCAGATGACCTGGGCGGACGCGATGGGCCTGGTGGTCATCGAGGGTGTGCTGATCGGCATCCTGGTGCTCACCGGGCTGCGTACCGCGGTGTTCCGCTCGGTGCCGACGCAGCTCAAGACCGCGATCGGTGTCGGCATCGGTCTGTTCCTGACCATCATCGGCCTGGTCGACGCCGGTTTCGTCAGGCGGGTGCCGGACGCGGCGAACTCGACGGTGCCGGTCGGGCTGGGCATCAACGGCAAGATCGTCAGCTGGCCGATGCTCGTCTTCGTGGTCGGCCTGCTGATCACCCTGGTGCTCGTGGTGCGCCGGGTCCGGGGCGCGATCCTGATCGGCATCCTGGCCTCCACCGTGCTGGCCATCGTGGTCGAGGCGGTCGCCAAGGTCGGCCCGTCCTTCGTCGACGGCAAGCCGAACCCGAAGGGCTGGTCGCTGAACGTTCCCGAGCTGCCGAAGCAGATCGTGGACGTGCCCGACCTGTCGTTGCTGGGTCAGTTCAACGTGCTGAACTCGTGGAGCCGGGTCGGCTGGCTGGTGCCGCTGATGTTCATCTTCACCCTGCTGATCACGGACTTCTTCGACACCATGGGCACGATGGTCGCGATCGGTCAGGAAGGGGACATGCTCGACGAGACGGGCACCCCGCCGAAGGCCAAGGAGATCCTGCTCGTCGACTCGATCGCCGCCGCCGCTGGTGGCGCGGCCTCGGTGTCCAGCAACACCTCGTACATCGAGAGCGCCGCAGGCGTCGCGGAGGGCGCCCGGACCGGCGTGGCCAACCTGGTCACCGGCGTGTTGTTCCTGCTCGCCATGTTCCTGGCGCCGCTGTCGCTGATCGTGCCGTTCGAGGCCGCGTCGACGGCGCTGGTGGTGGTCGGCTTCCTGATGATGACGGCGGTCCGCACGATCGACTGGACCGACTACGAGATCGCCATCCCGGCGTTCCTCACCATCGCGCTGATGCCGTTCACCTACTCGATCTCGAACGGCATCGGGGCCGGCGTGATCAGCTTCGTGCTGCTGAAGGTGGCGAAGGGCAAGGCCCGCGAGGTCCACCCCCTGCTGTACGGGGTCGCCGTGCTGTTCGTCGTGTACTTCCTGCGCGGGCCCGTCGAGTCCGTGTTGCTCTGACGCTGGTGAGCCTGGTCATAACGCATGTCGTTAGCCAGGCTCATTAGTTAAGCTAACTAGTTGTGACGGAGCGGACGGTGACGGCGAAACGCGTGCCACCGGCGCAACTGGCCCCTCAGTTGCGAGATGCGATCACCCGGCTCAACCGGCGGGTCCGACAAGCCCGGCCGGTCGGCGACCTCACGGTCACCCAGCTGTCGGCGCTCACCAGCCTCAAGCTGGCGGGCGCCCTCACGCCACGGGAACTGGCCGATGTCGAACGGGTGCAGCCACCCACGATGACGAAGATCGTCGCGAAGTTGGAGGAACGCGGCCTCGTGCAGCGGACTCCCCATCCGACCGACGGACGGCAGGTCATACTGGCGGCTACCGAAGGGGGAAGGGCCGTGCTCGACCAGTTCGAGCGGGCCCGGAACGAATGGCTGGCCAACCGGCTGGCCGCACTGACCGAGGACGAACGCGACACGCTACGGCGTGCCGCGGAGATCCTCCAGGGCATCGCTCGCGCCTGACACCGCCGCCCGCGGTTCGCTTCGTCACTCGTGGATGAAACGTACCGACGCGAGGAGGCGCACCTAGAGTGCAGGCCAAGCTGAGCACGATGTTCCAGTCCCTACGAGTCCGTAACTACCGACTCTTCGCCACCGGACAGCTGGTCAAACTGATCGGCGTCTGGATGATGTTCATCGCCCAGGACTGGCTCGTCCTCGAGCTCAGCGACAACTCCGCGACCGCCCTCGGCGTGGTCACCGCGTTGCAGTTCACCCCCGTACTCCTGCTCACGCTGCTGTCCGGCCGGCTCGCCGACCGCTACGACAAGCGGATGCTGCTCTTCGTCGCCAACGCGTTCTGGACCGTGCTGGCGCTCGCCATGAGCGCCCTGGTCCTCACCGGCCTGGTGCAGCTCTGGCACGTCTTCACGTTCGCCGCCCTGCTCGGCGTCGCCAACGCGGTCGAGACGCCGGTGCGCCAGGCGTTCGTCTCCGAGCTGGTCGGCATGTCGCTGCTGCCGAACGCGCTCTCGCTCAACGCGGCGGTGTTCAACTCCGCCCGGATCGTCGGCCCGGCCGTCGCCGGCCTGGCCATCGCCGCCGTCGACGTCGGCCCGGTCTTCCTGGTCACCGCGCTCAGCTCGATCGCCCCGCTGGTGAACGTGGTCCGGATGCGTACCGAGGAGCTGTACCGCAAGGACCTGCCGCCGACCGGCGAGCGGGACCAGGCCCGGGTGGTCGACGGCCTCCGGTACGTGGCGCGGCGGCCGGACATCCTGCTGCCGATGGTCCTCATGTCGGTGATCGGGATGAGCCTGTTCAACTTCCAGCTCACCCTCGCCGCGCTCGCGAAGACCGTGTTCAACACCGGCGCCGCCTCGTTCGGCCTGTTCAGCACCGCGCTCGCGGTCGGAGCGCTGGTCGGCGCGCTGGCTGGCACCGGCCGGCGTAGCCGCCCCTCGGTCTGGCTGGTGCTCGGCGCCGCGATCGGCTGCGCCGCCTTCGGCACGCTGGTCGGGCTCGCCCCGGCGTACTGGCTGGTGGTGACGCTGCTCCTGCCCGCCGGGTTCTTCATGGTCTACTTCGCCCAGGCGGCAAACCAGCGGGTGCAGCTCGGTGTCGACGCGTCCTTCCGGGGACGGGTGATGGCGCTGTGGGTGCTGGTGTTCCTGGGCACCAACCCGGTCGGCGCCCCGGTGATCGGCTGGGTGGCCGAGACGTACGGTGCGGGCGCGAGCATCTGGGCCGGCGGCCTGATCTCGCTGACCGCCGCGCTGCTGGCGCTCGCCTGGCAACTGCGCCGCTCCGGTGCCCGGCTTCGGCTGCGGATGCTGCCGATGCCCCGCTTCTACGTGGTGTCACCCGGCGCCAAGTAGCCCCGATAGCCGGTCGTACCGGCCCGATTACCCAAACGGGTGGCGGGCCGGTGCGGCAGGGCTTAGCTTCGATGTGTGGAAGTGGGGCAGGGACTGCTGCTGGCTCTGGCGATCCTCGCCGTCTGCTGCCTGCCCGCCCTGCTCGCGCTGCTGTTCTGCGCAGACGAGATCATCGATCGGGTCGCCTGCGGTTGGGCCGAGTGGCGGGAGCAGCGTCGGGAACGCCGTACCATCGCGCGGCTCGACCGGGCCATCGAGGCCGAGGCGCTGACCCGCGACATCGACCTCACCGAGTTCGACAAGGGCGGCCGCCGTCCGCTGGAACAGCTCGCCACCGACCTGCGCCGCCTCGGCGGCCACCGGCTCGCCGCCGCCGACCGCAGTGTGGTGTGGCACGGCGCGGTCATCGAGGCGTACGACGAACGGCTGCGCGCCGCCTGCCACGCGCTCGGCATCGCCGAGCATCTCGGCGAACTGGACGGCGTCGACCGGGAGATCGAGCGGGTACGCGTCGAAGGGCTGCTGCACGCCGCCGGGCTGACCCTGCCGGCCGCCCGCGCCGCGCACCACCAGCGACACCGCTGAGCGGGTGCGTCTCTTCGCGGCGATCTACCCGCCTGCCGTTGCGGTCGCGGATCTGACCGCCCGGATCAAGGGCCTGCGGGTGGCGGGCGCCCGCCACGCCCGCCTCGCCGACCCGGCGAACCTCCACCTCACCCTCGCCTTCCTCGGCGAGGTGCCGGACGACCGCCTGACCGACGTGCAGAGCGCCCTCAGGATGGCCGCACGGACGCTGCGGGAGTCCCGCGCCGGGCCGCCCCGGCTGAGCCTCGGCGGCGGGGGCAGTTTCGGCCAGGGCGGATCCACTGTGCTCTGGGTCGACGTGCGGGGCGAGGCGGATGCGCTGGACACACTGGCCCGGCTGATCCAGCAGGGACTGCGCCGGGCCGGCCTGCCCTGCGACGACAAGCCGTTCCGGGCGCACCTGACCATCGCTCGCCCGGGCGATCGGCTGCCCGAGGCCGACATTCGCGCCGACCGAGACACCCTGAACGGGTACGCCGGTCCGCAGTGGCCGGCCGCCGAGCTGGTGCTGGTCCGCAGCCATCTCGGTCAGCGTGTCCGATACGACCGCCTGGCGGCCTGGCCGCTCGCCGCCTAGCCGTCGGCCGGCTGGGCATCCCGGTCGGGCTTTGCACCCGGCCGGCCGGGCGTTAAGAAGGGGCCCCTCCTCTACCGGAGGCGTTAAGAAGGGGCCCTTCCTTACCTACCAGGCCCAGGCTTCGGGGCCGGGGCCGCCGTTGCCGACGGGCGGGAACAGTTCGTCGAGGCGGGTCAGGGTGGGCTCGTCCAGGTGGACGTCGAGGGCGCCGAGGTTGCGGTCGAGCTGGTCCATGGTGCGCGGACCGACGATCGGGGCGGTCACGCCCGGCCGGGAGAGCAGCCAGGCCAGCGCCACATCCGCCGGGTCGTGGCCGAGGTCGGCACAGAGCTTCTCGTACGCCTCGATGGTGTTGCGGTGCTCGGCCAGCGCGTCGGCCGAGCGGCCGGTGGTGCCGCGCGCCGCGCTGCCCTCCGCCATCTTGCGGATGATGCCGGAGAGCAGCCCGCCGTGCAGCGGCGACCAGGGGATGATGCCCAGGCCGTAGTGCTGCGCGGCCGGTACGACCTCCAGTTCGACGTACCGGGTCAGCAGGTTGTAGATGCACTGCTCGGAGACGAGACCGAGGAAGTTGCGCTTACCGGCCGCGGCCTGCGCCTGGGCGATGTGCCAGCCGGCGAAGTTGGACGAGCCGACGTAGATGACCTTGCCCTGGGCGACGAGCGTCTCCATCGCCTGCCAGATCTCCTCCCACGGCGTGGTCCGCGAGATGTGGTGCATCTGGTAGAGGTCGATCGTGTCGGTCTGGAGCCGGCGCAGCGAGTCCTCGCAGGCCCGGATGATGTGCCGGGCGCTCAGGCCCTGCTCGTTGGGCCACTCGCCCATCTTGCCGTAGACCTTGGTGGCGAGGACGACCTTGTCGCGGCGCCCGCCGCCCTGCGCGAACCAACGGCCGACGATCTGCTCGGTGACGCCCTCACCGAGCTTCCAGCCGTAGACGTTGGCGGTGTCGAAGAAGTTGATCCCGTGTTCGAGCGCCCGGTCCATGATGGCGAAGCTGTCCGGCTCGTCGGTCTGCGGACCGAAGTTCATCGTGCCGAGGCAGAGTCGGCTCACGGACAGACCGGTGCGTCCCAGGTTCGTGTACTCCATGACTCCACCCTGGCACGCCGGCACTTAGAGTGCCCTCTCAACGGGCCAGGGTGGAGCGGTGGATCAGGAGGATTCGCGGGCCGCCGGGCCGGTGCCGAACAGCACGTCGTCCCAGCTTGGCAGCCGCTTGCGCGGCTTGCCGCCGGCCTCGGTGGACTCCGCGGCCGCACCGCCGGTCGCCGCCGCGGGGCCGGTGCGCCGAGGACGCAGCACAGCCAGCGAGGGTACGGCAGGGATCTCCTTCGGCGCGTCCGAGTCGTCGTCGAAGGCCGAACCCTGCCCACCACCGAGCAGCGCCGCGGCACCACCGGCGACGGCCCGCTGACGGGGCGCCTCCGGCCCGGCCAGCGCGGCCGGGGAGCGGGTGTCGAGACCACGCCCGGACGCGCCGCCGAGCGGGCGGTCCAGCGAGGCGAGCAGCGCGTCCCGGCCGGCGCGGATCGGGTCACGCCCCGGACGGGCGTGCTCGGAGGCGGCCGGCAGGCCGTGCCCACCCCGGCTCGGCTCGCCGCGCGACGGACCGGGCAGCGCGTGACCGCCCCGCTCCGGCGCGGGCTCCTGGCCGAGGATCGGCGTGGGCCGCTCGGCGCAGAGGTACTGCGCCATGTCGTCGTGCGGGGCGACGTGCTGCCGGGTCTTGTCCAGATCCCACACCGCCTGGGCGGTGGCCTTGCCGGACGGCCAGGTCGCGATGATCCGCCAGGTGCCGTCGTCGCGGCGGTAGGCGTCCCACGAGATCTTCTCGGTGTCGATGCCGTGCTGGGCCAGCCGGCCGTTGACGACCTCGGCCAGCGGGGTCGGCTTCTCCGCGCCCTTGAGCCGGGTGCGCCGGGCGTGCTGGGCGAGCATGGCCCGTTCCTGGAGCACCGGGCCGGCGTAGCGCAGGACCCGGTCGACGGGCACGCCGGCGATGCGGGCGACGTCCTCCGCGGACTCGCCGGAACGGATCCGGGCCTGGATGTCCCGTGGGGACAGCGACGGGGTCAGGTCGGTGGCGCTCGGCACCACCACGAGCGGCGGGGCGCCCGGCTCGGCGTGCAGCGCCGACGCGATCCGCTCGTCGATGGGCAGCGCCAGCAGGCGCCCCACCTCGTCGGCGAGCACCAGGGCCTGGCCGTCCTCGGAGAGGGCGACGAAGCGTACTGGGCGCATGGGCTTGCCTCCGTCCCGCTTCGCTGGCCGTCACGCCACGGGAGCCGGCCACCCGGGCGTCTCGCACCACCGTACGCTCATCTACCCGACGATGGGGACTGCGACACCCCGGCATGTCGTGACTGAGCTGCGGTAATGATCACGGTGGGTGGTCGCCGGAGCCCCGACGACCACGCACCGTGACGGCGTGATCAGAGTCGCTCGACCACGTAGTCGATGGACGCGGTGAGCGCCTCGACGTCGGCCGGCTCGACGGCCGGGAACAGCGCCACCCGTAGCTGGTTGCGGCCGAGCTTGCGGTACGGCTCGGTGTCGACGATGCCGTTGGCGCGCAGCGCCTTGGCGATCGCCGTCGCGTCCACCCCGTCGGCGAAGTCCACGGTGGCGACCACGTTGGACCGCAGCGCCGGGTCCGACACGAACGGCGTGGCGAACGACGAGCGCTCGGCCCAGCCGTACACGATGCCGGCGCTCTCGGCGGTGCGCTTGGCCGCCCAGGCCAGCCCGCCCTGGGAGTTCATCCAGTCGGTCTGCTCCGCGGCCAGGAAGATGGTCGCCAGCGCCGGGGTGTTGTACGTCTGCTCCAGCCGCGAGTTGTCGATCGCGGTGACCAGGTCGAGGAAGGCCGGGATGTAGCGGCCCGACTGCTTGACCTCGGTGGCCCGGGCCAGCGCGGCCGGCGACATCAGGGCCAGCCAGAGGCCGCCGTCGGAGCCGAAGCACTTCTGCGGCGCGAAGTAGTAGACGTCGGTCTGGGCGACGTCCACGTCCAGCCCGCCCGCGCCGGAGGTGGCGTCGACGAGCAGCAGCGAGCCCTCGTCGGCGCCCGCCACCCGGCTGATCGGCACCGCGACGCCGGTGGAGGTCTCGTTGTGCGGGGTGGCGTAGACGTCCACGCCGGCCTCGGCCACGAGCGTGGGGGCGCTGCCCGCGTCGGACTTGCGGACGGTCGGCTCACCGAGGAACGGCGCGTCGGCGACCGACTTGGCGAACTTGGCGCCGAACTCGCCGAAGCTGGCGAACTGGGCCCGGTCACGGATCAGGCCGAACGTGGCGACCTCCCAGAACGCGGTGGTGCCGCCGTTGCCGAGCACCACCTCGTACCCCTCGGGCAGGGAGAAGAACTCGGCCAGGCCGCGGCGCAGCCGGGCCACCTGGTCGCGGACCGTCTTCTGCCGGTGCGACGTGCCCAGGTAGCTGGTGGCGACGTCGGCGAGGGCGGAGACCGCGGCCGGACGGACCTTGGACGGGCCGCAGCCGAAACGTCCGTCGGCGGGCCTGATCTCGTCGGGAATCCGGATGGTCGGTACGTCAGCCACGGTTGTCTTGATCCTTCCGCGTGGGCGGGACGAGCCCTTGGTGCGGGCGCGGACCGATGGCCGGGCGTGCGCCGGGCGCACGAGGCGGCCGGGGTCCGAACCCGGCCGGCAGCGCTGCCGGCCTTCATCCTCCCACCCGGGCGGCCCGGACCGGCGGCTGGTCCCACGGTCGGTGCTGAGTCGTGCGCCACAGCGGCGCAGCGCCTCGTGTGCACGGAGGCGGGCGTTAAGAAGGGGCCCCGCCTCTACCGGAGGCGTTAAGCGGGGCCCCTTCCTTACACGTCAGACGCCGTGCGGGATGGCGTCCCAGCCCTCGACCTGCTGCGGCTTGCGCGGGCCGTGGCCGACGTACGTGGCCGACGGCCGGACCAGCCGCTGGAGCTTCTTCTGCTCCAGGATGTGCGCCGACCAGCCGCCCATCCGGGCGCAGGTGAACATCGAGGTGAACATGTGCGCCGGCACCTCGGCGAAGTCCAGCACCACTGCCGACCAGAACTCGACGTTCGTGGCGAGGACGCGGTCCGGGCGGCGGGCCTGGAGCTCGGCCAGCGCGGCCTTCTCCAGCGCCTCGGCGACCTCGAAGCGGGGCGCGCCCAGCTCCTTGGCGGTACGCCGCAGCACGCGGGCGCGGGGGTCCTCGGCCCGGTAGACCCGGTGGCCGAAGCCCATCAGCCGCTCGCCCCGGTCCAGCACGCCCTTGACGTACCCGTCGGCGTCGCCGCTGCGCTCGACCGCCTCCAGCATGCTGAGCACCCGGGACGGTGCGCCGCCGTGCAGCGGGCCGGAGAGCGCGCCGATGCCGGAGGAGATGCAGGCCGCGGCGTCCGCACCGGTGGAGGCGACGATCCGGGCGGTGAAGGTGGAGGCGTTCAGGCCGTGCTCGGCGGCCGAGATGAAGTACGCGTCGACGGCCTTGACGTGCCGCGGGTCGGGCTCACCGCGCCAGCGCTTCATGAACCGCTCGACGATGGTCTCCGCCTTGTCGATCTCCTTCTGCGGCACGGCCGGCAGGCCCAGGCCGCGCGCCGACTGGGCGACGAAGGACAGCGCGGTGACCGACACCCGGGCCAGGTCCTCGCGGGCCTGCTCGTCGGAGATGTCGAGAAGCTGGTTGAGCCCCCAGTACGGGGCCAGCATGGCGACCGCGGACTGCACGTCGACGCGGATGTCACCGGAGTGCACCGGCACCGGGAACGGCTCGGCCGGCGGCAGGCCCGGGCCGAACCGGCCGTCCACCAGCAGCGCCCAGACGTTGCCGAACGAGACCTGGCCGATCAGGTCCTCGATATCCACGCCCCGGTAGCGCAGTGATCCCCCCGCGCGGTCGGGTTCGGCGATCTCGGTCTCGAAGGCTACGACGCCCTCCAGGCCCGGTTTGAAATCGGACATGTCGTCTCCTGGCTTCGGCTCGGCGCGCCCGGGCGGGCTGATCGAGCCCCGCAGCTCAGGCGACCCTTCAGGGGTGTGGTTCGGAACATCTTGCCCGGTGGGTAACAGACTGCGCGACCCACAGCCACTGTGCGCCACGCGACATCCCCGCCGCTGGCCGTCGGTGAGAGTAGGAGAAGACTGGGTACCGGGGCCTGGCCAGCGTCGGGGGACGCCGGCACGCCCGGGAGAGGGACAACCACAGTGACAGGCGACACACCCGCCCCGGCCGGCATGCGTAACGAGTACGCCGCCGACCTGGGCCTGACCGAGACGGACCTGGCGCCGGACTGGCACACCCAGTTCGCCCGCTGGTTCGCCGACGCGGTGGCCCATCCGCTGCCCGAGCCGAACGCGATGGTGCTCGGCACGGCCGACGACCGGGGGCGGCCCAGCGGCCGCACCGTGCTGCTCAAGGGGTACGACCCGGACGGCTTCGTCTTCTACACCAATCACGGCTCGCGCAAGGGCACCGAGGTGACCGCGAATCCGTGGGCCAGCCTGGTGTTCCCGTGGTTTCCGATGCAGCGGCAGGTGACTGTGACCGGCCGGGTCGAGCGGGTGGACCGCGCCGAGACCGAGGCGTACTTCGCCAGCCGGCCGCGCGGCTCGCAGCTCGGGGCGTGGGCCAGCACCCAGTCGACTGTGGTGCCGGACCGGGTCGCGCTGGACTCGGCGTACCGGGCGGCGGCCGAGCGGTTCGCCGACGTGGAGCCGATCCCCGCGCCGCCGTACTGGGGCGGGTTCCGGGTGCGTCCGGAGACTGTCGAGTTCTGGCAGGGCCGGGCCAGCCGGCTGCACGACCGGCTGCGCTTCCGGCGTACCGAGGGCGGGTTCTTCGTGGTCGAGCGGCTCGCGCCGTGACCGATGTCACAAAGGCCGGGCGGCGGGAACCGCGCCGCTGGGCGATCGACCTGCGCCCGCTGCGCGTGCCCGCGTACCGGCGGGTGTGGACCGGCAACGCGGTCGCCATGTTCGGTTTCCAGTTCACCGCCGTGGCGGTGCCGGTGGAGATGTTCGACCTGACCGGCGGCTCGCTCTGGGTCGGTCTGCTGGGCATCGCCGGGTTCGTGCCGCTGCTGGTGTTCGGGCTGTGGGGCGGCGCGATCGCCGACGCCCGGGACCGCCGCCGGGTGCTGCTCGTCGGCGGCTGCGTGCTCTGGGCCTCGACGTTGGGGCTGCTGGTGCAGTCGCTGGCCGGGGTGCGCAGCCCGCTGCTGCTCCTGCTGCTGGTGGGCCTCCAGTCGACGGCATTCGCGATCACCTCGCCGGCCCGCAGCGCGATCCTGCCCCGGCTCGTGCCCGCCGAGCTGGTCCCGGCGGCCACCACGCTGAACTTCACCACGTTCACCGCCGCCGCCGTCTTCGGCCCGCTCGCCGCGGGCCTGATCTTCGCCGGGTGGCAGGTCGAGACGGCCCTGCCCATCGCGTACGCGGCGGACGCGCTGCTGTACACCGCGGCGCTCTGGGCCACGCTGCGGCTGCCGGCGATGCCGCCCGCGCCGGACCCGGGCGGCGGCGTCCGCAAGGCCGGATTCGCCAGCATCGTCGACGGCTTCCGCTACCTGGCCACCACGCGGGTGCTGCTGCTCTCCTTCGCCATCGACCTGATCGCGATGATCCTGGCCATGCCGCGGGCGCTCTTCCCGGAACTGGCGCAGGAACGCTTCGGCGGCGCGTCGGCGGTGGGCTGGCTCTACAGCTCCATCGCCATCGGCGCGATGCTCGGCGGCCTGACCTCGGGGTGGATCGGCCGGGTACGCCGGCAGGGGCTGGCGCTCACCGTGGCGGTGGTCGCCTGGGGCGTGGCGATCGCGCTCGCCGGCCTGGCCGGGCACCTGTGGCTCGCCGTGGTGCTGCTCGGCGTCGCCGGCGCCGCCGACCTGGTCAGCGCCACGCTGCGCCAGTCGATGCTGCTGGTCTACGCGCCGGACCGGATGCGGGGCCGCCTCCAGGGCGTGAACACGGTGGTGGTGGCCGGTGGCCCGCGCCTGGGCGACCTGCGCGCCGGTGCGACGGCCGCCGCCTTCGGCACCGGTTTCGCCATGGTCGGAGGCGGTATCGCCGCCGCCGTCCTGGCGGTGTTGCTGGTGGCGGCGTTCCCGGCGTTGCTGCGCTATCGCTCGGTCACCCCCGCCGAGGACCGGCGCTGACGGTAGGGTCGCCGGCATGGGGATCGACGTGCAGCCACCGTCCGGTATACAGTGGACCATCGCCGCCGACGGCCACGAGGCCGTCGTGGTCGAGGTCGGCGGCGGGCTGCGGGCCTACCGCTTCGACGGCGTGGACCACCTCGACGGGTACGCCGAGGACGAGGTCTGCCCCGGCTCGGCCGGGCAGGTGCTGGCGCCGTGGCCGAACCGCATCCGCGACGGCGCCTACACGGTGGGGGAGCGGTCGTTGCAGCTCGACCTCACCGAGCCGGAGCGGCACAACGCCCTGCACGGCCTGGTCAACTGGGCGCGGTGGCAGCCGATCGAGCAGTCGGCGGACAGCGTCACCATCGGCTACGACCTGCCGCCCAGCCCCGGCTACCCGTGGGCGCTGCGGCTGCGGGCCCGGTGGAGCGTCGGCCCGGACGGCCTGCGGGCCGAGCACGAGGCGACGAACCTCTCCGGCGAGCCGGCGCCGTTCGGCTTCTCCGTGCACCCGTACCTCCAACTGCCGAAGGTCGGCGTGAACGAGATGCGGCTGCGCGTGCCGGCCCGGCGGCGGGTGCTGGTGGACAGCCGCCTGCTGCCGGTCGCCGCCGCCGAGGTGACCGGCTCCGAGTTCGACTTCACCAGCCCGCGCCCGATCGGCGACCTGGTGCTCGACACCGCGTTCGGTGACGTCGAGCGGGACGCCGACGGCGGCTCGGCGGTGGTGCTGAGCGCGCCGGACGGCTCGTCCGGGCTGCGGATCTGGGCGGACCGCGAGTTCGGCTGGTGGCAGGTGTTCACCGGGGACACGCTCGGCGGGGAACGGCACCGCCGTTCGGTGGCGGTGGAGCCGATGACCTGCCCGCCCGACGCGTTCCGCTCCGGCCGGGATCTGATCATGTTGGAGCCGGGGCAGACCTGGCGGGGCGCCTGGGGCGTCCGCCCGGAGGTCTGAGCGTGGAGTTCGCCGACGTCGTCCGGCGCCGCCGGATGGTGCGCAACTACGACCCCGACCGGCCGGTGCCGCCGGAGGTGGTGGACCGGCTGCTGGACCACGCCGTCCGGGCCCCGTCGGCCGGGTTCTCCCAGGGCTGGGGCTTCCTGGTGCTTGAGGAACCGGCGGACCGGGAACGGTTCTGGGCCGCCACCACGCCGGGCGGAGGCGGCCGGGAACGCTGGCTGGCCGGGATGCGCCGGGCGCCGCTGATCGTGGTGCCGCACGCCAACCGCGACGCCTACCTGGACCGCTACGCCGAGCCGGACAAGGGCTGGGCAGACCGCGACGAGGACCGCTGGCCGGTGCCCTACTGGTACGTGGACACCGGTTTCGCGGCGCTGCTGATGCTGCTCACCGCCGTGGACGAAGGGCTGGGCGCCTGCTTCTTCGGCATCCCGCCGCAACGGATCGGGGCGTACCGGGAGGCGTTCGGGGTACCGCCGGAACTGCACCCGATCGGTGCGTTGACTATCGGTTACCGGGCCGTCGACCACCGGTCACCGTCGCTGCGCCGAGGGCGGCGTCCGGTGCAGGATGTGGTGCGGCGGGGACGGTGGACCTGAGCGGTTAGGCTGACATCCACATTGTCAGCCTGGCCTGGGGAGGAGAGCACGCCGTGATCTTCAGGGCGGTCCGGGACGGGCGTCCCTACCCGGAGCACAACCTCACGCTGAAGCAGTGGGCCGAGATTCCGCCGCGCCCGCTGCGGCTTGACCAGCTCATCACCACCAAGCGCGAACTGGCGCTGGACAAGCTGCTCGCGGAGGACTCCACCTTCTACGGCGACCTCTTCCCGCACGTGGTCCAGTGGAACGGCGGCCTCTACCTGGAGGACGGCCTGCACCGGGCGCTGCGCGCGGCGCTCCAGCAGCGCAACCAGATCCACGCGCGCGTGCTCGTCCTCGGTGACCAGGGCGAGTGACGCCTCCCTGAGTCTTGGTTAAGGTGACGCCATGACTCCTCTGGACCTGCTCGACATCGATGCCTCGCTCAGCGAGGAGGAGCGGCAGATCCGCACCGTCGTGCGCCGGCTCGTGACCGACCGGGTACGCCCGCACGTCGCCGGCTGGTACGAGGACGGCCAGGTGCCGGCCCGTGAACTGGCCCGCGAGTTCGGCAAGCTCGGCCTGCTCGGCATGCACCTGACCGGGTACGGCTGCGCCGGCGCGTCAGCTGTCGCGTACGGGCTGGCCTGCCTGGAGCTGGAAGCCGGCGACTCCGGCGTCCGGTCCCTGGTCTCGGTGCAGGGATCGCTGGCCATGTACGCCATCTGGCGCTACGGCAGCGAGGAGCAGAAGCAGCGCTGGCTGCCCGCCATGGCGGCCGGTGAGGCGATCGGCTGCTTCGGGCTCACCGAACCCGACCACGGCTCCGACCCCGGCTCGATGGCCACCCGGGCCCGCCGCGACGGCGACGACTGGATCCTCAACGGCAGCAAACTGTGGATCACCAATGCGCCGATCGCCGACGTGGGCGTGATCTGGGCGCGTACCGACGAGGGGGTGCGCGGTTTCGCCGTACCCATGGACACGCCCGGGGTGACGGCGCGCGAGATCCGGCACAAGATGTCGCTGCGCGCGTCCCTCACCGGCGAGATCGCGCTCGACGACGTCCGGCTGCCGGCTGACGCGCGACTGCCCGAGGCGATCGGGCTCAAGGCGCCGCTGGGGTGCCTGACCGAGGCCCGGCACGGCATCGTCTGGGGCGCGCTCGGCGCGGCCCGCGACTGCCTGGAGACCGCCCTGGAGTACGCGACCACGCGCACCCAGTTCGGCCGCCCGCTCGCCGGGTTCCAGCTCACCCAGGCCAAGCTCGCCGACATGGCGGTGGAGTGGAACAAGGGCATGCTGCTCGCGCTGCACCTGGGCCGTCTCGCCGACGCGGGCACGCTGCGGCCCGACCAGGTGAGCGTGGGCAAGCTGAACAACGTGCGCGAGGCGCTCGCCATCGCCCGGCAGTGCCGCACGATCCTCGGCGCCAACGGCGTCTCGGGGGAGTACCCGGTGATGCGGCACGCCAACAACCTGGAGAGCGTGCTGACGTACGAGGGCACCTCCGAGATCCACCAGCTCGTCATCGGCCAGCGGCTCACCGGCCTGTCCGCGTTCGCCTGACCTGCGGTTTCACCCGATCGGGTCGCTCGGCGCGCGAGTGTCGCACGGTGGCCGTACCGTCATTGTCAGTCGATGTGTCGGCCGGGCTTCGATGGGTCGGGCGAGCTTCGATCGGTCGGACGAGCAGCGATGGGTCGGACGAGCAGCGATGGGTCGGGCGAGCAGCGATGTGTCGGGCGAGCACAGTGTCGGACGAGGACGGTGAGGGCGATGGCCCGCGACGGTGACAACGAGCCCACCCGGGAGTTCCCGGAATACCCCACCAGCGACTCCCTTCGCGACCGGGCGGAGGGCTCGCCCGAGGCGGAGCACGACCCCGCGCCGGGCGCCCCGGCGTCGGGCGGCGGTGCGGCACGCGGCCTGCTCTGGGTGCTCGGCGCCGCGGCGCTGGCGGTGGTGGTGATGCTCGGCGTGCAGGCCAGCGGCCTGCTGCCCGACTTCCGCAACCCGTTCGCCAAGGAGCAGACCGACCGCAGCCAGCCGCCGCTGCTCAAGTCGATTCGTGACCTGAGCCGCTACGTCGCCGCCGAGGGCAACTTCCAGGTGGTGGTCGACGTGCAGAACGACCGGCGCAACGTGCCCGACTTCCTGCTCAACGAGCGCACGCTGTTCGTCGGGGCGGGCCGGGTCGAGGCGTACGTCGACTTCGCGAAGATCGCCGACGGTGCCGTCGTCGTCTCCGAGGACGGCAAGTCCGCCGAGATCAAGCTGCCCGCGCCGCAGCTCGGCGAGACAGATCTGGACATGGACAAGAGCTACGTCTTCGCCGAGCAGCGCGGCCTGATCAACCGGCTCAACGACCTGGTGGCCGGCGACCCCAACCGGCAGCAGCAGGTCTACAAGCTCGCCGAGGACCGGATCACCGCCGCCGCCCGGGACAGCGGGCTCGCCGCCCGGGCCGAGGAGAACACCCGCAAGATGCTCGAAGGGCTGCTGCGCTCCCTCGGGTACGAGAAGGTGACTGTCACCTACGCGGCACCCTGACCGCGCAGTACGCCGCGCGCCCGCCCCGATGGTCAGGGGCGGGCGCGTTCGCGTGCCGGTGTCCCGGCTCGTCTCGCGTCAGCGGGTGGCGAGGTAGCGGTCCTCGTTCGGCATCAGGATCCACAGGACCAGGTAGATGATGACCTGGGTGCCGGGCAGCAGCAGCGACAGCAGGAACAGCAGCCGGACCATCCCGGCGGACATGCCGAACCGCTGCCCCAGGCCGGCGCAGACACCGGCGATCATGCGCCCCTCACGGGGCCGGACCAGTTTGCGACTCATCGTCGTCTCCCACTTCTGCGGCGATCCGCCGCGCTGATTCCACGGTAGAGAGGGGTACGCGCCGCGCCCTCAGCCCCGAGGAGGATCGGCGACCCGGGCACCCGTAGGTACTTACCCCGGACCGCCCCCACCGACTCGCCCCTGTGTCCTCTGTCGCCGTCGCCCTCTGCCGCCGTCGCCCTCTGCCGTCCGCAGCAGATCCACCGGCCGCCGCCTGATCGGCCGCTCAACGATCACTCCCCGTTGCGACGCCGTCCGCAATGCTCCGGCCCTGCTCAGCCAGGCCACGCTCGAGCCGAGCCCGCGCCCCCTCCTTCCCCACGCCCGTCGATCATGCACTTGCGGCCCTCGTTGTGCCCGATTCGCACCTTTGGCGAGGGCTGCAACTGCAAGATCGCGGGAGCGGCGGGGTGAGTGAGGGCGGGGGACGCCGTCCGGCTGGTTGCTGCGTCGAGTGCTGACCGCCTTGCGAGACATGCGTCTCGTCGACTGGGATCAGTGAAGATCTTGGTAGGAAAGTGCCCCTATGGGGCCGTTTGGTACCAAGATCTCGGAGCTCCGAGCCGTGAGCCGTGAGCCCGGGGTGGGTCCGCCGATCTTGGAGTTGTGGCGGTTCTCGTATGCCGTGAAATGGGCTATTCCGGGTGCCACAACTCCTAGATCGACGAGGAGTGGAGGGGCCTGAGGGATCGCCCGCCGGGGAGGTGGCCCGACAAGGAGCGGGTAGGGGGCGAGGCCGGGCCGGGGCGTTGGGCATGTGGCGGAGTGGGGGCGGGTATTCATGGGGGCGAGGTAGGCTCGCGGGTCGGGCGCCCCCACCCCGGGCGCCGGCCGTCTACCCGCCCGGCGGGCGCGGCACCCACGCACCGGCTCGGATCCGCACAACGGGGACGACGGCGAGGAAAGCAGCAAAATGATCAGTGTTTTCGATCTTTTCAGCGTCGGTATCGGGCCGTCCAGCTCGCACACCGTCGGGCCGATGCGGGCCGCTCGTACGTTCGTGGCGGGCCTGAAGGCCGACGGGCAGCTCGCCGACGTGGCGCGGGTACGGGCGGAGCTGTTCGGTTCGCTCGGCGCGACCGGGCACGGGCACGGCAGTGACCGGGCGGTGCTGCTGGGGCTGGAGGGGGAGGTCCCGGAGACCGTCGACACGGACTCGGTGGGGCCGCGTGTGGAGCGGATCCGTACGCAGCGGCGGCTCGACCTGTTCGGCAGTCAGGGGATCGACTTCGACCCGGACGCGGATCTGGTGCTGCACCGCCGGCGCTCGTTGCCGTACCACCCGAACGGGATGACGTTCGCGGCGTACGACGCGGCCGGGAACGAGGTGCGGTCGCGCACGTACTACTCGGTCGGCGGCGGGTTCGTGGTGGACGAGGCGGCGGCCGGGGCGGACCGGATCAAGGCGGACAGCACCCGGGTGAAGCACCCCTTCCTCACCGGCGCGGAACTGCTCACTGTCACCACCGGCACCGGCCTGTCGATCAGTGAGGTGATGCTCGCCAACGAGCTGTCCTGGCGCAGCGAGGCGGACGTACGGGCGGGGCTGCTGGAGATCTGGCGGGTGATGCGCGAGTGCGTGGAGAGCGGCTGCACCCGCGACGGCGTACTCCCGGGTGGGTTGAAGGTCCGGCGGCGCGCGGCCGAGCTGCGGCGCGGCCTGGAGGCGGAGACCGGCAGCCAGGATCCGCTGCGCGCGATGGACTGGGTGACGTTGTTCGCGCTCGCGGTCAACGAGGAGAACGCGGCCGGCGGGCGGGTGGTCACCGCGCCGACGAACGGCGCCGCCGGGATCATCCCGGCCGTGCTGCACTACTACACCCGGTTCGTGCCGGGCGCCTCCGAGGAGGGGGTGGTCCGGTTCCTGCTTGCGGCCGGCGCGATCGGCGTGCTGTTCAAGGAGAACGCGTCGATCTCCGGGGCCGAGGTGGGCTGCCAGGGCGAGGTCGGTTCGGCGTGCTCGATGGCGGCGGCCGGGCTGGCCGAGGCGCTCGGCGGTACGCCGGAGCAGGTGGAGAACGCCGCCGAGATCGGCATGGAGCACAACCTGGGGCTGACCTGCGACCCGGTGGGCGGCCTGGTGCAGATCCCGTGCATCGAGCGCAACGCGGTGGCCAGCATCAAGGCGATCACCGCGGCCCGGCTGGCGCTGCGCGGGGACGGGGTGCACCACGTCTCGCTGGACAAGGTCATCAAGACCATGCGGGAGACCGGCGCGGACATGAAGGTCAAGTACAAGGAGACCGCGCGGGGCGGGCTCGCGGTCAACGTGATCGAGTGCTGACCTCGTTGGGGTGACCCGGCGCGGACGGCCGACGCGCCGGCACGGAAAAGACGCGACCATGATGCGGTGACGTCAGGCGTCGCGGCGCTCTGGTCCGCCCGCACCTCGCTGCGCATCCTGGTCCGGCGGGATCTCGCGGTGAAGTACCAGCAGTCGGTGCTGGGCTACTTCTGGTCGCTGATCGAGCCGCTCGGCATGGGCCTGATCTACTGGTTCGTCTTCGGCGTGCTCTATTCCGGCGCGACGCGGCGGCACCTGGGTGAGGCGGCCGGGTCGTACCCGCTGTTCCTGATCACCGGCATCTTCGCCTGGATGTGGGCGAGTTCGGCGCTGACCGAGGCCGCGAACGCGCTCACCGGGCAGTCCCGGCTGATCACCACGATGAACCTGCCCCGGCCGATCTTCCCGATCGGCCGGGTCGCCGGCCGGTTCGCCGAGTACCTGGCCGGGCTGCCGATCCTGGCCGCCGTGGCGGCGATCTACGCGAGCCAGGGGAAGATCCGCCCCGGCTGGAGCCTGCTGGCCCTGCCGCTCGCCGTGGCGGTGCAGTTCGTGCTGCTGGTGGGCCTGGCGTTGCTGCTGTCGGCGGGCAACGTGCTGATGCGCGACATCGAGCGCACGATGCGGCTGGTCATCCGGCTGCTGTTCTACGCGACTCCGATCATCTATCCGTTCGACCTGGTGCGGCAGTCCGGCATGCCGGGCTGGGTCAAGCTCGGGTACGAGCTGAACCCGCTGGTCGGGATCTTCCAGCTGCACCACGCGGTCTGGTATCCGGACGAGTTCCCGGACGCCCGGCTGCTCACCATCACGGTGTCCGGCAGCGTGCTGGTGCTGGCGCTCGGCTGGTGGGCGTTCCACCGGCTCGAACCGGCAGTGCTGAAGGAACTCTGAATGGCCCCGATCATCGAGGCGGACGGGCTCGGCATCCGGTTCGTCCGCAACCGGCGCCGGCAGTTGCGGCTGCGGGAGCTGATCGTGCACCGGGGCGCCCGTGACCCGGACGCGGGCCGGTTCTGGCCGCTGCGTGACCTGTCGTTCCGGGTCGAGCCGGGCGAGACGCTGGGCGTGGTGGGCCGCAACGGCACCGGCAAGAGCACGCTGTTGCGGCTGATCGCCGGTGTGCTCATCCCGGACGAGGGGTCGATCCGGGTGCAGGGCCGGGTGGCGCCGCTGCTCGAACTGTCCGCCGGGTTCTCCGGTGATCTGACCGGCCGGGAGAACCTGTATCTGGTGGGCGGGCTGCACGGGCTCTCGACGGCGTACCTGCGGGAGCACTTCGACGAGATCGTCTCGTTCGCCGGTGAGCAGGTGGAACGCGCCATCGACACGTCGGTGCGGCACTACTCGTCGGGGATGAAGGTGCGGCTGGGTTTCGCGGTGATCGCGCACCTGCCGCACCCGGTGCTGCTTGTGGACGAGGTGACAGCGGTCGGGGACGCGGAGTTCCGCGCGAAGTGCTATGCGACCATCGAGCGACTTCTCGCGGAAGGGCGCACGCTGGTGCTGGTGTCACACAACGACAAGGACCTCACCCGGTTCTGCCGTCGGGGGCTCTACCTCGACGCCGGACGGCTGATCGTCGACGGGACGATCGACGAGGCGCTGGCCGCCTACGCCGACGCGGCGAAGCGGTGACGCTCGCCATCGTGCTCGCCGCCGGACCGGCGGCGGGCCGACCCGACGGGGAATCGCTCGCCGAACGCCTGGCCGCGCAGTGGCGCCGGGCCGGGGCGGACGACGTGCGCGTCGCCGCCGACCTGACCGAGCTGGCCGACCTGGTGGCCGCCGCGACCGGCCCGGTGCTGGTGAGCGGCGCGGACCTGGTGGCGCACACGGCCGTACTCAAGCATCTCGCGACCAGCCCGGTCGGGCCGACGGTGGCGCTGGTGCTCACCGATCCGCCCGCTCCCGGGCAGGCCACGGTGCGCGAGGAGCGCGGGCAGGTGGTCGAGGTCGGCGCCGCCGACGCGAGCGGCGTCTTCGGCGGCGCGCTGCGGGTGGGCGCGGCCGACCTGCCGGCGCTCGCCGACGCCGCCCGCCGCGCCGCCGGGGGCGGGCCGCTGCGCGCGGTGGACCGGCTCGTGGCCGACCTCGCCGCCCGGGGCACGCTGATCTTCGCCCAGAGGGTACGTCTGCTCGTGGCGCACCGGGTCGGCGACGAGGCGCAGCGGACGGCGGCCGAGGCGGCGGTGGCCGCCGTCGACGAGGACCGGGCCGAGTTGAAGCTGTCGGTGAAGGAGCGCGACGACTTCTTCACCACGTTCTTCGTCAGCACCTGGTCCCCGTACGTCACGAAGGCCGCCGCCCGCATCGGGATCGGCCCGACCGGGGTCACCATGGTCTCGGTGGCGTTCGCGGTGGCCGCGGCGGTGCTGTTCGGCGCCGGTGGACGGCTCGCGCTGGTGGCCGGCGCGGTCCTGCTCTACCTGGGTTTCGTGCTCGACTGCGTGGACGGGCAGCTCGCCCGCTACACCCGGCACTTCAGCGCCTGGGGCGGCTGGCTGGACACGATGGCCGACCGGTTCAAGGAGTACGTGGTCTACGCCGGTCTGGGCTACGGCGCCACGCACGCCGGGTTCCGGTACGGCTGGGCGCTGGCGCTGGCGGCGATGACGTTGCAGACCGTGCGGCACATGACCGACACCTGGTACGGCGCGCTGCACGACGAGGCGGCCCGCCGGCCGAAGGTGGTGAGCGCCGACGCGGGCGGCATCGGCGGCAAGCTGAACGCCGCGTCGACCCGGGTGCAGGCGGACACCGGCTCGGTGTCGTACTGGCTGAAGCGCACTGTGGTGTTCCCGATCGGGGAGCGGTGGGCGCTGATCGCGATCGCCGCCGCGCTGTTCGGGCCGCTGGTGGCGCTGGTCGCGGTGCTGGTCTGGGGCACGCTGGCGTTCGCGTACACCGGGGGGTTGCGGACCTTGCGGGCGCGGTGGATGCGCGTGCCGGTGCTGACCACCGTGGACGCGGCTCTGCACCGCGACGACGGACTGCTGGTGCGGACGCTGCCCACCGCGCGGCGACCGCTGCTGCTGGCGGTGCTCGGCGCGCTCGGCGCGGCGGGGACGCTGGTGTGGGCGCTGCTCGCGGTGCACGGCGGTGGTGACCTGCCGGTCTTCGTGCCGGTGCTCGCGCTGGTGCTGCTGCTCGGCGCGGCGCAGGGCTCGCGGGCACCGCACGACGGGCCGCTCGATTGGCTGGTGCCGGCCGCGTTGCGGGCCGCCGAGTATCTGTTCGCCATCGCGGTCGGGGTGGCCGGCCGTGCGCCGACCTGGTTGATCTTCGGGTACGTCCTGGTGCTCACGCTGCTGCACTACGACCTGACCGCGCGGCTGGAGAAGCGGCAGTCGGCACCACCGCTGCACGCGGCCACGCTGGGCTGGCTCGGCCGCTCGGTGTTGCTGGCAGCCGCGTCAACCGCCGGAACTGTGAGCTTCGCGCTGGCTACAATGAGTGCGTACCTTCTCGTGGTTTTCGTCGCGAGCGTGGTCCTCGCCTGGGTGGTCCTGCCGGCCCGCGCCCATGGGGGTGTGCGCTCGGCGGGCTGACGGAGGGCGGGCCGGATGACCTTGATCAGCTTCGTCGTGCCGGCCTTCAAGGTGCAGGGTTACCTGCGGGAATGTCTCGACTCGATCCTCGACCAGCCGTTCGGCGACATCGAGGTGATCGGCGTCGACGACGCCTCCCCGGACGGCAGCGGCGAGATCCTGGCCGAGTACGCGCTCCGCGACCCCCGGGTCCGCCCGGTCAGCCTGGCCGAGAACGTCGGGCTCGGTCCGGCCCGCAACATCGGGCTGGACCGGGCTGTCGGCGAGTACGTGTGGTTCGTCGACGGCGACGACTGGCTGGTGCCCGGCTGCCTGCCGCACGTGGCCGGCCGACTCCGCGACACCGCACCGGACGTGCTGATCGTCGACCACGTCCGGGCGCACTGGAACAACGTCGGCACCCGCAGCGCGATGCGTGACGTGTTCCCGGTCCCGCCCGGCGCGACGACGTTCACGCTGCGGGACCGGCCGGAGACGCTGAAGCTGCTGCACACCGCCTGGAACCGGGTGGTGCGCCGGGAGTTCCTGAACGAGCGCGGCCTGCGTTTCGAGCCGGGCTGGTACGAGGACGTCTCGTTCAGCTATCCGGCGCTGATGGCGGCCGGGCGGATCGGCGTACTCGACCGGATCTGCCTGAACTACCGGCAGCGCCGCACCGGCGCGATCACCCGGACCCGGGGCGACCGGCACTTCGAGGTCTTCCCGCAGTGGCACCGGGTGTTCGGGCTGATGGACCGCTGGGGGCCGGAGGTGGCCGGGCTGCGGCCGGCGGTCTTCGAGCGGATGATCTGGCACTACCTCACGGTGCTCGGCAACGGCGACCGGATCGCACCCGAGCTGCGGGCGCCGTTCTTCGCCCAGATGCACGCCGACTACGTGCGGTTCCTGCCGGCCGAGGGCTACCCGGTCCCGCCCGGCCCGGAAGGGCTCAAGCACCGGCTGGTGGCGGCCGGCCGGTGGCGGACGTTCAGCGCGTTGCGCGAGGCGCACCAGGCGGGGGAGACGGCCCGGCGGACCGCGCGGCTGGCCCGGCGACGGGTCGCACCCGTGGTGCGGCGTACCGCCCGGCGGGCGCGTGACCTGGCGCTGGGCGAGTACTACCGGGCCGAGCTGCACCGGCCGATCGACCCGACGCTGGCCGTCTACGCGGCCTACTGGTACCGGGGCTACTCGTGCAATCCGGCGGCGATCTACGAGGCGGCCCGCCGGCTCGCGCCGCAGGTGCGCGGCGTGTGGATCGTCCGCCGGGACCGGGTGGCAGCGTTGCCGCCGGGCGTGGAGTACGTGGTGGCCGGCACCCCCGAGTACCACCGCGTCCTGGCCCGCGCCCGCTGGCTCGTCAACAACGTCAACTTCCCGGACTTCGTCCGCAAGCGGCCCGGCTCGGTGCACGTGCAGACCCACCACGGCACGCCGGTCAAGGTGATGGGGCTCGACCAGCAGCGTTACCCGGTGGGCGCGATGGGGATGAACTTCGCCGGGCTGCTGCGCCGCGTCGACCGCTGGGACTACAGCATCACCTCGAACAGCTTCTCCACGCAGATGTGGGAGCGGGCGTACCCGGCGGACTACACCACGCTGGAGGTCGGCTACCCGCGCAACGACCGGCTGGCGCTGGCCACCGCCGAGGACAGGGGCCAGGCCCGCGCCGCGCTCGGCATCGCACCCGACGAGTACGTGGTGCTCTACGCGCCGACGCACCGGGAACACCTGCCGGGCTGGCGGCCACCGTTCGACCCGGACCGGATGCTCGACGTCCTCGGGCCGCGGGGCCGGCTGCTGATGCGCAGCCACTACTTCCACGACCGGGAGCGGCATCCTCGGGGACCGGCGGCGGACGGCGTGCTGGACGTGAGCGCGTACGACCGGGTGGAGGACCTCTACCTGGCGGCGGACGCGCTGGTCACCGACTATTCCTCGGCGATGTTCGACTACGCGGTGCTGGACCGGCCGGTAGTGGTGTACGCGCCGGACTGGGACGCCTACCGGGTCGCCCGTGGCGTCTACTTCGACCTGCTGGCCGAGCCGCCCGGGGCGGTGGCGCTGGACTTTCCCGGCCTGCTCGACGTGTTCCGCTCCGGCGCTGTCGACGGCGAGGCGGCCGAGCGGGCCCGGTCGGCGTTCCGGGCGCGGTTCTGCGCGCTCGACGACGGGCACGCCGCCGAGCGCGTGGTGCGCCGCGTGTTCCTCGGCGAAACGCCGTAAAAGCGGTTACCGGCAGGTCACTTAACTTCGGAGCCCGGCGAATGCCGCTTAATAGGACTGTCACGAGCCGAACATGGCACGTTTACCCGATGTGCGAATCGGATGATCCTGGCCACAGTCATTCCCGGGTTTGGGGCGAGGAACTGGGGAGGTGACGGTGGCCACCGTCGCGCTCAAGGATGTCACCAAGGTGTTCCCGGACGGAACAGTCGCGGTCGACACCATCAATCTGGACGTCAACGACGGCGAGTTCATGGTGCTGCTCGGCCCTTCGGGCTGCGGCAAGTCGACGGTGCTGCGCATGGTCGCCGGGCTGGAGGACCCGTCCTCCGGAGCGATCCTGCTCGGCGGTGAACTCGCGAACGACCTGCCACCACGCGACCGGAAGATCGCCATGGTCTTCCAGGACTTCGCGCTCTATCCGCACATGACGGTCGGCGACAACATCGGTTTCCCGCTGCGGCTCTCCGGCGTCGAACCGGCGCCACGCGGTGAGCGGATCCAGGACGTGGCGAGCGCGCTCGGTATCGGCGACGTCCTCGGGCGCAAGCCCAGCCAGCTCTCCGGCGGCCAGCGGCAGCGGGTCGCCATGGGGCGGGCGATAGTGCGCCGACCCGGCCTGTTCCTGATGGACGAGCCACTTTCCAACCTGGACAGCGGACTGCGCGCCGAACTGCGGGCGGAGATCTCCGGCCTCACCCGCGAGCTGGGCGTCACCACCATCTACGTCACCCACGACCAGGCCGAGGCGCTGACCATGGCCGACCGGGTCGCCATCATGCGCAAGGGCGTGCTCCAGGACGTGGGCACCCCCACCCAGGTGTACGGGCGGCCGGCGACGCTCTACGTCGCCGCGTTCCTCGGCAGCCCGCGGATGAACCTGCTGGAGGCGTCGGTCTACGTCCACCTGGACCGTTATGTCGCGCTGAGCCTCGGTGAGCAGTCGCTCTACCTGCCCTGGGACGACATCCGCAGCCGGGCGGTGGCGCACTACCACGGTGAGCGGATCGTGGTCGGCATGCGCGCCGAGGCGCTCACCCCGGTCGCCCCGGACACCGCCGGCGACGTGCTGCACGGGCGCATCCGCTACCTGGAGCACCACGGCCACGAGTCGCTCGCGTTCCTCGACATCGGCGCCACCGCGATCGTCGTCGACGAGATGGGCACCCCCGTCGAGCAGGCCCCGCCGGGCCAGCGCGGCCTGCGCCGGTTCAACCAGGTGATGCAGCGGCTCACCGGGCGGGCCCCGGAGACGTCGGCTCCCGCCCCGGAGGCCGGCGGCGGCAACCGTACGAGCGTGCTGCCCGACCCGGGCCGACACCACCGCCGCCCGGCGGAACTGGCGGTACGGCTCGCGCCGTACCCGCAGGTGTCGCCCGGGCACCCGCTCGCCGTGCAGGTGCGGATGGACGCGCTGCACTTCTTCGACGAGCGGGGCGACCGCATCGACGTCGGCTGGCGGTGAAAGGAGGGGCCCCCTGTTAACGCCTCCGGTAGAGGAAGGGCCCCTTGTTAACAACCGTCGCCCGGTGGGACGGGCCGGTGACGGCGGTACGGGCCCCAGCCGACGAAGCGGGCGAACAGGTCGGCCGGGGCGGGCGCGTCGTCCGGGTTCAGCCGGTAGAGGTCGCGCGTCGCCTCGTACATCAGCCCGCACAGGTAGATCGACAGCCCGATCCGGTTGTCCGCGTACTCGCCGTGGAGCAGCAGCCGGGCGGTCGGGCACGGCCACGGCTGCCCGCAGGACCGGCAGCACCACATCGGACGCAGCGGCGTGTGCGGGGTGGCGTGCGGCGGGTACGGCCGGGGGCGGTCCGGTGCCGGCCCGTCCGGCGGCTGCCCCAGCTGGTGACTGATCACCTGCACTCCTCTCGCTAGCGGGAACCGGACGAGTTCGGCTCCGCTGCGTGACAGTCTCGTCACGGCGCGGCTACTGTCGGGAGGCGTTCCACCCCCACCTTCCTGGCCGTCCGACCGGCCGACTTCCGTGTGCAGCCGTGTGCAGAGGTGTGCAGATGATCCGTGTGCCGTTGTGGGAACTGTTCGCCGGTGAGCTGCGCCGGTTACGTACCGACGCGGGGCTGACCCAGGAGGCGCTGGGCGAGCGGGTGAGCTATTCGGCGTCGCTGGTGGCGGCCGTCGAGCAGTGCCGCCGGGCGCCCCGCGCCGAGTTCACCGAGCGCTGCGACGAGGTGTTGAACGGCGGCGGCCTGCTGGTGCGGATCCGGGACGCGCTGATGCAGGAGGCGCTGATGCCGTGGTTCCGCGAGTGGGTGAGCATCGAGCAGGAGGCGACGGCGCTGCGCAGTTACCAACCGCTGGTGGTGCCCGGTCTGTTGCAGACCGAGGAGTACGCCCGAGCCCTCTACGAGGGGGCCGCGCAGTTCGTCGGCGAGGCCGTCGAGCGCCAGGTCGCCGCTCGGCTGGCTCGGCAGGCGGTGCTGGACGGCCCGGCGCCGCCACAGTTCGTGGTGGTGCTCGACCACGCGGTGCTGGCTCGCCCGGTCGGTGGGCCGAAGGTGATGCGGGAGCAGTTGGAGCACCTGATCGAGATGGCACGGCGGCCCCGGGTGCACCTGCACCTGGTGCCGGAGACGGTCGGTGCCTATCCGGGGCTCAACGGCGCGTTCGTGCTCGCCACCCCGGCCGACGGCGACGATGTGGGCTACCTGGACAACCCGTTGCACGGCACAATCGTGGAGCGCGCGGTGGACGTGAACGCACTGCGGCAGACGTGGGAGTCCATTCGCGCGGAGGCGATGCCGCACGGGGCGACCCTGGCGGCGATCTCGGAGGCGGCGAAGCGATGGAGTTGACCGGCGCGACCTGGCGCAAGAGCACCCGCAGCAGCGGTAACGGCGGCGACTGCGTCGAGGTGGCGGACAACCTGCCCGGTGTGGTGGGGGTGCGGGACAGCAAGGACCGGCAGGGGCCGGTTTTGGCGTTCACTCCGTCGACCTGGACGGCGTTTGTCGCGTACGCCAAACGGGCGTGAGTGACGTACCGGATCTCGGTCCCCCGCCACGGCGCACCGCCGTCGGCGTGGAGCAGGTGCGTCTCCTGGTCGCCGACCAGTTCCCGCACCTGGCCGGCCTCCGGATCGAACCGGTCGCCAACGGCGGCTGGGACAACTGGACCTTCCACCTCGGCCCCGAGCTGCTGGTGCGCCTGCCCAGCGCCGCCGAGTACGCCCTGGCTGTCGACAAGGAACACCTGTGGCTTCCGGCCCTCGCCGCTCGGCTGCCGCTACCCATCCCCGTACCGCTGGCGAAGGGCGAGCCGGGCGCGGGCTACCCGTATCGTGGTCGATCTACCGCTGGCTCGACGGCGAGACCGCCGCCGTGGACCGGATCGCCGACCCGGTGCGGTTCGCCCTCGACCTGGCCGGATTCCTCGCGGCCCTGCAGGACGTCGACACCGCCGGTGGTCCGCGGCCTGGCGTCCACAACTGGTTCCGGGGCGGCACGCTGCGCACGTACGACAAGAAGGTCGAGCATGCGCTCGCGGCGCTGGACGGCCACGTCGACGCCGCGCTGGTTCGCGAGATCTGGGCGCGGGCGCTCGGCGCCCGCTGGGACGGGGTGGACCGCTGGTTCCACGGCGACATCGCCCCGGGAAACCTGCTGCTCGCGAGCGGCTCGCTGGCCGCCGTCATCGACTTCGGGACATGCGGCGTCGGAGACCCGGCCTGCGACCTGGCGATCGCCTGGACGCTGCTGAGCGTCGAGGGCCGGGCGGCATTCCGCGAGCGGCTGTCGGTGGACGACGCGGCCTGGGCGCGTGGACGTGGCTGGGCGCTCTGGAAGACGCTGGCGACCTACTCCCGCACCTTCGACGACCCCGAGGACGCGGAGGAGTCGGCCGAGGCGCGACGCATCCTCGGGGAGATATCCGCCGAATAGACGGCCGGTCTCACCCGGCGGCGGCCTGCTTCTCCGGCGCGAACGGCCACTCCTCGAACGACAGGCACCGGCCGTCCTCGGCGAACCGCATGATCCAGAGGTCGCGCCACTCCTGGTGGACGGGGTCGCCGTACCGGACCTGCACCCGTGCCACAGCGGTGTCGCCGTCGACCGCGACGATCTCCGATGTCATCTCGAAGACCTCGTCGGGGCCGTCGCGCTCGCTGTCCCACATGCGGGTGATGGCGGGCAGGCCGACGACCGGATCCCGGTACGGCCCCTGCTGGTAGCTCGCGTCGGCGGTGAACATCGTGCCGAGCGTCGCCGTGCCCGGTGTGCGCCACGCCTGCTCGTACGCCGCGATCCAGGCGGCCACCTGATTCCTGTCCATGGTCGCCAGCCTGCCATCCGCGTGTGTCCGGGTCTCCCAGATCGGCTGCCGGGGATCGTCGTTGTGCACGACGACGTCGGCGTGCTCGGCCGGGCGGGCCGTGGCGAAGTAGAGCCGCTGGGCGGGCAGGTACCGCTCGTGCCAGCGCCGTTCGACGTCGGCTCTCGTCGACACGCTGCTTTCGCGGATCACGGCACGATCCACCGTCTTGTCGAGCGCGGTGGACACGAAGACGCGCAGCTCCCACCGGTCGAGCAGTTCCGGGCGCAGGAGGAAGACGCCGTCGAAGACCAGCACGGCGTCGGCGGGAGCGGTCGCGAGCGGCGGGGACACCACCGCGTCCGTGGCGTGGTCGTAGACCGAGAGCCGGAAGCGCCGGTCGCCGCCGGGGCCGAGCGGGTCGAGCAGCACCCGGTTCAGCGACTGGTGGTCGTGGGTGTCGACGTAGCAGCCCTCGGCCGAGAACTCGCCGCGTCGATAGCGCCGCTCCCGGGGGAAGAGGAAGTCGTCGACTGTCGCCCGGATGACGTACCGGCCACGGGCCCGCAGGACGGCGGCCAGCTCGTCGGCGAGCGTGGTCTTGCCGGCGGCGGGCGGCCCGTCGACGGCGACCCGCGTCGGGTGCGCCACGGTGACGGACCCGACCGCGTCGGCCAGGAGGTCGATCAGCTGATCGCGGCGGTGATAATCGGATTGCCCCCGCGCCGGGCCGGGAGTTTGACTGCCGTCCATGCCGTCCCTCTCGCCGGTCTTCGTCGCTGGTACGGGCCGTTCGGGCACGTCACGGATCGCCGACGTCATCGGCCAGCATCCGCTGATCCACCGGATCCCGATGGAGACCAAGTTCATCGTCGAACCGGGCGGCCTGCGGGACCTGGCCGACGCGCTCACCGAACGATACGACCCCATCGTCGGTGAGGACGCCCTGCACCGGCTGAGCGACTTCCTCACCGTACGGGTCCCCGGACGGCGGGACGACCGTGGCAAGACCGTGCCCGAGCTGGTCGGCGTGGGCCGGTACCGGGACGCCGTACACCGGCTCTGGCCGCAGGTCATCGCGTACGCGTACGACGAACCCGCACCCCCGGAGGGCTTCGGCGACGGCGACCGGCCGGCCGGGCCGTTCGGGCCGGCCAGCCGGCGGCGGGCCGTCGCGAGGCACTTCCGGGACCGGGGCGAGCTGATCGGCGTCCTGCGGGGCCTGGTCGACACCCTGTTCGGCGGGGCGGCGGCCGACGCGGGCAAGCCGACCTGGTGCGAGAAGACCCCGTTCAATCTCTTCGCGATGGACTTCCTGTGGGAGTTGGTGCCCGAAGCGACGATCGTGCACATCAAGCGTCACCCGGTGGCGGTGTTCGCCTCCCACCTGGCCCAGCCGTGGGCGCCGTCAACAGTCGACGGTGCGCTGGCCTACCTCGTGCCGGTCTATCAACGATGGCTGGCCTGGAGGAACGCGGCCGACCTGACGACCCGGCGGTACGTCGAGGTGAAGGCTGAGGATCTGGCGGCCGACTGGCCCGGGCAGCGGCGGGCCCTGTTCGAACGGCTGGGCGTCGAGGACGCCGTCACCGCGTCGACGTTCCAGACGGACAGGCTCGCGCACCGCGACGACCAGTTCGACGCCGGCACGCGCGCGTACGTCGAGCGGGAACTGGGCGAGATCATCCCCGCGATGGGCTACGAGTGACGGCCGAGCTGTCGAGGGCCGACCAGGCGCGGGTCCGCGACGACGACGAGGTGTCCGGCGCTCCGCGCTGGTCGATGCGGAGCTGGATCGACGCGATCGACCAGCCGGAGATCGTCGACGGCGCCCTGCGGCGGGATGATCCGTACGCCGGGGTGGCGCTCCTGACCCTCGTGCTCAATCATCCCGAACCCGACGTCGTGCTGCCCAGGATCACGCGGGCGCTCACGTCGGTGAGCGCGCAGACCCGCGCCAACGCACTGCAGTCCCTCGGCCACTACGCCCGTCTGCACGGCCGGATCGACGCGGACTCGGTCGCTCACCTGCTGCGGGACCGTGCGGTTCTGCACGGGTACGAGATACGCGGATACGCGCGGAACGCCGCCAGTGACGTGGCGATCTTCGCCCCGCGGCGCCTCCTGCGCCGGCGCTTCGCGGGCCCCGCTCCCGGAGCTGACCGGCCCGATCAGGTGATGCGGCTCCGGATCACGCCTTGTGGCGCAGTTCGCGGAGCACGCCGTGCCGGCGCAGGGCCCACCCCAGCCGCCGCGCGCTCGGGTGCCGGACGAACAGCACCGCCGCCCGGCGGATCAGCCCGAACCGGTTGTCGCTCACCTGGTCGTCGGCCGCCCGCCAGATCAGCTCGCGGACGCCGGGGCTGTCCAGCATCGCCCGTACCTCGTGGCGTATCCGGGGGTCCTCGGCCGCGGACGTGACGGCGGTGACCAGGCCGGGCCGGTCGGCGAGCGGCTCCACCGCCGCGGTGACGAGCGGCCGGCGTACGGTGTCCCGCTCCAGCAGCAGCAACACCGCCTCCCGGACCTCGGTGCTGTCGAGCCCGGAACGCAGCAGGCCCAGCGCGCTGCGCTCGACCTCGCGGTCGCGGTCCGGAAGGGACAGCGCGGCCAGCAGCACTGTCACCTCGTCGAGGTCGACGAGGTGACGCAGCCCGTCGCGGAACTCCGGGAGCGCCCACGCCACCGTCAGCCCGCGCGCGAGATCGCGGTTCATGGGCCATTCGCTACCCGGAGTCGACAGCCGCCGAAACGCCGCGACAGGGCCGTGAAATAAACCGTGGTTACAACCGTTCACCTGACCCGGTCGTATTGGCAGCCTCGGTTGCGAGAACGACCGGCATGGCCGGATAGGGGTCGCTGATCGGTTTGCGCTGAGCATGGACTCTTTCCCGCACCGTCACCAGCGTGGGGCCGGCGACGTAATGCCTGCCCCGCCGCTCACCTCGTGCTTCCAGAAGGCCCTGCTCGACAAGGCTGGCCAGATCCCGAGATGCGGTCCTGTCCTCGACATCGGCAAGTTTGACGTACCCGGAGCGACGGATGCGATAGCCCAGCACTGCCTCGTAGAGCAGATCGGTCACCCGCTCAGGGAGCCTTTTCTCGGCAACGATCGCGTCCAACTCCGACCAGATGCCGGACGCCTCCTCGAAGCGGCGAGCGACGGTCTGCGCCTGCATGTGATGGGCGCGCAGGTTGAACGACACCCAGAGGTGCGCCGAACCCTCGGGGTTCCAGCGGCCACGCCCGGTAACCGCCAGCACCCGGTAGTAGTCCTCGGTGTTGCTGCCCAGCCATTCCTCGATGCTGGAGAAAGCAGGCTCGACGATCGCGCGTCGGGAGAGCACCAACGTCTGAAGGGCACGTGCCATTCGCCCGTTGCCATCACGGAACGGATGGATCATCACCAGGTTCAGATGCGCCATGGCTGCCTTGACGAGCGGAGAGGCGGTGACATCCGACCGTAGATCTTCGGTTAACTCCTCCATGAGGTGAGGCACGTGGTCGGCGTCCGCACCCTCGTACACCCGCTCATCGGTCCGCTCATCGTGTACGTAGATCGGGCCCTTGCGATATTGCCCCGGGCTCTTGCTCAGATCGTGCGAGAGCATCATGTAGTGCATGCTGCGGATCACCGACGTCTCGAAGCGGAAGTGCGGATCCCCGGCGGTTTGCAGCACGTACCCCAGAGCCTGTCGATAGCCCCGAATCTCGGCGAAGGTTCGGTCGTCGGCGCTCAGCGGCTCCTCGCCGTCCAGCGCGGCGGCGGCGTCGTCCTCGGCGACCACGTAGCCCTCGATGCTGTTGGAGCCGAGAATCGCGCGGGCCAACATCGTGCGCCGGAGGCCACCGGTCCACCGGCGAGGAGTGCGCAGGACATCAGCGAGCACGCGGCGCATGTCATGCACCTCGGCCAGCACGGTCTCGTCGTGATCGCTGAGTTCAGGGGTGGAGTAGATCATCTCATGTCCCAATGTCTCTTAATAAGAGACAACGCTAGCTCCATGTGGTGCGGATGTCACTTACTTAGTGACATTGGGCCGGCGCGTTCCGGCGTCTTGCCGGGTTGGTTACCGGCGAGTAGCGTTTGGGCATGAGCATCGACTCTCGCCAGGTGGCGGCCGGTCTCCTCGAAGCCGTGCCGTTCGCCCGCACGCTCGGGATCGAGTTCGTCGAGGTGGCACCCGAGGCCGAGGGCGGGGTCCGGGCCGTGGTCCGGCTCCCCGACGACCCGGCGCACCACAACCACGTGGGCGGCCCGCACGCCGGGGCCATGTTCACGCTGGGGGAGACCGCCTCGGGCGCGGTTGTGCTGGCCGCGTTCGGGCAGGTCCTCGACCGGGCCGTACCCCTGGCCGTGACCGCGACCATCCGCTACCTCAAGGTGGCGATGGGGCCGGTGCTGGCGACGGCGCGGCTCGGCGGCGTCCCCGCCGAGGTGCTGGCCGAGCTGGACGCCGGCCGACGGCCGGAGTTCCCGGTCGAGGTGGAGGTCCGCACCGAGGACGGCACGCTCACCTCCTCGCTCACAGTGATCTGGACGCTGCGCCCGAACCGCTGAGCCCGGAACGGTGTTTACCCGGCGCGGGCTCTGGTTAGATTCAAGCGATGCTGGGCCTCCCCGAGCACGTGAGCGCGTGTCTCTTCGATCTGGACGGTGTGCTGACGCAGACCGCCAAGGTGCACAACGCCGCTTGGACGGAGACGTTCGACGCGTACCTGAGGCGACGGTCGGCCGAAACCGGCGAGCCGTTCCACCCGTTCGACAGCGGACCGGACTACAACCGGTACGTGGACGGCAGACCGCGCGCCGACGGGGTGCGCACATTCCTGGCCTCGCGCGGCATCACGCTGCCCGAGGGATCGCCGGACGACCCGCCCGAGGCGGACACCGTCAACGGTCTCGGCAACCGTAAGAACGTCGTGCTGCTCCAGCGGATCGAGCACAACGGCGTCGAGGCGTACGAGGGCTCGGTGCGCTACCTGGAGGCGGCCACCGCGGCCGGGCTGCGCCGCGCTGTCGTCTCGGCCAGCGCCAACTGCGCCGCCGTGGTGCACGCCGCCGGGCTGGACCACTGGCTGGAGGCGCGGGTGGACGGCGTGGTCGCCCGCGCGAACGGGCTGCGCGGCAAACCGGACCCGGACACGTTCCTGGAAGGCGCCCGGCTGCTCGGCGTCGAACCGGCCCAGGCCGCCGTCTTCGAGGACGCCCTCGCCGGGGTGGCCGCCGGACGGGCCGGCGGATTCGGGTACGTGGTCGGCGTCGACCGGGTCGGCCAGGCCGGCGAACTGCTCGCGCACGGCGCCGACGTGGTGGTCACCGACCTCGCCGAACTGCTCGCCGCGGAGCCGGCCGCGTGATCCGGGAACGGGCGTACCCGGTCGAGCCCTGGCACGTCCGGGAGATGCGGCTCGACATGGACGTGCTGGCCCAGTCCGAGTCGGTGTTCGCGCTCTCCAACGGGCACATCGGGCTGCGTGGCAACCTCGACGAGGGCGAGCCGCACGGGCTGCCCGGCACCTACCTGAACTCGTTCTACGAGCTGCGCCCGCTGCCGTACGCGGAAGCCGGCTTCGGGTTCCCCGAATCCGGGCAGACCATCGTCAACGTCACGAACGGCAAACTGATCCGGCTGCTCGTGGACGACGAACCGCTCGACGTGCGCTACGGCGAACTCCTCGCCCACGAGCGGGTCCTCGACATGCGCGCCGGCACGCTCCAGCGGGACCTGCACTGGCGTTCCCCGGCCGGGCGCGAGGTGAAGGTCCGCACCACCCGGCTGGTGTCGTTCACCCAGCGCTCGGTAGCCGCCATCCACTACGAGGTCGAGCCGGTCGACGGTCCGCTGCGGCTGATCCTCCAGTCCGAGCTGGTCGCCAACGAGTCGCTGCCACCGCAGAGCCGCGACCCCCGGGTGGCCGCCGTGCTGGAATCGCCGTTGCAGGCCGAGGAGGAGCTGACCACCGACGACGGCGGCCAGCTCATCCACCGCACCAAGGTCAGCGGGCTGCGGGTCGCCGCCGCGATGGGCCACGACGTGGACGGGCCCGAACGCACCACGATCGAGAGCGAGGGGTACGAGGACTGGGTCCGCACCACCATCGGCTGCGTGCTCAAGCCCGGCCAGACGCTCCGGGTGGTCAAGTACCTCACGTACGGCTGGTCCAGCCGCCGGTCCCTCCCGGCGCTGCGCGACCAGGTCGGCGCGGCACTGGCCGCGGCCCGGCTCGACGGCTGGGACGGGCTGCGCCGGGCCCAGCGCGAATACCTGGACGCGTTCTGGGACGCCGCCGACGTGCGCGTCGAGGGCGACCCCGAGGTGCAGCAGGCCGTCCGGTTCGGTCTCTTCCACGTCCTCCAGGCCGGCGCCCGCGCGGAACGGCGGCCCATCTCGGCCAAGGGCCTCACCGGCCCGGGGTACGACGGCCACGCGTTCTGGGACACCGAGATGTTCGTGCTGCCGGTGCTCACGTACACCCAGCCGGGCGCCGTGCGCGACGCGTTGCAGTGGCGGTACGACACGCTGGCCCAGGCGCAGGAACGCGCCCGCACACTGAACCTCGCCGGGGCGGCCTTCCCGTGGCGCACCATCGAAGGGCCGGAGTCGTCGGCGTACTGGCCGGCCGGGACCGCCGCGTTCCACATCGCCGCCGACGTCGCCGACGCGCTGCGCCGCTACGTGCTGGTGACCGGCGACGAGGCGCTGGAACGGGACATCGGCCTGGAACTGCTCGTCGAGACCGCCCGGCTGTGGCGCTCACTCGGCCACCACGACCGCGCCGGACGGTTCCACATCGACGGCGTGACCGGCCCGGACGAGTACACGGCGGTGAAGAACGACAACGTCTACACCAACCTGATGGCGCAGCGGAACCTGCTGACCGCGGCGGACTGCGCGATGCGCTACCGGGACCAGGCGCTCGACCTCGGCGTCACCGAGGAGGAGGCCGCCGCCTGGCGGGACGCCGCGAACGACATGCACATCCCGTACGACGCGGAGACCGACGTCCACGAGCAGGTGGAGGGGTTCACCCGCTTCCAGGAGTGGGACTTCGAGCACACGCCGCCGGAGAAGTACCCGCTGCTGCTGCACTACCCGTACTTCGACCTCTACCGCAAGCAGGTCGTCAAGCAGGCCGACCTGGTGCTCGCCATGCACTGGCGGGGCGACGCGTTCAGCGCCGCCGAGAAGCTGCGCAACTTCGTCTACTACGAGCGGCGCACCGTACGCGACTCGTCGCTGAGCGCCTGCACCCAGGCGGTGCTGGCGGCCGAGGTCGGCTACCTCGAACTGGCCCACCGCTATCTGCGCGAGGCCGCGCTGATGGACCTGCACGACCTCAACGAGAACACCCGCGACGGCGTGCACATGGCGTCCCTGGCCGGCGCCTGGATCGCGCTCGTGGCCGGCTTCGGCGGGCTGCGTGACCACGACGGGACGCTCTCCTTCGCACCCCGGCTCTCCAGCCGCCTCAGCCGCCTGGAGTTCTCACTCCAGTGGCACGGGATGCGGCTGCGCGTCGACGTCCGGCCGCACCAGACGACGTACTCGCTGCGCAACGGCGGGCCGGACACCGTCGTGGAGTTGCGGCACCACGGCGAGCCGCTGCGGGTCACCTCCGCGCAGCCGGTCACCGTGCCGGTGCCCCCGGCACACCCGAAGGGGCCGCAGCCGGAGCAGCCGCAGGGCCGCGCGCCGCTGATGCACCTGCCCGAACGCATGGACTGAGCGGCCCCGCCACCAGGGGCGGGACCGCTCGGTAGGCGTACCTCAGAACTGGCGGCCGTTCGACGGACGCCCGCCGGCGTCGCGCGGCGCCGTGGCCCGCGGGTCGTCGGCGGTACGCGCCGTCGCGGCGCGGTCGGCCCAGTCCGGCGAGCCGTTGCGTTCCTGCTCGCGGCGTTCCTGGTCGGTGCGTTCCTGTTCCCGGGACCTGTCCTGTTTCGCCATGACGATCCTCGCGATCGGTCGGGGTCCGTGGTCACCCCGCGCGTTCCCGCCCGGCGGCGGCTCAACCGTCCCGGGTGTGGGCGTGTGGGGCTCAGCCGTCCAGGTGCTGGGCGAAGCTGCGGCGCAGGTGGTCCTTGGGGCGGGAGCCGACGATCGAGCCGACCACCTCCCCGCGCCGGAACACCAGCATGGTCGGCGCGGACATGATCCGGTGGTCGCGCGTGGTGGCCGGGTTCTCGTCCGTGTTGAGGGTGACGAAGCGCAGCGCGTCGCCGAACTCCTCGGCCAGCTCGGCCAGGTGCTTCGACACCACCCGGCACGGTGGGCACCATTCGGCCCAGAAGTCCACCACGACCGGCCGGTCGGCGGCCAGCACTGTGGCCGCGAAGGTCTCGTCGGTGACCGCCGTCAGCCGTTCGGTCCCCGTGTCCTGAGGCATGTTTCCTCCCGTTGGATGATCGCGTGGGCGAGCTGGTCGTGCAGCCGGCGGCGGACGTCGCCGAGCCGGTCGAGGTAGTCGTCCACCTCGGCGAGCTTGCGCCGCAGCACCGCCACCGAATCGGGGCAGACGTCACCGGAGTCGTTCCCGGCGCGCAGGCAGGCGACGAACGGGCGGATGTCGTCCAGACCGAAGCCGATCGCCAGCAGGGACCGGATCTCGCGGACGACGCGTAGTTCCGCCTCGTCGTAGACCCGGTATCCGTTGGCGGACCGGTGCGGACGGACCAGTCCGTGTGCCTCGTAGTAGCGCAGGGTGCGGGTGCTCGTACCGGCCCGCCGCGCCAGCTCCCCGATCCGCATCCGCCGCCCCCGTCCCTCTCTGCCGATTGACGCTAAACCTTGCCGCCGACGTCAACGCAACCCTTCACGCGGGGGTGATCATGAGGTTGGCGGGGTGAGGAAGCGCTTTCTGGGCCGTCAACTTCATGATCGTCGGGGTGGGGGGTATACGCGGGGAGAGCGGGAGGGGCGGTGAAGGGGATGCGTGAGGTTTCGGTTCCTGTGGTTGCGGGCGGGCTCGTGGGGGACGTGGTGGTGCCGGCGAGGGCCGGTGGGGTGGTGTTGTTCGCGCACGGCAGCGGCAGCTCGCGGCACAGCCCGCGCAACATGGCAGTCGGGCGCGCGCTCAACGAGCGCGGGCTCGGCACGATGCTGGTCGACCTGCTGACCGCCGACGAGGAGGCCCGGGACGAGGTCACCGCCGAGCTGCGCTTCGACATCGGCATGCTGGCCGAGCGCCTGGCCGGGATCGTCGACTGGATGGGCGCCGACCCGGAGCTGGGACGGCTCCCGATCGGGCTGTTCGGCGCCAGCACCGGTGCCGCCGCCGCGCTGGTCGCCGCCGCGGCCCGGCCGGACCGGGTGGGCGCGGTGGTCTCCCGGGGTGGGCGGCCGGATCTGGCCGGCAGCTCCCTGACTGCGGTACGCGCACCGACGCTGCTGCTCGTCGGCGGCCTGGACGAGCAGGTGATCGTGCTCAACGAGCAGGCCCGGGACGCGCTGGGCGAGCTCGCCGAGCTGCGCATCGTGCCCGGTGCCACGCACCTGTTCGAGGAGCCCGGCACGCTGGAGCAGGTGGCCGACCAGGCCGGCACCTGGTTCACCACCCACCTGCGCCAGCCGCACCCCGCCTGACCAGCCCGCGTGGCGCGGTCCCGGCGGCCCGCACCACGTGTCGGCAGTCAGCCGGCGCCGGGTGGCTGTCCGATCGTGCCAGCCGTCAGCCGTCAGCCGTCAGCCCGCGGCTTCGGCGGCTCGGCCGGGATCGGCGGCCGGGCCGGGTGCGTCGTTCCCGCTCTGCTCGGCGGCGCGGTGCCGCTGCACGGTGTCCAGCACACGCCAGAGCACCGCCGCGATCGGCACCGATACGAACGCCCCGGCGACCCCGGCGACCAGCGTGCCGGCGGTGACCACCACCAGGATGACCGCCGGATGAAGCTGCACCTGCCGCCGCATCACCAGGGGTTCGAGCAGGTTGCCCTCGATCTGCTGGACGGCGATCACGGCGGCAAGCGTGAGCAGTGCGGTGGTCGGGCCGTTCGCGGCGAGCGCGACGAGCACCGCCACCGCACCGGCCACCGTGGCGCCGATGATCGGCACGAAGCCGCCGAGGAACGTGATCAGGGCGAGCGGCAGGGCCAGCGGGACACGCAACACCACAAGCGCCAGCCCGATGCCGATGGCGTCGATGGCCGCGATGATCATCGTGCCCCGGCTGTACGCGCCGAGCGTACGCCAGCCCGCCCGTCCCGCCTCGGCGGTCAGCTCCCGGCGCGGGCCGGTCAGCCGGCGCAGCACCCAGCGCCACATCGAACGGCCGTCCTTGAGCAGGAAGAACAGCAGCACCAGGGCGAGCAGCACCGCGCCCGCGACCTCGGCGACCTTGCGCGCCCCGGCGACCGGGTCGGGTGCGCCGCTGCTCAGGCCCTGCCGGATCTGCTCGACGAGCCGGTCGAGCTGCTGGTCGGTTACCGGCAGGCTCGACGTGACGAAGTCCCGGGTGCGCTGCAACCCCTCGTCGAGTTGCTGGCTCAACTCGCTGAACTGGCTCGCGGTGAGGTTCCAGACCAGGACACCGGCGCCGCCCAGAATGCCGAGCAGCAGCAGGATGCTCAGCAGCGCAGCGAGCCCGGCCGGCACCCGCAGCCGGCGCAGGCGTACCAGCACCGGGTCGAGCAGCGCGGCGAGGAAGAGCGTGCCGGCCAGCGCCACGGCGAGCGGCGCGAGCAGCACGGCGATCTGCCCGAGCAGCCACAGCCCGGCCGTCACGACCAGGAGGCAGGCGCTCCAGGTGACAGCCGTGCGTACCGGCCAGGGAAGTCCGGCCCACGTCTGTCGCGGTCCGGCGGTCGGTGCCCGCCCGGGTATACCAGCGTCGTCGTCCACGTCGCCCTCCTCGATCGTGGCCGTTGGTACCCGACAGGGATCGATCCGACACCAGGGCGGTAACCACCCACCCGGTGTTTGTGCCCCCGGCCTCAGGGAAGGCATTCAACGTATCGAAGGGAGATCGGACATGAGCAACTTCATGGACAAGGCCAAGGACTTCGCGGACAAGCATGACAAGCAGGTCGACCAGGGGATCGAGAAGGCGGGCGACGCCGCCGACAAGCGCAGCGGCGGCAAGTACGACGCGCAGATCGACAAGGGCGTCGACATGGCGCAGCAGCGCACCGGCGAAGGCGACACCGGTCGCTGACGTACGCCCGCTTCGGCGCCGGAACACGACGGCGGCCACGCCCCCGGATGGGGAGCGTGGCCGCCGCGGCGTCGGGCCGGCCTCCACAGGGGAGACCGGCCCGTGCGTCAGAAGGCGGGGTCAGGAGCTGTAGCCGCGGCCGGCGATCCAGTTGGCCAGCTCGGTCACGTCCATCCAGTACGTCGGCGCGTCCGGCCGGGCCGGGTCGGCGATCAGCACCCGGTCGCCGTCGCCCTCGTACCGCACCACAGTCACGTAGTGACCGGGGTAGCTGTGCTCCACCCCGTCGACGTCCCGGGCGGCGCCCAGGATGTTCGCCACCACCGGCCGGTCGTCGTCCACAGCGGTACGGATGTCCGCGCGCAGGCGGTCGACCTGCCCACGGGTGGCCACGTCGTCGCGGATCTCGGTGGTCCGGTACTTGCCTCCGGTGTACTCGTTCAGCACCCGGGTGATGTCGATGGCCGAGTCGGTGCCGTTCTCGGTGGTGCCGAGCTTGGCGGCCAGCTCGTCCTGGCTCACGTCCCTGCCCTCGGCCGACAGCGCGATCCGGGTCGAGGCGGGACCGCAGTAGAAGTAGTTCGGCTGCGCCTGGTACTCGTAGTCGGCGGCACGGTCACCCTTGCCCTTGACCGGGGCGGCATGGGCGGCGGCCGGGCCGGCGACGGCACCGCCGGCCGCGGCCAGGCCGGCGACGGACAGCACGCACTTACGGATGATCGGATTCATTGTCGAGGCTCCATTCGGGGGTCGACGGCTCCGTGCGGGAGACGTGGCACCAGGAGTGGCGCTCGGCGTACGGAGAGTTCAACCGCCCTACTGCGGCACGCCATTTCCAGGCGTGGCCGGGGCCACACCGGAACCGGACGGACGGCTCAGCCGGGGAGACTTCCCAGTAGCCCGGTCACCGCGATCTCGATGACCACCCGCTCCGGATTCGGGCGCGGGGTGCGATACCGCTCGGCGTACCGGCGCTCGGCCTCGGCCACCGACTCCGGGTCGCGGCGCAGCACCGCCCGGCCCTCCACGGTCAGCCACCACCGGCCGTCGACCTGGCACACCGCGACCGGGACGCCGTCCGGCCCGGCCACCGCGACGTGCCGGGCCTTCGCCGACCCGGCGGAGGTGATCACCCGGGCCAGCCGGGCCGCCGGGTCGAAGGTCACCCCCACGGGTACGACGTGCGGGGTGCCGTCGGCACGGGGTGTGGTGAGCGTGGCGAGGTGCCGGTCCGCGAAGAAGCGGGCCACCCGCTCGTCGCCCGGATCCAACCGGTGCCGTCCCGCCATGTCGTCTCCTCGTTCGGCGTACCTGTGGAACCTCAGCGGCGGGGTGCCGGCGGCAGAGTCTTCACCGGGGACTCCCCGGCGGCCCGCTGCTCGGCGCGGTGCTTGGCGACCAGCCGGCCCAGGTAGAACAGCGCACCCGCCAGGACGCCCATGTCGTCCAGGTAGATCGGGTCGGGCAGCAGGTCCACCGGCAGGATCGTGTAGATCAGCGCGCCGTAGAACGCGACCTTGCCGCCGGCGCCGAGCGCGCCGAGCATGCGGCGCGTGCGGACCAGCCGGACGGCGAGGACCACCGCCCCGGCCAGCATCGCCACCGCGACGACGGCGGCGAGCACGACGAGCACCCAGGCTTCACGGGACACGCCATCACGCTAGTCGAGCCGGGCCGGTGCCGCCCGCTGACGTGGCACCGGCCGGCAGCGAACTCTCAGGCCGCGACTGCCGCCCGTCCCCGGGCCACCGGGGGCAGCTCGCGGGTGACCTCGACGGCCGCCGCCCCGGCCGGCAGTTCCCGGGTGGTCTCCGGCCCGGCGAACCCGACGATGGACAGTTCCGCCTGCGGCTCGGCGACCGGGTGCAGTGCGGCGAACACCTCGTCGCGCAGGCTCTGCGCCGCGGCCGCGGCCAGCTCGGCTGCCTGCCAGGCGGCCTGCTCCCGCTGGGCGGCGGCCCGGTGCCGTGCCGCCAGGTTGTCCCGGACCAGCCGGCGCAGCAGCAGTTCCTGCTCGACCGGGTGCCGGGTCGGGTCCCAGCCGTTGCCGCCGAGGATGTCGCTGAGCTGCCGCACCGTGATCTCGTTGCGCCACTGGGCGTCCATCGCGGCCCGGTGCAGCCAGCGCTCCCGGTCCGCGTACTCGGCCGGGGTCCGGGCGGTCCGGGGCAGCGGCAGCGCCGCGGCGGCAGCCAGGCGCCGTACGTCGTCCTCCGCCGCCTGGTACGCCTGCCAGGCCGACTCGGCCTCCTCCTGGGCGGTCAGCCACTCCGCCCGGCTGCGCTCCGCGGTAGCCGCCGCGCGGGAGGCGGCCACGGCGACCTCGTCGGCGTACCGGTCCCGGTCCCGGTCCTGTACGCGGGCCCGCTCGGCCTGTTCGATGCTGCTCGGCCGGGCGGCGTCGCTGATCCGGTCGACGAGTTCCGAGCGGAACCGGGACGGGCGGACGATCAGCGCGGCCACCACTGTCGCGGCCACGGCGAGCAGGACCAGCCAGATCACGGCGGCCGTGGGCATGTCGGGCAGGACGGCGGAGAAGACGGTCTGCATCACCAGCACCTCAAGGTGGAACGAAGGACGATAAGCGGTTGTGGCCCGGGCATCCGGGCGGGTGCGCGTCGTGAACGGAGACGCGGCACGCGCGGCAGGGCGCGAGGCGTGCGGCCGTGAGGCCGCGCCGGGGCGTACCGGAAGGGCGCCCGGTCAGGCGCGCGGCGGACCGCGACGGGCGATGTGCGCGCGGCCGGGGTCGGCGGCGGCGACGACCTCGGTGCCGGGGACGCGCCCGGCGGAGCCGGCGGAAGAGGCTTCGGCGACGGCGGGGCCGGTGCCGGGACCGGTGGTCCGCAGGGCAGTGGTCGTGGCGTCGCCCGCCGTGAGTGCGGCGGAACGTGCGTGGCCGGCCGTGACCGCCCGCGGCGTCGCGATGTGCTCGATGACGGCGACGTGCTCGATCGTCGCGACGTGCTCGACGGCGTGCGAGGCGGTGGCGTGCGAGGACGCGGTGGCGTGGGCGGGTGTGGCGGCGATGCCCTGGAGGCCGACGATCAGCACCAGGCCGGCCACCGCCGTGCGGGCGATTCGGCGCAGCGTCGCCGTCCAGGTGGACGGGGCGAACGCTACGGGCAGCACCAATTCAACCTATCGGTCGGCAGACGATCTTGCAGCTCAAAGATCTTGCGGGTTACGTGAGCCACCACACGAGTCGGTGTGGACGGACCCTCACGCAGGCCCGACGCGAGACGGCGCGGCGCCCCTGCCGGGGTGCCGCGCCGTCTCGTGGATGCCGGGGTCAGTTGCCGCCGAGTACCGGCGGCGGAGCGGCGTCACCGTCGCCCCAGACCATCTCGTCCTCGGTGAGCCAGGTCAGCCGGCCGTCCGACTCGTCGTCGCCGTGGCCGCCGCGCCCGCCCAGCACGCCGCCGCGGCCGGCCATCGCGGGCCGCCCGTTTGCGCCGCCGGTGCGCTCGGCGGACTTGCTCCCGGCGTCGACGACGAGGCCGCGACCGGAGGTGAGCCGACCCGTGCCGGCTGCCGAGCGGGTCTCCGCGCCGGGCATGCCGCCGAGGCGGGCCGAGGCCGCCGAGTTGGGGCCGGTGCCCGCGAGCGCGCCGGTGCTCAGCACGCCGGGGGCACCGTAGAGCGAGCCGCCGCCGGGGCCGCCGGCGGTCATCGTCGCCGGGCCGCCGCCGGGGCCGAAGCCCGGGCCGCCGCCGACAGTCGGACCGCCGAGGGTGCTGGTCAGCGGAGTGGCGCCGGCCAGCGAGGTGCCGCCCGGGTCGACCGTCCCGGTGGTCGGCACCGAACCCGGGGTGCCCGCGCCGGGCTGGCCGCCCGGAGCGCCCGAACCCGGAGTGCCCGCACCGGGCGTGCCGCCGGTCGGGGCCGCGTGGTGCACGCCCGAGCTGGTCGCGGTGGCGCTCGCGCCCGGGCCGAAGCTGCCCAGGCTCGGGCCGGACGACGGCGTCTTCACCGACGGGCCGTTCTGCAGCGTGGGGTCACCGTTACCGGTGTGGCCGGGCAGCTCGGCCGCCGGCGGCTCCGGCACCACGATCCGGCTGTACGCCGAGAAGTCGTAGCCCTCGGCGAGCTTCGCCACGACCTGCACCATCCGCTGGTGCGCCTTCTCCTGCTCGGCCTTGTCCTGCTGGTGGCCGACGATCCCGCCGATCACCGCGCCCGCGGCGCCGCCGAGCAGGAAGCCCTTGCCGGCGCCGGAGAGCAGCTTGTCGTTGTCCTCCGTCTTCTCCGGGCTCTCGGCCTTGGCCTGCGCGGCCCGCAGCTCGCTGGACATCATGTCGAGGCCCTGCCGGATGCCCGTCATGCCCTCGGCGAGGCTGCCCGAGTAGCTCACGACCATGCCCAGCCGGCGGTGGAACTCCCGCGCGGCGTCGCCGGACCAGGTCTTCGTCAGCGCCTCCAGGTCGGCGGTCAGATCGCGGCCGAGGTCGTCGAGCGTGCCCTTCAGGGATGTCCACTGGGCGCTCAGCGCCTCGATCTGCTTCGGGTCGCCCGCCTTGACGTCCTGGTAGAGCTCCTCGTGGCTGACGTGCTCGTAGCGCCGTGTGTACTCAGACACGCGGGTCCTCCTTCGGCTGCTTCATCGCCTCGTCGAGCCCGGAGAGGGCGGCGGCGATGTCGGCCGCGGCGGCGGCGTTGCGGGCCTCGGCGGTCTTGTAGTTCGTCATGATCTTCTGGGTCGCCTCGCGGGCGGCCAGGATCGCCCGGCGCAGCCGGTCGACGTGGTTGACGTAGCTCTGGTGCGTCTCGGAGTAGCGACGCGCGTTGTCGGTCGCGTCGGTGAACGTCCCGAGGGCCGGCGGGCGGCACTGCATCTGGGTGTTGAGCTTGCGCAACACCGACTCCGCCTGGTCCAGGCGCCGCTCGAGCCGCTGGTGGAAGTCCTCCAAGGACAGTACGTCTACTGTCGTGCGCCCCGTCATGGCTGCATCCCCGTAGTCCTCGTCGATAACCGTACGCCGCACTCAGGTTAGTCGAAGCGTGCCAACCCGGGCGACCCGTGACGCGGATCCTCCACTTCGGATGACGGGAGGGCGGTCAACCGCCCTGGACCTGGGCGGCCGCGCCACCGGCCGAGGGTGTCGCGGCGGGCGCAGCGGGCGCTGACGCATCGAAGTACGCCATCGCGTCCTGCCGGGACAGCGTCGGGCCGGTCGGCACCAGCGCCAGCAGTGAGGCGGGCACCGCGAGCGGCGTCACGTCGCCGTATCCGAGCGCGCTCTTGGCGTCACCCCCGGCGGTGCCCAGCGGAAAGCGGATGCCCTGCGCGGTGATCAGGTAGACCGTCGACCCGGCCGCCGCCTTGCCGCTCTCGCCGGCCGTGGCCTGCACCAGCACGCCCTTGCCGCCGGGCAGGAGCACGTGCTCGGCGGTGCGTACGGCGTCCCGGCCGCCCTGCCGCGCCGGCATCGCGGTCGCCGAGGTCAGCTCGGCCGGCGCGGTGTCGAAGACCTCCAGCGTGGTGGTCGTCGGCTGGCCCGCCGGGCCGGGCCGGTAGGTGGCGCAGAGCACGGTGCGGCCCACGCGGACCTCGTGCAGCGCCGGCAGGCGGGCCGGCAGGCCGTCCGCGTCCAGCCGCTGGTCGGTGAGGAGCCGGCCCGCCTCGTCCGGAGTGATCTGCGTCACCTCACCGCCGCCGCCGAGCAGCAGCAGCGCGGTGACCTCCCGGACGGTGGCCAGGCCCTGCCGGGTGAGCACGTAGTACTGGCCGGCGGCCTGGTAGACCTGGCCGATCCGGGCCGGCCGACCGGCCACGGTGAGCCCGCTCGCGCCGCCGTCCCCGGCGATCGAAGGCTTGCGCAGCACCGGACCGACCGGGACCGCGTTCAGCAGTTGCTGCCCGACGGTCAGGTTCGTCGCGCCGGCCATCTTCAACGCCACCAGCGCCTGCTCGTCACCGGCCACCCGCAGCCGGGAACCGCCGGTGAGCAGGTAGCGGGCGTCGCTGGTCCGCACCACCACGGCCCGGTCGGCCAGCGACGTGCCGCCCGGCAGCGCGCGGTCGATCACCAGATGCGTGGTGGAGCGCTGCGGGTCGTTCGGATCCGGTACGTCGCACACCGACCACGGGAGCCCGACCAGGGACTTGCGATCCGGCAGGTCGTCCGGGGCGCCCACGATGCCGACCAGCCGCCCGCGTGGACGGTCCTTGATCGACGCCTGGGACATGGTGCGCGGCTGCGCCGCCGCGTCGTTGACGATCAGCCGCGCCGAGGCGTAGTTGAGCGTCGGGCGCAACACCTTGTCCTCGCCGAAGTAGTACGTCGCGCCGGTCTCCCGCTCGATCACCAGCGTGTTCGGCTCCAGCGGCGCGGAGTTGCTGGTGAGCTGCCCGTACGCGCCCACGCCGCCGAGCACCACGGCTGCCGCGATGACGCTGCCGAACACCGCCATGCCGAGGCGGCGCATCGGCAGCTCGTTGGTCTCCGGGTCGCCGGAGAGCAGGGCGGAGACGATGCGGCGGGTGACGAAGCGGTACGCCTGCACCTGATCGCGGCGGGTCCGCATGACTAACCTCCGGCGGGGGTGGGTCCACGACGACAGGTCCGAGCGGCGCCGCGGGCTTCCCTACGATAAGGGGCCGTCGGGGGTGCGCCGGACCCCGTCCGCCGCCCGAACGACAGCAGCCGCCCGGCGGAGGCCCAGCATGTCCAGAAGGGACGCACACCGATGACGCAGCTCCAGGCGCCACCCGGTCGTACCGCCACCGCTCCCGCCGTACCGGCGGACCGGCCGGTCACCCCGGCTGACAAGCGCCGCCGGGGACGGCTCGGCCCGATCGTGGTCGGGCAGCTCGTGGCGGTGGAGTGCGCGGCGCTCGCCGTCTGGTTCGCCACCGCCGGCCCGACGTGGCTGCTCGCGGTGGTCGCCGTACTGGCGCTGCTGGCCGTGGGCGCGGCCTTCGCGCGCCGGGGCGGCCGCTGGTGGTACGAGGACCTGATGCTCCGCCGCCGGCTGCGCCGGCGCCGCGACCGGGCCCGGGGTGCGGCGCCCGGCGGTGACCCGCGGCTCGCCGCGCTCGCGCCGGAGCTGACAGTGGTGGAGCTGACCGAGCGCGGCACCCGGCTCGGCATCGGGCAGGACGACCGGGGCTGGTTCGCCGCGCTGGCGTTGACCGGCCGTCCCGGCGCGCCCGCCGGGTCGGTCGAGGCGGCGGTGGTGGACCGCGCGCTCGCGGTGCTCGCCGACTTCTCCGGCCCGGTCACCCAGACCCAGGTCGTCTCGCACACCCTCGTCTGGTACCCGGCTCCCGGCGCGCCGCCGTCCGCGTACCGGACCGTGTGGGTGGCGCTGCGCCTGTCGGTGTCCGACGCGCGGGCCGAGACGGTGAGCCGGGGCGGCGGGCTGCGCGGCGTGCACCGCACGGTGGCGGCCGGCGTGGGCCGGCTCGGCAAGGCGCTCAACGCCGCCGGCCTCGCCCACCGGGTGCTCGACCGCGACGAACTGCACGCGGCGGTGGTGTCCGGGGCCGGGCTCGACCTCGCGCCGGAGTCCCCGGTGGAGACGTGGACCAGCCTGCGCGGGGGCGGCTGGACGCAGCGCTGCCTGGCCCTGCGGGTACGCCCCAACGGATCGCTCGGCGCGCTCGTGGACGCGGTCACGGCCACCTCCGCGCCCTCGCACACGGTCGCCGCGGTGGTGCTCCCGGGCGGCCGGCGGGTGCCGCCGCTGCTGCGGGTGGCGGCCATGGACGGGCACGCCGAGGCGCTTGTCAAGGCGGTCCGGGAGATGGCCCGGCGCGCGGGCGTGCCGGCCCGCCCGCTGGACGGCCAGCACGGTCCGGGCGTCTACGCCACCGCGCCGGTCGGCACCGCGATGGGGACGGTCACGGTCGAAGGTTGACGATCCAGCCGTACGCGCCGCAGACCCAGAAGGTCAGCGGCACCAGCGCGACGATCAGCAGGATCTCGATGATGTCCAGGGTCCGGCCCCAGACCGGGGAGATCCGCTTGCCGGCCACTGTCAGGCCGTAGACCAGGCTGATCACGGCCACCACGGCCAGGCCGCCGAGGATCAGCCCGAGCCGTACCGCGAGCGAGCCCGCGGCGAACGTGGCGGCGGCGACAAGCCCCAGGCCGACGGTGCCGGACAGCAGCACCGGCGTGCGCTGGGCGCGGCTGAGGAACGGGCGTGCCCGCAGCAGCGACAGCAGCGCCAGCACCAGGCAGAGCAGGACCGCCGGGAGCCGGCCGTCCTCGGCGAGCACCACCTCGCCGCCGAGCACCAGCAGCGAGACGGTCCAGAGCAGGCCGGTGAGGAACCCGTCGGCGCGCTCGCTGTTGCGCAGCACCGACGGGCCGTCCACCGACTCGGTGTCGGTCTTGAGGTCGTCCGGTCCGGTGGGGATGGACGGCACCGGCAGCCGGGCCAGGCGGTAGGCGAGCATCGGCAGCGCGGGCAGCGCGCCGAACGCGACGGTCGCGACGATCGCCGCCGAGGCCGCCGCGCCGATGCCGAAGGCCAGGCTGAGCACCGCGCCGAGGCCGACCGCGCCGCCCACGCCCACCGCGCCGAGGAACAGCGGCAGGCGGTCGCCGACCGCGAGCGCGGCGATCGCGCCGAACACCACCACGGCGGTGCCGGCGAGCAGGACGTGCGGGCCGGCCAGCTCGCCGAGCGTCCGGTCCCCGGCGAGCACCAGCAGGCCGCCGACGCCCGCGTAACCGATTCCGACGAGGGCCAGCACCGCGCCGGTGCGGCTGTCACCGGCGGCCCGGGACAGCACCGCGGCGCCGACCAGCAGCGCCACCGCGACCACGAAGGCGGCGGCCGCGCCGGGCAGCTGCGGCGGGCCGGTGAGCAGCGTCGCCACCGCGCCCCCGGCCAGCGCCGAGGCGGCGAGCAGGACCGCGAACAGCCGTGTGGTGCCCACCTGCCAGGCGCCCGCCCGCTGGGTGGTGGAGGTGGCGACCGCGTCCACCACGTCGTCGAAGACGATCTCGGGGGCGGTCGCCGCACGCGGGTTGAAGTAGAGCACCTCGCCGTCGCGTACCCCGAGCTGCGCCGCGGTACGGCCACCGTCGAGCGGTTGGCCGCCGAGCCGGGACAGGGCCCAGCCGCCGTGCCGTACGCCCTCGTCGGCCAGGTCCTCGCCCGCGTACCGCAGCAGCGTGGGGAGCAGGTCGGCGAGCGGCACGTCGGACGGCAGCGCCAGGTCCATCCTGGTACGCGGCGCCACGATGGTGATCCGGCTCAGTCCGCCGGTCGCCGTCTTCGTCGCCACAGTGGCCTCCTCGTGCTCGCATACGATCCGCTGGGCCGTCGGCGCCGCCCCCACGGGTCCACGACGCCTGACGGAGATTACCTACGATGGCGGTCGCACAGGTTGCCCACCCGACGCTCACCGGCGGTGGCAGACCACGATCAGGGCCGCTTCTGGGGAGGGAGAGCCGTGAGTACGGTGGTGTTCCGCCGACTTCCGCGTCAACCGGGGCCCGCGCTGCCGCGCGGCGAGGTGCTGCTGGAGTCCCCGCCCGAGTTGCCCGAGCCGCAGGCCAAGGGCATGGGCCAGGTGCTGATGATCCTGCCGATGCTCTGCGGTGTCGGCGCGATGGCGTTCCTCTACGCGGGCCGCGGCGGCGGCATGATGACGTACGTCGCGGGTGGCCTGTTCGGTGTGTCCATGCTGGGCATGGCGATCGGCACGCTCGGCAACGGCGGCAAGGACAAGGCCGAGCTGAACGCCCAGCGGCGCGACTACATGCGCTACCTCGCGCAGATGCGCAAGCGCACCCGGCGGGCGGCCGAGCAGCAGCGCGCCGCGATGACGTGGCGGCACCCGGAGCCGGACGCGCTCTGGTCGATCGCCGCCTCGCGCCGGCTCTGGGAGCGGCGGATCACCGAGGACGACTTCGGCGAGGTGCGGATCGCGCTCGGCCCGCAGCGGCTCGCGGTGGAGATCGTGCCGCCGGAGACCAAGCCGGTGGAGGACCTGGAACCGATGAGCGCGATCGCGCTGCGCCGGTTCGTCCGGGCCCACTCCAGCGTGCCGGATCTGCCGACCGCGCTGTCGCTGCGCGCGTTCAGCCGGATCGCGTTGCGCGGCGACCGGGAGGCGGTGCTGGATCTGGCGCGGGCCGCGCTGGGCCAGCTGGTCACGTTCCACGCCCCGGAGGACCTCCTGGTGGTGGTGGTGGCCGCGCCGGACCGGCAGGCGGCCTGGGACTGGGTGAAGTGGCTGCCGCACGCCCAGCACCCGGGGCGTACGGACGCGGCGGGCGCGCGCCGGATGGTGTACGCCGCGCTGGACGTGGCGGAGACCGCGCTGGCCCAGGATCTGGGCGGGCGGCCCCGGTTCGCGCCGGAGGCGAAGCCGCTGACCACCGCTCCGCACGTGGTGGTGGTGCTGGACGGCGGCGAGGTCTCGGCGACCTGCGCGCTGACCGGGCCGGGCCTGCTCGGCACGACGGTGTTCGACCTGTCCGGCGCGGTACCGCGCGACGCCGGGCGCTGGCTGCTCTGCCTGGACGCGGGGGACGGCACCGGGCTGGACCTGGTCCGTGGCGCCGCCACGTCGCGGCTCGGCCGGCCGGACCGGCTCTCCCTGAGCGCGGCCGAGGGGCTGGCCCGGCAGATCGCCCCGTTCCGGCTCTCCCAGCAGCAGGGCGCGAGCACCGAGGAGCCGCTGGCCCGCAGCATGGAGCTGCCCGATCTGCTCGGTGTCGGCGACGCGGCGACTGTGGACGTCCGGCAGACGTGGCGTCCGCGCAGCCACCGCGACCGGTTGCGCATCCCGCTCGGCCTGGGCCCGGACGGCAACGTGGTGGAGCTCGACTTCAAGGAGTCCGCGCACGAGGGCATGGGCCCGCACGGCCTGGTCATCGGCGCTACCGGTTCGGGCAAGAGCGAACTGCTGCGTACGGTGGTCGGGGCGCTCGCCGTGACGCACTCCTCGGAGGAGCTGAACTTCGTCCTCGTCGACTTCAAGGGCGGCGCGACGTTCGCCTCGCTGGACGCGTTGCCGCACACCAGCGCGGTGATCACGAACCTCTCCGACGAGCTGCCGCTGGTCGACCGGATGCGGGACGCGCTCGCCGGTGAGATGAACCGCCGGCAGGAGGTGCTGCGGGCGGCGGGCAACTACGTCTCCCGGTACGACTACGAGAAGGCGCGGGCCGCCGGTGAGCAGCTGGAGCCGATGCCCAGCCTGCTGATCATCTGTGACGAGTTCTCCGAGCTGCTGGCGGCCAAGCCGGACTTCATCGACCTGTTCGTGATGATCGGCCGGCTCGGCCGGTCGCTCGGCGTGCACCTGCTGCTGGCCTCGCAGCGGCTGGAGGAGGGCAAGCTACGCGGCCTGGACACGCACCTGTCGTACCGGATCGGTCTGCGTACGTTCTCGGCGGTGGAGAGCCGGATCGTGCTCGGCGTGCCGGACGCGTACGAGCTGCCCAGCGCGCCCGGTCACGGCTACCTGAAGACCGACACCGCGACCATGCTGCGGTTCCGCGCCGCCTACGTGTCCGGCCCGTACCGGGCGCCGGGGCAGGTGCAGCGCTCCACCCGGGCGCAGGTGCAGCGCCGGATCGTCCCGTACGGCATCGACTACGTGCCGGCGCCCGCGACGCCCAGCCCGGCGGAGGCGACCCCGGAGCCGGAGCAGGCCGGCGACGGCAAGGCCGTGGCGATGCTGGACGTGCTGATCGGCCAGCTCAAGGGCCGCGGCAAGCCGGCGCACCAGGTGTGGCTGCCGCCGCTGGCGGAGCCGTCCGGGCTGGCCGAGCTGCTGCCGAAGTTGAGCGTGCACCCGACGTACGGCCTGACCACCGCCGACTGGCCGGGGCGGGGCCGGCTGGCGGTGCCGGTGGGCATCGTGGACCGGCCGTACGAGCAGCGCCGCGATCCGATGATGGTGGACCTGGCCGGGGCGGGCGGCAACGTGGTGATCGTGGGGGCGTCGCTGAGCGGCAAGAGCACGATGCTGCGGTCGATGCTGGCGTCGCTGGCGCTCACCCACACGCCGCGCGAGGTGCAGTTCTTCTGCCTCGACTTCGGCGGCGGCGCGCTGCGCAGCCTGGAGGGGCTGCCGCACACCTCGGGTGTGGCGGGGCGGCGGGACACCGAGGCGGTCCGGCGGACGGTGGCCGAGGTGGTCGCGGTGATCGACGAGCGGGAGAACCGGTTCACTCAGCACGGCATCGACTCGGTGGCCAGTTACCGGCGTCGCCGGGCGGCGGGTGAGTTCGCCGACGACCCGTTCGGTGACGTCTTCCTCGTGGTGGACGGCTGGAACACGCTGCGTCAGGAGTACGAGGAGCTGGAGCAGACGATCACCAACCTGGCGAACCGGGGCCTGGGCTTCGGTGTGCACGTGGTGATCACGGCGGTGCGGTGGGCGGAGATCCGGATCAACATGCGGGACCTGCTCGGCACCAAGCTGGAGCTGCGGCTCGGTGATCCGTCGGAGTCGGAGATCGACAGGCGGGCGGCGCAGAACGTGCCGGTGGGCGCGCCCGGTCGCGGTCTGACCCGGGACAAGCTGCACTTCCTGACCGCGATCTCGCGGATCGACGGCAAGCGTGACATCGAGGACCTGACCGAGGCGTCGGTGGCGCTGGCCGGTCACGTCGCGGCGAACTGGCCGGGACAGCCGGCGCCGAAGGTGCGGCTGCTGCCGCGCAGGCTGACGGTGACCGAGCTGGCGAAGGTGGTCGACAGGTCCGCCCCGGGCATCCCGATCGGCGTCAACGAGTCGGCGCTCGCCCCGGTCTACCTGGATCTGGCGGGGGAGCCGCACCTGACCGTGTTCGGCGACGCCGAGTGCGGCAAGACCAACCTGCTGCGGCTGATCGCCCGGGGGATCGCCGAGCGGTACACCCCGGCCCAGGCGCGGCTGGTCATCGCCGACTACCGGCGTGGTCTGCTGGGCGCGGTCGAGGGGGATCACCTGCTCGACTACGCGCCGTCGAACCAGGTGTTCAGCCAGGGGCTCGGGTCGATCCGCAGCGCCCTGCAGAACCGGCTGCCCGGCCCGGACGTGACCACCGCGCAGCTGCGCGACCGGAGCTGGTGGAAGGGCCCGGAGCTGTACATCCTGGTGGACGACTACGACCTGGTCGCCTCCGGTGGCAGCAACCCGCTCAGCGCGCTGCACGAACTGCTGCCGCAGGCGCGGGACATCGGCCTGCACCTGATCATCACGCGCCGGGTCGGCGGTGTCGCCCGGGCGCTGTACGAGCCGGTGCTGCAACGCCTGCGCGAGCTGGACTCGCCGGGCCTGCTGATGTCCGGCAGCCGGGAGGAGGGAGCGGTCTTCGGCAACCTGCGGCCGACCCCGCAGCCGCCGGGCCGGGGCACGCTCGTGCGCCGCCGCGACGGTCAGCAGCTCATCCAGACCGCGTGGACGGAACCCGCCTGACGGGACGGACGGCGGGAGTCCGGTCCGGTAGCGTCGGCCCGATCGATCGTCGCGAGTGGGAAAGGGGCGCGTAGGTGAGCAGCCCGTCGGGTTTCGGTGCGGCAATGGAGGGCCTGCTGCGCCAGGCGCAGGAACAGCAGCGCCGGCTGGCCGAGCTCCAGCGGCAGCGCACGGAGCTACGGGTCACCGGGGAGAGCCCGGACGGGCTGGTGCGGGTGACTGTGGACGGCGACATGAAGGTCGGCGACGTCGAGCTGAACGCGCGGGCGATGCGGCTGGACAGCTTCTCCCTGGCCGAGTCGATGCAGGCCGCGATCGACGCGGCGTACACCGCCTTCGAGCAGCGGCAGCGCGAGATGCTGAGCGAGATGCTCGGCGACTCCGAGATGGTCCGCCAGGCGCAGAACGGCACGCTCACCCCCGAAGACTGGTTCCGCCGCTTCGGGGTGGACCTGTCCGACCCGACCCGCAACCTGCGGCGCTGAACGAGAGGAAGGCCGACGATGCCGAACACCGTCGACGTCGACGCGATCCGGAAGGCCGGCCAGCGGCTCGACGCCCCGGACGGCCCGATCCAATACCTGCGCAACGTCGAGACGCTGCTGGCCGAGGTCAAGCTGCCCGGCACTGCGCTGAGCTGGTTCGGCACCGGGGCGGTGGAGCGGCACAACGCGGCTGTGGACGGGCACCTGGCCAACGTCCGCAGCGGTGTGGAGCATCTGCGCAGGGCCGCCGAGCAGCTCGAACAGAGCGCGAAGAACTGGGAGAAGTCGGATCAGCCCTGGGTGGTCAAGTGACCGGCCGGGTCCGCCACGGAAGGGACGCCTGATGCCACCGGAGATCCTCATCGCCAACGCCTCGGGGACGGTGACCGGCTCGGTGTCGGTCGCGCAGACCACGGCTCCGGTCCGCTCGGCGGCGGCCATCGCCAAGGGCAACCTGGTCTGGATCGCCGCCTCGGCGGCGCTGATCGGCACGATCCTCTATCTGGAGTCGTTCGACAACCAGCAGGTGAACGAGTCGATCAAGAAGTGGGACGAGGCGGCCCGCCTGCTCGGCGCGGACCAGTTCGGCGCGGCCATGGCGGCGGTTCCGCCGGACGCGGCGGAGTGGGACTTCGACGACCGGGACGCGTTCGACCTGTTCCTCCGCAAGCTCGGCGCGGAGATCAACTCGCTGGCCGAGGCGTTCGCCGCCAACCGGGACACGCTCACCGCGGCCCGCGACGCGTACAACGACGCGGTCTCCGGCCTGGCCCAGGCGCTCATGCCGATCCTGGTCGCGGTGATCGCCTCGATCGCGCTCCAGTTCTTTCCCGCCACCACGGCGCTGGCCCAGGCCATCGGCATCGCCGGCCTGGCCGCGACGGCCGCCATCCTGGTCCTGGTCTTCGGCGAGATCAGCGCGCTGCTGCACGCGCTGCTGGCCGCCTTCCACACCGACGACCGGTTCACCTTCACCGCGGACTCCCGTCCCGGCTGGGCGCCGACCGGCTCCGACCCGGACATCAAGGACATCAAGATCGACTGGGTGCGGGACTCCAAGTTCTACGGGTGACGGGAGCGACGCGTGGAAACCCTGCTCTTCTCGCTGTTGCTGTACGTGCTGCTGACCATCCCGGTCTTCGTGGTCCTGATGCTGTTCGCCGGGCTGACCCGCTCGGCGAAGCTGCGGCGGGCCGCCGAGGTGGTGGCGTTGAGCACCTGCGCGGCGCTGCTGGTGCTGGCGTTCCAGCGCGCGTTCACCAAGCCGGTGCTGTGGGTCGTGGTGGTGCTGCTGATCGCGGTGCTGGCCTTCGGCGTGTCGACGATCGTCAGATCCACACGGGAACGTCCCTGACCTCGGCGGCGACCGTCCACCTCGTACGGAGGACGCCGGATCGCGTTGCCGTTGAGGGCTGTCGGAATACGTCGATGGGTCATCAGGGCTGCGCGGGTTGGACGTCGTCCGCTACGGTTCGGATGAAGTGTCCGTCGGTGGGGTGTGTACGCCTTGCCGCGGGGGAGGGCGCGGCGGAACCGCCGCCACAAGATGACGGAAGGGTGTGAAGCATGGCGTTCGAGGTCAGTGCAGCGACTCTGCACACCGCCGCGAGTGACGTGCGGTCCACGCGCAGCGACGTCGACGGCGAGCTCAAGAAGCTGTGGAACGTGGTCGACGACCTGGCGATGGCCTGGAAGGGCCAGGCGTCCACGGGCTTCCAGGGCCTGATGAACCGCTGGAACGAGGACACGGCGAAGCTGCTGACCGCGATGGACAACATCGCGGACCTGCTCGACAAGTCGGGCACCACGCACCAGGTGAACGACGAAGAGCAGCAGCAGATGCTGGACAAGTTCCACGCTGCTCTCAACCCGTGATCCGCGAAGACAGGCAGAGGAGGAATCGATGAGCATCAAGGTTGATTACGCTGTTCTGGAGAGCAGCAACCAGCAGATGCAGGCCATCTCGCGGACCATCGACGAGAAGCTGGACACGCTGCGGGCGATGCTGACCAAGCTCGAGTGGGAGGGCCAGGACCGGGCCGCCTACCAGCAGCACCAGGCCCAGTGGGACGCCGCCGTGCGGGACATCAACAAGGTCCTGAACGAGATCGGTGGCGCGGTGGGCATCGCGCGCGAGAACTACATGACCACGGAGATGAGCAACTCCAAGGTCTGGGGCAACTGACCCCGACCGGTCCACAGCGGCTCCGCTCCGGCTCGTGCCGGGCGGAGCCGTCGTGCATCGTCAGGCGTCCTGCGGGACGTCGCGCCGGCCCGGCCGCCACCCGCGCCGCCGTCCGCGTACCAGGATGGGCCGCAGCGTCAGCAGGACGCCGGCCAGCAGCGCGCCCACGACGGCGACCCAGATCGCGACCGGGCGCTGCCAGGCCAGCGGGTCGGCCGGCGGCGCCGGTGGCGGCATCGCGCCCAGCGGCGGGTCGTTCCGGGTGCCGAGCAGGCTGGTGACCGCCCGGTACGGGTTGACCATCCCGTAGCCGACCTCGGCGTTGTGCCCGTCGGGCGGGTTGTCGGCGGTGCGGGTCAGCCGGTAGGCGACCTCCTCGGCGCTGATGTCCGGGTGGGCGGCCCGCACCAGCGCCGCCGCCCCGGACACGTACGCGCTGGCGAAGCTCGTCCCGCCCTGCGGCTCGGCCCGGTAGCCCGTTCCCTGCGGCGCGGGCCCGACGATGTTCAGGCCGGGGCCGGCGATGTCCACATAGTCGCCGCTGACCGAGCTGCCGACGTGCCCGCCCTGCTCGTCGATGCCGGCGACGGCGATGACACCCGGGTACGCCGCCGGGTAGGCCGGCCGGTCCTCCCGGTTCTCCTGCCGGTTGCCGGCGGAGGCGACGACGACCACGTCCTTGCCGAGCGCGTACTGCACGGCGGACTTCAGCGCCGGGTCGTCGAGCGTGACCAGAGACAGGTTGATCACGTCGGCGTCGTTGTCGACCGCCCAGCGGATCGCCTTGCCGATCTCGGCCGGCACGTTGGGGTCGAAGTTCTCCTTGTTCTCGGCCAGCACCCGCAGCGGCAGGATCTTCGCCTCCGGCGCGATGCCGGTGTACGGCGAGCCGGTGCCCTCCCGGCCGGCGATGATGCCCGCGACCATGGTGCCGTGGCCGACCAGGTCGCACTGCCCCTTCAGGCGGACGAGCTGGTTGAAGTCCTCACCCGGCAGCACCCGTCCCCGTAGCAGCGGGTGGGCCGGTGAGACCCCGGAGTCGATCACCGCGACGGTGATCCCGGCGCCCTTGCCGACCCGCCACGCGGCAGCCGGGTCGAGGCGGCTGATCGCCCAGGGCACCTCGGTGGGGGCGGGGCCGCCGGTCGGGCCGCACTTCGGGGCGGCCAGCGCGGGCGCGGGCACCGCGAGCGCGCCGCCGAGCAGGGCGGCCACCGCCGCTCCGGAGAGGACGGACCTGATCCGGTGTCCGGCCCGGACGCGTCCCGTGGTCGCGCCCGGCCGCAAGCTGTCGCGCACGCGCTGAGATTACCCGCCGCGCCCGCTCGCGCGGGCACACGTGGTGCCCGGCCGGGTCACCTGCCGGCGGTGGCGTCCCCGGCCGGCTCGGCGGCGAAGAGGGCCAGCAGGGCGCCGACCTGCTGGTCGGCCTCGGCCGGGTGCCGGAAGCGGCCCTTCGGGTTGATCGTGTACTCGTTGCGCCGTCCCACCCGCGTACGCCGCAGGTAACCCCCGGCCTCCAGGTCGGCGACGATGGCCTGGGCCGCCCGCTCGGTCACGCCCACCTCGTCGGCGACGTCACGCAGCCGGGCGGTGGGGTTGCGTGCGATAGCCAGCAGTACGTGGCCGTGGTTGGTGAGGAAGGTCCAGTTACGGCGGCTCCCGTCCTCAACTGGTGTGGTCGCCATGGTGGTCATGCTATGGCCACCGCCGCCACCTGCCGAATCGGCGCGGTCCGGAGGCGGGCGGCGACGGAAAGTATGAAATGCGTATCACGAATCTTGACGGCTCCCGAGGGGCGTGTGAACGTTGGTCGCGAGGCCGTCCGGCCTGGTAGTTCCCTGGTAGACGAGGTGAGCGACATGACGCCGAGGACCCCGGAGCAGGCACTTGCCGAACTGCGTGCCGGTAATCACCGGTTCGTCACCGGCGTCCCCCAGCATCCGAATCAGGACGCCGGCCATCGGGCGGCTGTCGCCGACGGCCAGCACCCGTTCGCGGTGATCGTCGGCTGCTCCGACTCGCGGCTCGCCGCCGAGATCATCTTCGATCGCGGCCTCGGTGACCTCTTCGTGGTGCGTACCGCCGGGCACACCGCCGGGCCGGAGGTGCTCGGCAGCGTCGAGTACGCCGTCACCGTGCTGGGCACTCCGCTCGTGGTGGTGCTCGGGCACGACTCGTGCGGCGCGGTCCAGGCCGCCCGCGAGGGGGTCCGGACCGGCGCCGCCCCGGCCGGGCACCTGGGCGCGGTGGTGGACGCGGTCTCGCCCAGCCTGCTGCGCGCCGCCCGCCAGGGCGTCGAGGACCTCGACGGCATCATCGACGTGCACATCGCGCAGACCGTGGAGACGCTGCTGGCCCGGTCCGGCGTGCTGGCCGAGCGGGTGGCGGCGGGGCGGTGCACGGTGGTCGGCATGTCGTACCGGCTCGCCGGCGGCGAGGTGCGGACCGTGGCGCAGGCCCCGGCCCCGCTGCCCGCCCCGGCGGCGCCCGCAGACCCGGCGCTGGCGAGCTGATCCACGGGGAAGACGAAAGGGGCCGCCCGAGGGCGGCCCCTTCTTCGTGGTGTCCGGCGTCAGAGCAGCGACATGTGGACGTGGTCGGTGTGGTTCGACGGCCCGCTGTAGGAGCGCCAGCCGGTGGCCGGGAACCAGATCTGCCGGTTCCAGATGACGTAGTAGATGCCCAGCCGGTCGGCGTTGCGGATGAGGAAGGCGGCCACCTCGTTGCCGTACCTGCGGGTGTCGTTGTTGTGCCAGGGTGCGAAGCCGCTGTTCTGCAGCGACCAGTCGCACGCCTTGCCCTTGGGGTGCTCCCACGGCCCGCCGGACCGGTAGCAGCCCACGAAGCGCTTGAAGCCCGCGCGCCGGACCTCCTTGTACGCGTGCAGCGTGCGCGGCGTGACGCAGCCCGAGGTGGTCGGGTCGTCCTCGCTGCACGACTCGGCCTTCCACCCGCCGTCGGCGGTGCGGCCGGGGGCGATCTTGGCGACCGGTGAGGTGGCGGAGACCAGTCCGCCGGTGAAGCCGAGGCCGCCGACGAGCTTCAGCGCGCGCTCGGCCTGCACCTTCTCGCGCTCCATCGCGTTCTTCTGCTTCTCCTGCTCGCGGACCTCGGCGTCCATCGCGATCTTGGCCTGCTCGGCGCGGGTCTTGACCGCGTTGATGGCGGCCAGGCGCTGCGCGTTGAGGAGGTTCAGCTCGTCCAGGGCGTTGACCCGGCGGACGAACGAGTCGGGGGAGTTGCTCTCCAGCAGCATCGCCATCGCGCCCATCCGGCCGGTCCGGTAGGACTGGGCGGCGAGCTGGTTGACCTGCGGGCTGAGCGCGTCGAGTTCGGCCTGTGCCGTCTTCACCTCGGCCGCCAGCCGCCGCTGGCGGTCCTGCGACTTGGCGAGCTTCGCCTTGGCCTGGAGGAAGTTCCGGTTGGCGGAGTCGATCGCCTCGGTGATGAGCGGCGGTTCGCCGTCCTCCTCGTGGCCCGAGGGGTTGCCGGGTGCCGCCGCGGCGGGGGCCGCGGTCGCCGGCGTCGGCCCGGCCAGCACGGCCAGTGAGGCCAGCACGGCCACCACGGGTGTCAGCCAGCGGCGCAGGGGTGCCGTCACAGTGTTCCCTTCCGTCGGCCGCCGACCGGGTTAGCTGACGGGTTCGGGACGGAAGTGGCCCCTACCGCTGTCGCGGATTCACCCCATGTACCTGGTTCCCCGGCTCGCCCGTGGGCGATTGGGCGGCGGCACCGCTGGCGCCGGTGCGCGCCTTCGGCGGTGACCGGCAGCGAGGTTACCCGACAGCACTCGTGAGGATCTACGTCCGGAAGCCGACCAATAGCGAGATTTCGCCGTGGCGCACCGTGACCAGCGTCGCGTTTGAAATCGATGGTCACGCTGCGGAGTCTCACCATGCGGCCTCCGTACTCCTTCCGCCGCCGAGCGCCTCCAGCGCGTCGTCCCGTCCGGCCGGCGGCCGGGGCGCGGGCGGCGCCGGCTCCGCGCCGCGCGGGCGCCGCCCGGCGGTGGTCACGATCGCGGCCAGGCCGGTGGTCAGCGGTACGGCGGCGATCAGGCCGAGCGTGGCCACCGCGCTGCGGACGATCTCCTGGGCGAGGAACTCGCTGGTGAGGATCTCGCTGACCGGGCGGGAGTCGGCGACCAGCAGGAGCAGCAGCGGCAGCGAGGCGCCCGCGTACGCCAGCACGATGGTGTTGACGGTGGACGCGATGTGGGCCCGGCCGACCCGGGTCGCCGCGCGGTAGAGCTGCCGCCGGGACAGCCCGGGGTTGGCGTGCGCCAGTTCGGTGACGGTGGCCGCCTGGGTGACCGTGACGTCGTCCAGCACGCCCAGCGAGCCGATGATGATGCCGGCCAGCAGCAGGCCGTGCAGGTCCACGTCGGCCTGGAACATGGACAGCGTGGTGGCGTCCTCGCTGCCGAAGCCGGTCAGGTGGGTGGCGGACGTGGCGAGCAGGCCGAGCACGCCGGTGATCACCAGGCTGCCCAGCGTGCCGAGCACCGCCACCGACGTCTGCGCGGTGATCCCGTGGGTCAGGTAGAGCACCACGAACATGATCAACGCGGCGCCGACGATCGCCACCAGCAGCGGGGGCTGGCCGGCGCCGATGCCCGGCAGCACGAAGCCGAGCAGGATGGCGAAGCTGGCCGCCAGGCCGGCGAGCGCGGCCAGCCCGCGCCAGCGGCCGAACGCCACGATCGCGGCGGCGAACAGCACCATCAGCCAGATCAGCGGTGTGCCGCGCTGGTGCTCGGCGATGTTGTAGGACTTCACCGCCGGGTCGGCCGGGTCGGTCAGCTCGACCAGGACCACCTCGTCGCCGACCGCGACCCGGGGCGCGCCGGGCCCGGCCGGGATCGGCGTCTCGACCTGGCGGCCCGCGTCCGGACCCTGCTCGGCGGTCACCGTCACGGTGCCGCAGGGGCCGCCCCCGCCGTCCGGGGCCTCCGGGGTCGGCGGGCAGGGCTCGGTGACCACCCGGGTCACCGTGCCGTGGTAGCGGGGGACGTCCGCGCCGCCCACCGGCTCCCGGTCCTGCCGGGGCCAGAGGACCAGCGCCGCGATCACGGTGAGTGCGAACAGCGGCACCACCACTGCGACGAGCAGCCGGCGTACGCCCGGCGGCGCGGCGGGTGCGGGGCGGGTGTGGTCGGCACCCATGGCGTCTCCCAACGGTCGGGGCGACGCCTGGTCCGCCGGACCGGTCTGGTCACCCGGGCGGCGCGGACGTGTCGACCACGTCCGGGTCGTCGCCCGGCCATGGTAGGCAGCCTGACCTCACCGGGACCGGTGACGCTCGCCTCGCGTGATCAGGTCAGACCGGCCCGGCGTCGCCGGTACTCGTCCTCGTCGATCTCGCCGCGCGCGTACCGCTCGTCCAGGATGCGCCGGGCCGTCGTCGGGCCCAGGTACTGGGGGCCGGTCCACCGCACGGCCGCCCAGACGAGCCCCGCCAGCACCGCGAGCACCAGCAGGGACCAGATCCACATCCAGCCCATCATCGGGCTCTGCCACATCATCGGGCCGCCCTCCGTCCGTCGCCGCGGGTCCGCCGGGGTCGGCCTGCCCGCCACTTCGACGGTACGACCGGCCCGACGCGTCGGCGCGGGTCGATGTGCCTGGTTCCGGGGGCCGGAGGTCCCCGCTCAGCCGCGCTTCATCAGGCGGCCGACGGCGGCCATCATCTCGGTCGCCATCTCGTCGGCCCGGCCCTCGGCGGCGCCCTCGTGCATGCAGTGCCGGGCGTGGCCGTCGAGCAGGCCGAGGCCGACCTTGTCCAGCGCCGCCTGGATGGCCGAGATCTGGGTGAGCACGTCGATGCAGTAGCGGTCGTCCTCGACCATCTTCTCGATGCCACGGACCTGACCCTCGATCCGGCGGAGCCGGGCGAGGAGTTGGTCCTTGCTGGCGGTGTAGCCCCGGGTCGGGCTGGACGGCGCGGTCATGGAAACGAGGATAGCGTACCCCTCGGGGGTATGCTAACGTCTCGAACGTACCCCTGGGGGGTATAAGATCGGAGGGCGAGATGGAGAGCACCTACCAGGTGAGCGGCATGACCTGCGGGCACTGCGTCAACTCGGTGAGCACCGAGCTGAGCGCGCTTCCGGGCGTCACCGACGTCCAGGTCGACCTGGCCGGCGGCCGGGTCACCGTCACCAGTCAGGACCCGCTGGACGTGGACGCGGTCCGCGCGGCGGTCGACGAGGCCGGCTACGACCTCGTCGGTGCGTGACGGGTCCGACGGACCCGCGGAAACCGAGGAGACACCAATGAACACGGCGACGAAGCTCAGTGGCTTCGCCCTCGGCCTCGTGGCGGTGTTCGGCGCGGCGTACGGGATCGGCAACCTGGCCGATCCCGTCGCCCCGGCCGCCGAGACCCGCCACGACGACAGCGACAGCGACCACGGGGCCGGCGACGCCGGCCACGGCGACGAGAGCCAGGCGGGCGGCGCTTCCGCGCACCTGCCCGGCGGCCTGCTCGTCTCCGAACGCGGCTACACCTTCCAGCCCGCCGCCGCCCCGGCGGGGCAGTTCGCCTTCCGGATCACCGGCCCGGACGGCGCACCCGTCACCCGCTACGAGGTGGCCCACGACAAGCGCATGCACCTGATCGTCGCCCGGCGGGACCTCTCCGGCTTCCGGCACGTCCACCCGGAGATGGACGGCGACGGCACCTGGCGCGTCGCCTCGCCGGTGGACGGCCCCGGCGTCTGGCGGGCGTTCGCCGACTTCACCCCGGGCGGCGGGGAGCCGCTCACCCTCGGCCTGGACGTCACCGTCCCCGGCGAGCTGGCCGCCCGGCCACTGCCGGCACCGGCGACCAGCACGACTGTCGACGGCTACACGGTCACCCTGACCGGCACGCCGGAGCCGGGCCGGACCAGCCGGCTCACGCTCTCCGTCAGCCGCGACGGGCGGCCGGTCACCGATCTTCAGCCCTACCTCGGCGCGTACGGGCACCTGGTGGCACTGCGGCAGGGCGACCTGGCGTACCTGCACGTGCACCCGGAGGGCACGCCCGGCGACGGGCGCACACCCGCAGGCCCGGCGGTCACGTTCGCCGCCGAGGTGCCGTCGGCCGGGGCGTACCGTCTCTACCTGGACTTCCGGCACGGCGACGCGGTGCACACCGCCGAGTTCACCGTCCTGGCCGGCGACCAGACCGCGCCTGCGCCCGCCGCGCCGGCATCCACCCCCGCACCGACCCCGGACGCCGGACACGGCACCCCGGGGCACGGGCACAGTTGAGCGCCGGAGGTGCCGCGATGACTGCCACGGGAAAGGCGCTGCCCACCGCGCCGAACCTGATCGAACTGGCGATCGGCGGGATGACCTGCGCGTCCTGCGCCGCCCGGATCGAGAAGAAACTCAACCGGATGGACGGCGTCGAGGCGACGGTGAACTACGCCACCGAGAAGGCCACCGTCCGGTACGCCGACGACATCGCGCCGGCCGACCTGATCGCCACGGTCGAGAAGACCGGCTACACCGCAGTGGTGCCGCCGCCGCCCGAGCAGGCGGAGGCGGCAGCGGCCGGGGAGCCGGTGGACGAGCTGCACGCGGCGCGTACCCGGCTCTGGGTCTCCGCCGTGCTCACCGTGCCGGTGATCGTGCTCGCCATGGTTCCGGCCTGGCAGTTCGACTACTGGCAGTGGGCCTCGCTCACGCTGGCCGCCCCGGTGGTGGTCTGGGGCGGGCTGCCGTTCCACCGTGCCGCGCTGGTCAACCTGCGGCACGGCGCGGCGACCATGGACACGCTCGTCTCGCTCGGCACGCTGGCCGCGTTCGGCTGGTCGCTCTGGGCGCTGTTCCTCGGCGACGCCGGCATGCCCGGCATGAAGCACCCGTTCAGCTTCGACATCACCCGCGGCGGCGGCGCCGGCAACATCTACCTGGAGGCCGCCGCCGGGGTGACCGTGTTCATCCTGGCCGGCCGGTACTTCGAGGCCCGATCCAAGCGCACCGCCGGCTCGGCGCTGCGCGCCCTGCTCGAACTCGGCGCCAAGGACGTGGCGGTGCTGCGCGGCGGGCAGGAGACCCGGATCCCGGTCGGGCAGCTCGCGGTCGGGGACCGGTTCGTGGTCCGGCCCGGCGAGAAGGTCGCCACCGACGGTGTGGTCGAGGAGGGCACGTCGGCTGTCGACGCCAGCATGCTCACCGGCGAGTCGGTGCCGGTCGAGGTGGGGCCGGGCGACGCCGTGGTCGGCGCGACGGTGAACGCCGGCGGCCGGCTGGTGGTGCGCGCCACCCGGGTCGGCGGGGACACCCAGCTCGCCCAGATGGCGCGGCTGGTGGAGCAGGCACAGACCGGCAAGGCGGCGGTGCAGCGGCTCGCCGACCGGATCTCCGGCGTCTTCGTGCCGATCGTGATCGCGCTGGCCGCCGGCACGCTCGGCTGGTGGCTCGGCACCGGCTCCGGTACGACCGCCGCGTTCACCGCCGCGGTGGCCGTGCTGATCATCGCCTGCCCGTGCGCGCTCGGCCTGGCCACCCCGACCGCGCTGCTGGTCGGCACCGGGCGCGGCGCGCAGCTCGGGGTGCTGATCAAGGGGCCGGAGGTGCTGGAGTCCACCCGCCGGGTCGACACCGTGGTGCTGGACAAGACCGGCACCGTGACCACCGGGCGGATGGCGCTGGCCGAGGTGCTGCCCGCCGACGGCGAGGACGCCGCCGAACTGCTCCGGGTGGCCGGCGCGCTGGAGGCCGCCTCCGAGCACCCGATCGCGCGGGCCGTCGCCGAGGCCGCGGCCGAGGCCGGGCCGCTGCCGCCGGTCGGGGGTTTCGCCAACGCCGAAGGGCTGGGCGTGACCGGCACCGTCGACGGCCGGACCGTGGTGGTCGGCCGGGCGCGGCTGCTGCGGGAGCGGGGTCTCGACGTACCCGAGGAGGTCGTGCGGGCCGCGACCGGCGCGGAGGCCGCCGGGCGGACGGCGATCCTGGCCGGCTGGGACGGGCGGGCCCGGGGCGTGCTCGCGGTGGCCGACGCGGTGAAGCCGACCAGCCGGGCAGCCGTCGCCCGCCTGCGTGAGCTGGGCCTGAAGCCGGTGCTGCTCACCGGCGACAACACCACCGTGGCGAAGGCGGTGGCCGCCGAGGTCGGCATCGACGAGGTGATCGCGGAGGTGCTGCCCGCCGACAAGGTCGCGGTGGTCGAGCGGCTCCAGGGCGAGGGCCGGGTGGTCGCCATGGTTGGCGACGGGGTGAACGACGCCGCCGCGCTGGCCCGGGCCGACCTCGGCCTGGCCATGGGCACCGGCACCGACGCGGCCATCGAGGCGGCCGACCTGACGCTGGTCCGGGGCGACCTGATGGCCGCCGCGGACGCGATCCGGCTCTCCCGGCGGACGCTGGCGATCATCAAGGGCAACCTGTTCTGGGCGTTCGCCTACAACGTCGCGGCGCTGCCGCTGGCGGCGGCCGGACTGCTCAACCCGATGCTCGCCGGGGCGGCGATGGCGTTCTCGTCGGTCTTCGTGGTGGGCAACAGCCTCCGGCTGCGGCGCTTTCGCCCGATCGGGTGAGGGGATTACGCGGACCGGCGACGGGGTAACCAGTTGTCGTCAGGCAACCGCAACAGTGGAGGTCATCATGGGTCTCGACGACAAGATCGACAACACGTCGCAGGACGCCGCGGGCAAGGTCAAGGAGGGCGTCGGCCGGGCGACCGACAACGAGCGCCTCGAGGCCGAGGGCCGCAACGACCAGGCTGGCGCCAAGCTCAAGCAGGCCGGCGAGAAGATCAAGGACGCCTTCAAGAGCTGAGTACGCGACGCACACACATCACCGGGTCGGCCCACGGGCCGGCCCGGAGTGCTGTGTACGGACGGTGACGTTCCAGAGTGGCGGAGGCCACCGTCCACATCGATCCGGCGGGACCACCGGTGTCGGCTCCGGTGCATAGGATGCGAAGCGACCTCGAATGGGAGGAGCGTCGCGGATGGCCGATCCCGCCGACCCGTCCGGCTTCGGCCGGGTGCTGTCCGAAACCATGGCCGCGCTCCAGCGGCAGACCGCCGCGGGCGAGCAGGTGGCGCCGCCGGAAGGCGTGGGCGAGGCCGCCGACGGCCTGATCCGGGTCACCGCCGGCCCACCCGGGCAGGTCACCGGGCTGACGCTCGACCCCCGCGTGATGCGGATGGCCAGCGAGGCACTCGCCGAGGAGATCGAGGCGGCCGTCAACGCCGCTCTCGCCGACCTGCGGGAGCAGGCCGCCACCGTTCCCGGCGAGGTCGATCTGGGTTCGCTCGGTGAGCAACTGCGCCGCATCCAGGCCGACGCGGGGCGCCAGTTCAGCATGTTCACCGATGCCCTGATGCAGGCACAGGACCGGCTCGCCCGCCAGGACGGGCGCTGATGCCGGTCGAGATCGATCCGGAGCGGCTGGGCGCCTCCGGGTCGGCGCTGGACTCGGTCGCGACCCGGTTTGGTGCGGCGCTCACCGCCTTCCGGGCCGAGCTGGCCGGCTTCGGCCGCCCCTGGGGTTCCGACGACATCGGCTCACTCATCGGCGCCGCCCACGACGAGGTCTCCGCGTTCGCGTTCGAGTGCTTCGACGGCGCGCTCAACGAGATCGCCGCAGCCGGCGCCGACCTCGGCCGGATGGCCGTCAGCTACGCCGAGACCGAGGCGGCCATCACCCGCAACCTCGACGGCCTGCGGCGGATGCTGGGAGGCTGAGCATGGGCATGGAGCTACCCGGCGAGTTGCGGTCGCTGCTCGGCGTTCTCGGCTACACCTGGCCCGAGGCGGACGAGACCAAGCTCTTCGAGATGGGCAACGCCTGGATCCGGTTCTCCGACACCCTCTCCGGGGTGGTGAGCGAGGCGAACACCGGGGCGGCCACGGTCTGGACCCAGCACATCGGCCAGGACATCACCGCGTTCCAGACCTGGTGGAACAAGGAGGACAGCCCCGCCGACAGCCTGCGCGACGGTGTCACCGCCGCCGTGCTGACCGGCACCGGCCTGATCATCTGCGGCGCGATCGTGCTCGCCCTCAAGGTCGCCGTCATCGTGCAGCTGGTCATCCTGGCCGTGCAGATCGCGCAGGCCGTCGCCACCGCGGCGGTCACCTTCGGGGCCTCGCTGCTGGAGATCCCGATCTTCCATACGCTGGCCCGGACCATCGTCGGCAACCTCGTCCAGGAAGCCCTCTGGAAACTCGTCGACGGGTGAGGTGACATGGGCGGCGGTAAAGCAGGCGGCCGGTTGATGCGCGCCGCGTTGCGCTTTCTCAAGCGGACCAAGACGCGCAACCGGCCCGACCGGATGAATCCGCACTTCACCGAGCACGTGTTCGGCGGCCACGTGAAGCCGGGCATGCCCAAGGGGTCGGGCTACCACTACCGGCCCGGCGGTGAGGACTTCCCCGACCGGCGGATCAAGCCGGGCACGACCCAGCGTGACACCCGCACCGGCGTCTACACCGCTGAACCCGAGTTCTTCGACCCCACACTGGACCCGCCGAACGGAAGGTGGAAGGCCAAGGCGGGCAACGGCGGCGTCAGCACGTTCTTCCCCGACCACTGGACTCCGGCACAGGTCGACAACGCCATCCCCGCAGCCTTCCAGAATGCCGTTCCGGCCGGCCCGAACAAGTGGCGCGGGACGTACAAGGGGGTAACGATCGAAGGCTTCTACAATTCGTCCGGCGGGTTCACCCACGGATGGCCTGTCTTCCCGACGGCAGGAGGTGGTCACCCGTGAGCTTCATGCGGTTCGCATACGATCAGTTCGGACTCCCGGTCTTTCAGGCCGGCGACAAGCGCTTCGACGCGCTGGGCTCATGGCTCACCACCGACATCTCCACCCATGCCCTGGTCGCCCTGGACGCGTTGGCCATGCTGGCGGACGTGGCTCAGGGCCGGCCGCCGTTCGAGGAGTGGAGCAGCGATAACTACGAGGTGACCTTCGAGCCGGGGGGCGTCTCCATCAGCAACCAGTGGGTCGACAGCGAGCACGGCCGGTACCCGCTCCCGGAGTTCCGAGAGGCGCTGGAACAGTACTGGGCGTTCCTGCGCAACAGCCCCGACAATCCGCACGTGGTGCGGGAGTTCCACCCCGACCTGCCGCATTGGGAAGCGGCGTTGCTGCGCTGGGAGGAGAAGTGGGGCCGGCCGCACCCGGACCGGGGACGGTTGTTCTGAGCAGGCGGGTCGGGACGGCTCGGCCGCTGCCGTGAGTCCGCTCGCGTTCTCCGACGACGAGTTCCGGTTACCGCTCTATCACGCGGACGACGCACGGTACGAGGCGTTGGGAGCGTGGTTGATCACCGAGATCTCGGTCTCCTTCAACGCCTGCCTTGCCGCGTTGGCCCTGGTCGACGACGCGTCGAACGGCGGGGTTCCCGGCGAGGAGTGGGACAGCGAAGGTTTCGACGTCCAGGTGGACGGCTGTCGCATCAGGTTCCAGAACCAGGTGCTCAAGTCCCAGCACGGCGAGTATTCCGTTCCGGAGGTTCGCGATGCGGTCGAGCGGTACTGGGGCTTCCTGGTCGACAGGCCGGAGCACGCCGACCTGATCCGCGAATATCGCCCGGATCTTCCCTGGTGGCAGGCGGAACTGCTCCAGTGGGAGGAGCGGTGGGGCCGGCCGCATCCGTACCGGGGACGGTTGTTCTGATCGACGCCGGTCAGCCCGGCCGGACTGCGCTGTCGTCGGCCAGGCGCGCCGCGCGTACCTCAAGATGACGCCGCTCCGGCAGGCTCGTGGTGGCCCGCGCGGCGGCCAGGTAGGCGGCCCGCGCCTCCGCGCGGTCGCCGGCCATGTCGAGCAGGTGCGCGCGGACGGCGGTGAGCCGGTGGTGGCCCGAGGTCCGGCCGTCGGCGTCGAGCGTTGCCAGCAGCGCCAGCCCGGCACGCGGCCCGTCCACCATGGCCACCGCGACCGCCTGGTTGAGCGTGACCATCGGGTTCGGCGCGACCCGGGCCAGCACCCGGTAGAGCGCGACGATCTGCCGCCAGTCGGTGTCCCCGGCGGTGGGCGCCTCCGCGTGGACAGCGGCGATCGCCGCCTGCACCTGGTACGCGCCGGGCGCCGACCAGGTGAGCGCTTCGGTCACCAGCGCCACCCCCTCCGCGACGGCGTCCCGGTCCCAGCGGGTGCGGTCCTGCTCGGCCAGCGGCACCAGTTCGCCGTCCGGCCCGGTACGGGCGGCCCGGTGCGCGTCGGTGAGCAGCATCAGTGCCAGCAACCCGGCCACCTCGCCGTCGTCCGGGAGCAGCCGGCGCAGCTCCCGGGTCAGCCGGATCGCCTCGGCGGTCAGCTCGGCCCGGTGCAGCGCCTCGCCGCTGGAGGCGGTGTAACCCTCGTTGAAGATCAGGTAGAGCACGCGCAGCACGGCGGCGAGCCGATCGTCGCGGTCGGCCGGTGACGGCAGCGTGAAGCGGGCGCCGGCCGCCTCGATCCGCTGCTTCGCACGGCGGATCCGCTGGCTCATCGTCGCCTCCGGCACCAGGTACGCGCGGGCGATCTCGGCGGTGCTCAGTCCACCCACGGCGCGCAGCGTGAGCGCCACCTGCCCGCTCACCGGCAACGCCGGATGACAGCAGAGGAACAGCAGCCGCAACGTGTCGTCGGCGCCCGGCGGGTCCTCGTCGGCGGGTGGGGCGACAGTGGCGTACGCCGGCTGCCGCACCGCCACCGCCACCTCGCGTTCCCGGCGGGCGTGCTCGCTGCGCCACTCGTCGGTGAGCCGACGCGTGGCGACGGTGACCAGCCAGGAGCGGGGACGGTCGGGCAGGCCCTGTGCCGGCCACTGCACGGCGGCGGCGAGCAGCGCCTCCTGGACGGCGTCCTCACAGGCGTAGAACTGGCCGTGGCGGCGGACGAGCACGCCGAGGACCTGCGGCGCGAGCGTACGCAGCAGGTCCTCGACCGCAGGTGCCGTCACATCTCCGTCCCTGCCTGATCCATCACCGCGCGCACCTCCAGCACGCCGAAGCCGTGCCGTACGTCCGGCCAGCGCGCGGCGATCTCGGCGGCTCGTTCCGGGGTCTCGCAGTCGACGGTCAGATAGCCGGCGAACTGCTCCTTGCTCTCCATGAACGGCCCGTCGGTGATCTCGACGCCACCGGCGGCCGGGCGGGCCGTGCGGGTCTGCGAGGGGTGGGCCAGCGCCTCGCCGCCGACCAGCTCGCCGGACTCGGTCAGCTCCTTCATGATCTCGTCGACCTCACCGAAGATCGCGGTGCGTTCCGCCTCGGTCAGCTCCTCCACGAAGCCGGGCCGGTTCCAGATCAGCAGCATGTACTTCACTGTGCACTCCTCGGGTGGGGGCCACCGGCGGTGGCGCCTCGCAGACGGGTCGGAGCCGCTCCGCCCGATCCGACATCATCCCCCGGGAGAAGTTCAGCGGCCGCCACGCAGCGGACGGCGTGCCGGGCGGTCGGGGTCGAGCGAGGCGCGGTCCGCCGCGCTGGTGCCGGAGACCCAGCCCTGCTCGTCGCGCACCTGGAGCCGGTGCCGGGTGGTGCCGGGAAAGAGCTGGTCGACCCGCTCCCGGACGGCGTCCGAGCGGGCCGCGAGCACCGGCAGCAGCCGGTCGTCGTCGAGTTCGTCCGCCGCCGCCGCGCTCGCCTCCCGCAGCCGGTCGCCGATGCGCAGCGCGAACGCGTTGAGGAACGACTCGTCGTAACCCTTGGTGCGCCGCCCGCCGGCCCGGCCGCGTTCGCCCCGGCCGCGCAGCATCGCGGCGGTGGCCTGCACGAGCAGCGAGGTGTGCAGCAGCTCGACCGCCGCCAGGTCGGCCGGGAAGCCGAGCACTGTGGCGAAACCCAGGTCGTCGGACCAGACCGACTCGCACCGGTTCGCCGCCGCCACCTCCTGGATGAGCAGCGCCTTCGCGGCCGCGTACGGGGCGTCGACGCCGATCCGCACCCCGCCCGGGGCGCCGGACCGCTCGGCCCCGGCGTCGAGCAGCGCCGCGTCGATGCTGTGCCGGGCCATCAGCTCCTGCGCCTTGGCGGTGAACGCCTCCGCCTCGGCCGGGTAGCCGGTCGACTCGGCCTTGGCGAGCAGCGCGCGTACCCGGTCGAGCATCCGGGAACCGCTCGGTGTCGCGGCGGCGAGTGCGGTGCCGGCCGAGCCGGGTGGCGGCCGGAGCGCCGCGATCGGCGGCAGACCCGCCACCAGCACGACCGCGTCGACCGCGTCCCGCAGCGCGGTGATCCGGTCACCGTCGGCGCGCCGGTCCAGCCAGCCCGCGTCGTCGTCCCAGCGGGCGCCGGTCTCGGCGAGCTGCTCGTCGAACCAGGCCGGTACCGGGGCGGGCAGTGTGCGCCGCTGCGCGGCCATCGCGTCGCGCAGCAGCCGGGCGCCGCGTGGGGTGAGCCGCCGGATGGCGAGCCGGTCCAGGTCGGCGGGCTGCCAGCCACGCGGCCAGAGCCGGCCGACGTCCCGCGTCAGCCGGGCGAGCAGCGCCGCGTCCACCGCCGCGCCGTCGGCCACCACGAGCCCGTCGAGGGCTCGCTCGGCAGCGCGTACGTCGGTGCCGCGCGTGGTCGCGACGGCGGCGTCGAGCAGTCGCTCGGCTGGTGACACGGGTGGCTCTCCCTGGACTCCGACAGGCGGCAGGTCGCCCACCCCGGCACCGACGGTACCCGGCCCACCAGTTCAACCGTCCGGGCCCGCCATCCGTACCCTTGCCCGGAGCGGGCGGCGCGACGGATGGAGATCGACGTGGGTGGGCACGGGCGAGGGCTGCACCGGCGGCGCAGGTCGCGATCAGGGCGGATCCTGGCGGTGGCCCTGGTCGGTGCCGTGCTCGCCACCGGCGGGTACGCCGCGCGGCACCCGGACCTGCTGGGCCGCACCGAGGCGCCGACCGTGTCGGCGGCGGCGAGCGCGCCCGCGCCGGACGCCCGCCGCTCGCCGACTGTCGCGCCGGTCCCGGCGGCCGGCCGGGTGGCCCCCGCCATCGTCTACCCGGCCCGGGGCGCGGGCACGTTCCGCACCGCAGGCACGGCCGGCGCGATCGCCGGGCGCTCCGGTGAGCTGCTGCGTTACCGGGTCGCTGTCGAGGACGGCATCCGGAACGTGGACGTGGAACGCTTCGCCCGGGACGTCGCGGCCACCCTCGCCGACCGCCGGGGCTGGACCGGCGACGGCCGGTGGCGGCTGCAACGGGTGGGCCGCGACGACGCGGCCGACTTCACTGTGCTGCTCACCACGCCGGTGACCCGGGGGCGGCTCTGCGACGACCCGAGCGACCGCTACACGTCCTGCCGCAACGGCGACCAGGTCGTGATCAACGTGGCCCGCTGGGTGTACGGGGTGCCGCACGTGACCGATCTCGACCTCTACCGGCACTACCTGCTCAACCACGAGGTCGGTCACCGGCTGGGCCGCGGCCACGAGCGCTGCCCCCGGGGCGGCGGACCGGCGCCGGTCATGGTGCAGCAGACGCTCGGCCTGCACGGCTGCACCCCGAACGCGTGGCCGCTGGTGGGCGGCGAACCGCTGGCCGGGCCGCCCGGCCAGTACGACGACCCGATCCCGGCCGGGGATCACTGAGCCGGCCGGGCCGTCACCGGGAGAACGAGGCCCAGATGTTCTTGGTCTTGTCGGTGCCGTACCAGCCCACGTCGAGCGAGACCGACTGGGCCAGGAACAGGCCCCGCCCGCCCGAGTCCGTCGGACTGATGTCGGTCAGCTCCGGCACCGAGCTCACGTCGTGGTCGGCCACGTCGAGCAGGAACCGGTCGTCGGTGGCGAGCAACGTGACGATGGTGGGCGGGCGGCCGTGCCGCAGCGCGTTGCTGGCCAGCTCGGTGGCGACGAGCACCACCAGATGCGGCACCTCGTCCAGGTGCTCGCCCTGCACCAGCCCGTGCCGGTTCAGCGCGTCGCGCAGCGAGGCGCGCAGCTCACGGAGATCCTCGGGACTGTCGAGCACCCACTGCTCCAGCTCAGTGGCCTGTGGCGGCGGCGGCGAGGTGCGCAACTGTCCCATGATCTGGCTTTACCCTGCGTAGCCGTTCGTTAAGCAGGTCAGCGCCGCAGAAGCGCGAAGACGCCCCACCCCATGTGTTCACGCTGGAAGCGGACGTAGCGCAGCGGGTCGTCGGTCAGCTCCCGCCGCAGTTCCGGGGCCAGTTCGTCGTCCGGGTTGGCGTCCAGCCAGCGGCGCAGGTTCAGCCAGTGCGCGGCGGCGTACCGGTCCCAGCTGTCCTGGTCGGCGAGGACCATCTCGACCAGGTCCCAGCCGCACTCGCCGAACGACTCGACCAGGCCGGGCAGGTCGCGGAACTCGTCGCGGGACCGGGCGTGCGAGCCGGTGACCGTCTCGTCGTCCGGCGGGTCGCGCCGCCAGTAGGGCTCGCCGACGAGCGCCATGCCGCCGGGCCGCAACGCGCGGCCGAGCAGCTCCAGCGTGCCCGGCACGCCGCCGCCGATCCAGGTCGCGCCGACGCAGGCGGCCACGTCGACCTGCCGCTCCGGGGTGTACGCCCCGGCGTCGCCGTGCACGAAACGTACCCGGTCGGCCACGCCCAGTTCGGCGGCGCGTTCCCGGGCGGCGGCGGTGAAGACGGTGCTGATGTCGACCCCGGTGCCGGTGATCCCGTGGTCGCGGGCCCACGTGCAGAGCAGTTCACCCTTCCCGCTGCACAGGTCGAGCAGGTCGTCGCCGGGCCGCAGCCGGATCGCGCGGCCCAGCGTGGCCAGCTTGACCTCGTCGAACGGGTTGAGGACGCGCAGGTCGCCCTCGCGAATGGTGAACTGGCGCGGCAGGTCCGGTGAGGTCATCCGGGCAGCGTGCCGCCGTACGGCGGGCAGCGGCAACCGATTTGCGTCTGGGCCGTTGCAGGTCTCCTGGGGTACGGTCACGGCATGGTGGTCGAGGAACACTGGTGGAACGGCGTCAGCAACCCTCGCGGACGGCGTGACGTCTACATCCGCACTGACGGAAGCCAGTGGCAGGTCCAGGCGCAGATCGGTGGGGCATCCGGCCGATCCAAGATCCAGCAGTGCCCGAGCCGCGGCTCGGCGAGCATCCTCGCCGGCGCGTGGCGTGCGAGCGGTTCCGGCTGGCGGGCGATGCCGCGCTGACCGCACGCTCAGTCACGAGGGCCGTGCACGGCGCGGTCGACGAGTGACTCGGCGACCTCCCGCAGCTTGCGGTTGGAGTCCTGCGACACCCGGGCCAGGATGGCGAACGCCTCGTCGGCCGAGCAGCGCCGCTGCCCCATGATGATGCCCTTCGCCTGCTCGATCACGGCCCGGCTCTGCATCGCCTCCTGCATCTGCTGCGCCAGCGTCGCCGTGCTCTCGTAGAGGTGGACGTTCGCGAGCGCGATGGCGGCGTACCCGGCCAGCGTCTGCGCGAGATCGACCTGCTGGTCCAGGACGCCGGGGGACGCGCCGTAGATGTTGAGCGCGCCGACCATCGCCTCCTGGATGGGCAGGCCGATCGACAGCGAGCTGGCCGCGCCCGCCTCGTGCGCCCGGGCCGCCCACTCCGGCCAGCGGCTCTCCGCCGCCATGTCCGGCACCAGCATCGCCGCGCCGGTGGTGGCCGCGTCCAGGCACGGGCCGCGGCCCTGCGCGTACTGCCACTCGTCGAGGGTCAGCGCCAGCTCACCGGTGTACGCGGCGGTGTGCGCCTCCGTGCCCTGCACCAGGGTGACCGAGACTTCGGCGGTACCGGGCAGGGTGTCCTTCGCGACCTGGGCGATGGTCGACAACACCACGTCGAGGTCGACTTCGTCGTACTTGATCCGACCGAGTCTGATCAAGGCAGCGGCGAGGTCGGGGTGGGCCTGCGGCATGAGCGGTGACGTCCTTGTGGGAAGCGGCGGGGATCGGCCCGTGGTGACGGGCCAGCGCCCCGATTCCGGCATGGATCGGGACCGGCGCCGCTTCTTGACGCACGTTGGTGACGCCCCGGACGGGACGTCGGCTACCCGGACAACTCTACGACCCGGAGCGGGTGGGTACGACGGGACGTGCCGACCGATCGCCGGCGGCCGGTAGCGCCGGTCGATCGACGACCTCGAACGCGGCGAGCGTGCCGGTGACGGCGAGGACGCGACGGGCCACCGGGGAGGGCCGGTACAGGACCAGCCGCCGGCCGTTTTCGGTGAGCACCCGCCGCGCCAGCACCAGCGCGCTGATGCCGTACGCGCCGAAGAAGGTGACCTCCGACAGATCGATCACCACGAGCGGGGCGGACGCCGCGACGGCGGTCCGCACGAGTTCGGTGAGCAGGTGCGCGTTGCTGAGGTCCACCTCGCCGGCCACCGCGATCCGGGTCACGTCCGCCCCTATGTCGCAGCTCAGCCACATGATCGGCTCGTCCGGCCGGAACGCTCCGGACGCCGTGGGAACCTGATGACAGCCGAAGACCGGCCGTTCGCCCGACATGTCACCTCCGACCTCGGCGTTTCGAGGACGCCCCCGGCGAGACGCGCGGCGAGCGGGAGGGCACATGTCTTGACCCGTTACCAACATACGTCGGCCGGGTGGAGCACGCAGCGTGGGACGCGTTCCGATCCGGCCGTCCCGGGTACCGTCAGCGGAACGGACCGATGCCGACGATCTCCGCCAGGAGAGGATCCCCGCATGGAAGCCCCCCGTATCGACCCCGGTGAAGCGCTCGCGGAGCTGAGCCGGATCCGGCTCGACGAGGTGGCACTCGACGACGTCCTGGCGCGCGTCGCCGACTTGGCGAACCGGGCGGTCCCGGGCAGCGCCGAGGTCTCCGTCTCCCTGGTGCAGGCCGGCGCGAACCGGGCCATCGCCTACACCAGCGACCTGGCCCGCAGCCTCGACGAGTGGCAGTACGCGCACGACGACGGCCCCTGCCTGGACGCCTCGGTCAGCGCGGTGAGCCTCTGCCTGCCCGACCTGGCCGACGAGCCGCGCTGGCCGGGCTGGGCCGCACGGGCCCGCGCGGCGGGGGTGTGGAGCTCGCTGTCGATCGGGCTGCCGATCCAGGAGGCGGTCACCGGGGCGCTGAACATCCACGGCAGCGTCCCGCACGCCTTCGACAAGGCGTCGATCGAGCTGGCGGAGGAGTTCGCCGCGTACGCGGCGGTCGCGCTCGCCAACGCCCACCTCTACGACAGCACCGCGACGCTGGCGCGGCAGATGCGGGAGGCGATGCGCAGCCGGGCCGTGATCGAGCAGGCGAAGGGCATCATCATGGGCCAGCGGCGCTGCACGGCCGAGGAGGCGTTCACGCTGCTGGCCAAGCTCTCCCAGGACTCCAACCGCAAGCTGCGCGAGGTGGCCGAGGCGCTCGTCTCCCGCGCCGCCGCCCGCTGACTCACGCCTCACCGCTCGCCGGGTTCCGCCACCTCCGGGGGATCGCCGCCGCGTCCGACCCGGTGGCCGGGATCACCGGCTCCGGAGGCGGCGTGAAAAGCGCGTCAAGAAACCGCGCTCGCGCGTGATGGTCCCGTCAAAGCCCCTGTCCGTACCGCAGGACCTGGCGTTGTGATTGGCCGGCGCGGCCGGGAGGCGGTCGCGAGGACATCTTCCGCTAGGAGAGATCAGCCGTGTCTGACGTGCTGTTCGTGATGCTGACGGTGGGGCTGTTCGCGGCGCTCGCCCTCGTGGTGAGGGGCGTGGAGAAGCTGTGAGCGCCGTCAACGCCGTCGGCCTGGTGCTGGCGGTCGGCCTGGGCGTGTTCCTGGTCGTCGCCCTGCTGTTCCCGGAGCGCTTCTGATGAGCACGACGACAGCCGGCGTGCTCTTCGTCCTGTCGCTGGTGGTGGCGCTCGTCGCCGTGCACCGGCCGTTCGGCGACCACATGTACCGCGTGGTCGCCGGAACCCGGTCGTCCCGGATGGAGCGGGGAATCTACCGCCTGGTCGGGGTCAACCCGGCCGCCGAGCAGACCTGGGGCGTGTACGCCCGCTCGGTGCTGGCCTTCTCGGCCGTCTCCCTGCTGTTCCTGTACGCGTTCCAGCGCCTGCAGAACCACCTGTGGCTCTCGCTGGGCTTCGACCCGGTGGTGCCGCACGGCGCCTGGAACACCGCCGTGTCGTTCGTGACGAACACGAACTGGCAGTGGTACTCGGGTGAGTCGACGATGGGCCACCTGGTGCAGATGGCCGGTCTGGCGGTGCAGAACTTCGTCTCGGCCGCCGTCGGCATCGCCGTGGCGGTAGCGCTGGTCCGGGGCTTCGCCCGCGGCCGCACCGGCGAGCTGGGCAACTTCTGGGTCGACCTGACCCGGGTCACGCTGCGGATCCTGCTGCCGATCGCGGTGCTCGGCGCGCTCGCGCTGATGCTCGGCGGCGTGGTGCAGAACCTCTCCGGCGGCACCGACGTCACCACGCTGACCGGCGGCGCGCAGACGATCACCGGCGGGCCGGTGGCGAGCCAGGAGGTCATCAAGGAGCTGGGCACCAACGGCGGCGGCTTCTACAACGCCAACAGCGCCCATCCGTTCGAGAACCCGACCGCGTGGACGAACTGGCTGGAGATCTTCCTGATCCTGGTGATCCCGTTCAGCCTGCCCCGGGTCTTCGGCCGGATGGTCGGGCAGAAGCGGCAGGGGTACGCGATCGTCGCCGTCATGGCGATCCTGGCGCTCGCCAGCATCGCCCTCACGAACGTCTTCGAGCTGACCGGCCACGGCACGGTGCCGCAGGCGGTCGGCGCGGCGCTGGAGGGCAAGGAGGTGCGCTTCGACGTGTCGAACTCGGCCACGTTCGCGGCGGCCACCACGCTCACCTCGACCGGCGCCGTCAACTCGTTCCACGACTCGTACACCGCGTTGGGCGGCATGATGACGCTCGGGAACATGATGCTCGGCGAGGTCGCCCCCGGCGGTGTCGGCGCGGGCCTGTACGGGCTCCTGATCCTCGCGGTGATCACGGTGTTCGTGGCCGGCCTGATGGTCGGGCGCACGCCGGAATACCTGGGCAAGAAGATCGGCTCACGCGAGATCAAGTTCGCCTCGGTGTACTTCCTGATCACCCCGGCGCTGGTGCTCTGCGGCACCGCCGCCGCGTTCGCCACCGGCAACGCCTCGACAGCGCTCAACGTCGGGCCGCACGGGCTGTCCGAAGTGCTCTACGCGTTCACCTCGGCGAGCAACAACAACGGCTCCGCGTTCGCCGGCATCACAGTGAACACGCAGTGGTGGAACACCGCGCTCGGGCTGTGCATGCTGCTCGGCCGGTTCCTGCCGATCATCTTCGTGCTCGCGCTCGCCGGCTCGCTGGCCCGCCAGCAGCCCACACCCGCCTCCGAGGGCACCCTGCCGACCCACCGGCCGTTGTTCGTCGGCATGGTCGTCGGCGTCACTGTGGTCCTCGTCGCGCTCACCTTCCTTCCCGCACTCGCGCTCGGCCCGCTGGCCGAAGGGCTGTGACCACCATGAGAGACAAGGACATGACCGCACCTGTGCAGACCGCCGACGCGCCGGCCCTCGGCGAGACACCGGCCCCCGGCACGCCGGGCCGCCGGGTCGGCGGCGGGCTGCTCGACCCTCGCCAGTTGATCGCGTCGCTGCCGGACGCGCTGCGCAAACTCGACCCGCGCACGCTGTGGCGCAACCCGGTGATGCTGATCGTGGAGATCGGCGCGCTGTTCACCACTGTGCTCGCGGTGGCCGACCCGTCGGTCTTCGCGGTCTCGATCACCGTCTGGCTCTGGCTCACCGTGATCTTCGCGAACCTGGCCGAGGCGGTCGCCGAGGGACGCGGCAAGGCGCAGGCCGACACGCTGCGCCGGGCCAAGCAGGACACCGTCGCCACGCGACTCGTCGGCTGGACGCCGGGCGCCGCCGCGAACGCGTACCGGGACGAGGCGGTGCCCGCGCCGCAACTGCGGCAGGGCGACGTCGTCCTGGTCGAGGCCGGGCAGGTCATCCCGGGCGACGGCGACGTGGTCGAGGGCATCGCCAGCGTCGACGAGTCGGCGATCACCGGCGAGTCCGCCCCGGTGATCCGGGAGTCCGGCGGCGACCGCAGCGCGGTCACCGGGGGCACCCGGGTGCTCTCCGACCGGATCGTCGTCCGGATCACCCAGAAGCCGGGCGAGAGCTTCATCGACCGGATGATCGCGCTGGTCGAGGGCGCCAACCGGCAGAAGACGCCGAACGAGATCGCGTTGAACATCCTGCTGGCCGCGCTGACGATCATCTTCCTGCTCGCCGTCGTCACGCTCCAGCCCATGGCGATCTTCGCGAAGGGCTACCAGGCCGCGGCGCCTGACACCGCCGCGATCACCGACTCCGGCGTCACCGGCGTCGTACTCGTGTCGCTGCTTGTCTGTCTCATCCCGACCACCATCGGCGCGTTGCTGTCCGCGATCGGCATCGCCGGCATGGACCGGCTCGTGCAGCGCAACGTGCTGGCGATGAGCGGCCGGGCGGTCGAGGCGGCCGGCGACGTCAGCACGCTGCTGCTGGACAAGACCGGCACGATCACGCTCGGCAACCGGCAGGCCGCCGAGTTCCTGCCGGTGACCGGCGTGGACGCGGCCACGCTCGCCGACGCGGCGCAACTGTCCAGCCTGGCCGACGAGACCCCCGAGGGCCGCTCGGTGGTGGTGCTGGCGAAGAACGGGTACGGGCTGCGCGAGCGCGAGCCCGGCCTCATCCCGCACGCCACGTTCGTGCCGTTCACCGCGCAGACCCGGATGAGCGGCGTCGACCTGGACGCCGACGGCGGCGTCCGGCACGTCCGCAAGGGCGCCGCCGCCGCGGTGACGAAGTGGGTACGCGAGAACGGCGGCCACCCGACCGAGCAGGTGGGCGAACTGGTCGACGCGATCAGCGGCAGCGGCGGCACGCCGCTCGTGGTGGCCGAGCACACCGCCGGGGAACCGGCCCGGACGCTCGGCGTCATCCACCTCAAGGACGTGGTGAAGGCCGGGATGCGGGAGCGCTTCGACGAGATGCGCCGGATGGGCATCCGGACCGTGATGATCACCGGCGACAACCCGCGTACCGCGAAGGCGATCGCCGACGAGGCGGGCGTGGACGACTTCCTCGCCGAGGCCACGCCGGAGGACAAGCTCGCCCTGATCAAGAAGGAACAGGAGGGGGGCCGGCTCGTGGCGATGACCGGCGACGGCACGAACGACGCGCCCGCGCTGGCCCAGGCGGACGTCGGCGTCGCCATGAACACCGGCACGTCGGCCGCGAAGGAGGCCGGCAACATGGTCGACCTCGACTCCGACCCGACCAAGCTGATCGAGATCGTGGAGATCGGCAAGCAACTGCTGATCACCCGGGGCGCGCTGACGACGTTCAGCATCGCCAACGACATCGCGAAGTACTTCGCGATCATCCCGGCCATGTTCGCCGGCATCTACCCGTCGCTGGACCGGCTCAACATCATGCGCCTGGAAAGCCCCGAGTCGGCGATCCTCTCCGCAGTCGTCTTCAACGCGGTGGTCATCGTGGCGTTGATCCCGCTGGCGTTGCGCGGCGTGCGCTACCGCCCGGCCGGCGCCTCCACGTTGCTGCGCCGCAACCTCCTGCTCTACGGCCTCGGCGGCATCGTGGTGCCGTTCGCCGGCATCAAGCTCATCGACCTGCTCGTCCAGTTCGTCCCGGGGATCTCGTGATGCGCCTTCCCAGTTGGCTCTCCCAGCACCTGGCCGCCCTGCGCGCGGTGCTCGTCTTCACCGTGCTGCTCGGCCTGGTCTACCCGCTCTCCCTGGTCGCCGTGGGCCGGCTCCCCGGCCTCGACGGCAGGGCCGACGGCTCGCTGCGCACCGTCGGCGGACGGACCGTCGGCAGCTCGCTGATCGGCCAGTCGTTCACCGACGCGGACGGCAACCCCGTACCGCGCTACTTCCAGTCCCGCCCGTCGGCCGCCGGGGACGGCTACGACCCGACCTCGACGGCGGCGGGCAACCTCGGCCCGGTGAGCGTGGTGGACACGCTCACCGGCGACCCGGAGACCTCGGCGCAGAGCCTGCTCACCCAGGTCTGCGCCCGCAGCAAGGCGGTCGGGGAACTGGACGGCGTGGACGGGCGGCGCCCGTACTGCACGCCGGACGGGGTGGGCGCGGTGCTCGCCGTGTTCCGCGCCGACGGTCTCACCGGCCGGATCACCCGCGTGGTGAGCGTCAACCAGGCCGCATCCGCCACACCGTTCGTCGCCACGTGGCAGGGCGTGCCGGTGGAGGCGGCCCGGCCCGGCCACGACTACGTGGCCGAGGGCGGCATCGTCACACCGGTACGCGGGGACGGTCCGGCCCGGCCCGCCGTGCCGGCCGACGCGGTCACCGCCAGCGGCAGCGGCCTCGACCCGCACATCTCCCCGGCGTACGCGGAGATCCAGGTGGCCCGGGTGGCGCGGGAGCGCGGCGCGGACCCGGCTGCGGTACGGCGGCTGGTCGCCGAGCACACCACCGGCCGGGCGCTGGGCTTCATGGGCGAGCCCGGTGTGAACGTGCTGGAACTCAACCTCGCGCTGGACGAGGCGTTCCCGGCGCGCTGACGGAGGCGTTAAGAAGGGCCCCCTTCACCTCGCGAGGCGTTAACAGGGGGCCCTTCCTTGCGCTCAGGGAGGATGGGGGCGTGGGCAGGGGTGAACTGCGGATCTATCTCGGGGCCGCCCCGGGCGTCGGCAAGACGTACGCGATGCTGGAGGAGGCCCAGCGCCGGGCCGAGCGCGGCACCGACGTGGTGATCGGCCTGGTCGAGACGCACGGCCGCCGGCACACCGCCGAGATGATCGGCGACCTGGAGACGGTGCCGCGCCGGTCGACGACCTACCGGGGCGTCGAGTTCACCGAGATGGACCTGGACGCGGTGCTGGCCCGGCGGCCCGAGGTCGTGGTGGTGGACGAACTGGCCCACACGAACGTGCCCGGCTCCCGTCACGACAAGCGCTGGCAGGACGTGCGGGCGTTGCTCGACGCCGGGATCAGCGTGCTCTCCACCGTCAACGTGCAGCACCTGGAGTCGCTGAACGACGTGGTCGCGCAGATCACCGGCACCACCCAGCGGGAGACCGTGCCGGACCAGGTGGTCCGGGCCGCCGAGCAGGTCGAGCTGGTGGACATGACGCCGGAGGCGCTGCGCCGCCGGATGGCGCACGGCAACATCTACCGGCCCGACAGGATCGACGCCGCGCTGGGCAACTACTTCCGGGTCGGCAACCTCACCGCGCTGCGCGAACTGGCGCTGCTGTGGCTGGCCGACAAGGTCGACGAACAGCTCGACGCGTACCGCGCCCAGCAGGGCATCTCCGACACCTGGGAGGCGCGGGAACGGGTGGTCGTCGCGCTGACCGGCGGCCCGGAGGGCGAGACGCTGATCCGCCGGGCCGCCCGGATCGCCGCCCGCAGCAAGGGCGCCGACCTGCTCGCCGTGCACGTCGCGCGCAGCGACGGGCTGGCCGGCGCCGACCCGGCCCAGCTGGCCCGGCAGCGGGTGCTGGTGGAGAGTTTGGGCGGCACGTACCACCAGGTGCTCGGCACCGACATCCCGGCGGCGCTGCTCGACTTCGCCCGGGGTGTCAACGCCACCCAGCTCGTGCTCGGCGCGAGCCGCCGGGGCCGGTTCGCGCAGGTGTTCGCGCGGGGCGTGGGGGTGACCACCACCGCGCTGTCCGGCCCGATCGACGTGCACCTGGTCACCCACCCGCAGGCGGGGCGCGGGCGCCGGGGCACGGCGGTGCCCGCCGCGCTGTCCCGGCGGCGACGGCTGATCGGGTACGCGCTCGCGCTGCTCGGCATGCCGGCGCTCACGCTGCTGCTGCGGACGCTGCCCGATCTCACCCTGACCAACGACATCCTGCTGTTCCTCGCCGGTGTGGTGGGCGTGGCGCTGGTCGGCGGGCTGTGGCCGGCGCTGGTCGCCGCGCTCGGCGGCTCGCTGCTGCTCAACTGGTTCTTCACCCCGCCGTACCGGACGCTCACCATCGCCGAGGCGGACAACCTGCTCGCCCTGGGTGTGTTCGTCGGCGTCGCCATCGCGGTGAGCTGGGTGGTCGACGTGGCGGCCCGGCGTACCCGGGAGGCGGCCCGGGCCTCCGCCGACGCGCAGACGCTGGCCACCGTCGCGGGCAGCGTGCTGCGCGGCGAGCGACCGCTGCCCGCGCTGCTGGACCGGCTGCGGGAGACGTTCGGGCTGCGCGCGGTGAGCGTGCTGGAGCTGACCGACGAGGGCGGGGGCCGCCCGGCGCGTGCCCGGGAGGCGGACGCCTGGCGGGTGGTGGCGAGCGTCGGCGACCGGCCGCCTGGCAGCCCGAGCGCGGGGGAGACGGTGGTGCCTGTGGACGACCGGCTCAGCGTGGTGCTCGCCGGGCGGCGGCTGGAGGCGGCCGACCGGCGGGTGGTCGAGGCGTTCGCCGCGCAGGCCGCCGTCGCGCTGCGCCAGGAACGGCTGGCCGAGGAGGCCGCCACCGCCCGCCCGCTGGCCTCCGCCGACCGGATGCGGACCGCGCTGCTCGCGGCGGTCAGTCACGACCTGCGTACGCCACTGGCATCCGCCAAGGCGGCGGTGAGCAGCCTGCGCAGTCACGACGTCGAGTTCGACGCGGACGACCGGGAGGAACTGCTCGCCACCGCCGACGAGTCGCTGGACCGGCTGGGCCGGCTGGTGGCGAACCTGCTCGACATGAGCCGGTTGCAGGCCGGCGCGCTGGGCGTGCGCGCCACAGCGATCGGGCTGGAGGACGCCGTACCCCTGGCGCTCGACGAACTGGGTGCGGCGGCGGCCGAGGTGACCACGGACATCCCGGCCGACCTGCCGGCGGCGCTGGCCGACCCGGGCCTGCTGGAGCGGGTGCTCGTCAACATCGTGGCGAACGCGCTGCGGCACAGCCCGCCCGGGCGGCCGCCGGCGATCACCGGCAGCGCGCACGCCGGACAGGTCGAGCTGCGGGTGATCGACACCGGGCCGGGCATCCCGGCGGACCAGTGGGAGCACGTCTTCCTGCCGTTCCAGCGCCTCGGCGACCGGGACAACCAGACCGGGGTGGGTCTGGGGCTGGCGCTGTCCCGGGGACTGGCCGAGGCGATGGGTGGCAGCATCACCCCGGAGACCACGCCCGGTGGCGGTCTCACCATGGTGCTGCGGCTGCCGGCCGCCAGCCAGCCGGAGGGGCAGCGGGAATGACCCGGATCCTGGTCGTCGACGACGAGCCGCAGATCCTGCGCGCCCTGCGGATCAACCTGCGCGCCCGGGGCTACGACGTGCAGGTGGCCGACAGCGGCGCCGCCGCGCTCAAGGCCGCCGCCGGGCACCCGCCGGACCTGGTGGTGCTCGACCTCGGCCTGCCCGACCTGGACGGCACCGAGGTCATCCGGGGCCTGCGCGGCTGGACCGGTGTGCCGATCATCGTGCTCTCCGGCCGGGCCGGCAGCGAGGACAAGGTGGCCGCGCTCGACGCGGGCGCCGACGACTACGTGACGAAGCCGTTCGGGGTGGACGAACTGCTGGCCCGCATCCGCGCGGTGACCCGACGGCTCGCCGCCGCCTCGCCCGCCGTGCCCGCGCTGCGGATCGGCCGCCACACCGTCGACCTGGCCGACCGGACCGTCACCCGGGACGACGGCGTCGAGGTCAAGCTCACCCCCACCCAGTGGGCCATGCTGGAGAAGCTGCTGCGCAACCCGGGCAAGCTGGTCAGCCAGCGCCAGTTGCTGCACGACGTGTGGGGACCGGAGTACCACCACGAGACGAACTACCTGCGGCAGTACATGGCCCAGCTGCGGCGCAAGCTGGAGGACGACCCGGCCCGGCCCCGGCACCTGATCACCGAGCCGGGCATGGGCTACCGCTACCGCCCCTGACGTTTGCGCGGGCGCCGGCGGGGGATTCGGCGAGCCGGTCGGGCGGCGGGGGAGGGGCATGGCGGACAACCGGTCCTCGGAGGGGTTCGGCCGGCAACTGGACGAGCACGCCATCGACGCCGGCGTGGCCGAACCGGAGCGCCCCGACGGGCTGGTCGACAGCGGCGTCTACGTCGGCGGCGTACGCCGGGCGTCGCCGGTCAGCCTCGCCGACACGTTCCGCTGCCTGCAACAGCTCGACGACGCGATGGCCTGGATCGGGCTGCGCCGGCCGGGCCGGGAGGAGGTGGCCACGCTGGCCGCCGAGTTCCAGCTCCCCGACCTGGCCGTCGAGGACGCGATCAACGCCCACCAGCGTCCCAAGCTGGAACGCTACGGCGACACCCTGTTCGTGGTGCTGCGCGCCGCCCGCTACCTGGACGCGCGGGACGCGGTCGAGTTCGCCGAGCTGCACCTGTTCCTCGGCCCCGGTTTCGTGATCACCGTGCGGCACGGCGGCACGCCCGACCTGGCCGGCGTACGGCGGCGGCTGGAGGCCGAGCCGGAGGTGCTCGCGCTCGGCCCGGAAGCCGTGCTCTACGCCGTGCTGGACCGGGTGGTGGACGGCTACGCGCCGGTGGTGGCCGGGCTGGAGAACGACATCGACGAGATCGAGACCGAGGTGTTCGGCGGCGACCCGAACGCCAGCCGCCGCATCTACGAGCTGAGCCGCGAGGTGATCCAGTTCCAGCGGGCCGCCCGGCCGCTGCTGAAGGTCGTGGACGAGCTCACACACGGCTTCGACAGGTACGGCACGGACGAGGAACTGCGCCGCCGGCTGCGTGACGTGGCCGACCACCTGACCCAGGTGGTGGAGCGGGTGGACGGGTTCCGGCATCTGCTCCAGAACATCCTCACCGTCAACGCCACGCTGGTGTCGCAGGCGCAGAACGAGGAGATGCGCAGCCTGACCGCGGCGAGCTTCGAGCAGAACGAGGAGATCAAACGGGTCTCCGCGTGGGCGGCGATCCTGTTCGCGCCGACCCTGATCGGCACCGTCTACGGGATGAACTTCACCCACATGCCGGAGCTGGGCTGGCGGTACGGCTACCTGTTCGCGATCGTCCTGATGCTCGCCGTCTGCGGCGCGCTCTATCTGCTGTTCAAGCGCCGCGGCTGGCTGTGAGCCGGGCCGGGCCGGAGCACCGGTCATCGGTGATCCACTAAAGTGTCCGGGTGGCTACCCCCTGTCGTTCGCGTGTCCTCCGGCCTCGGTGCTCCGGAGCGGAACGCTGATCGGGGACACGGTTCCGGCGCCGCGCGGCGGACGCCGGACCAGCGACGGAAGACGAGGGCTGGCCGGCCACTGTGCCCGGCTCGTCGCGTCCCGGCCGTTCGAGGTGGCCATCGTGGTGCTCATCATGGCCAACGGGATCGTGCTGGGCATCGAGACGTACCCGAACCTCGGCGCCGCCGAGCCGGTGCTGCGGTGGACGGAGTGGACGTTCCGGGCGATCTTCGTCGTGGAGATCACCATCCGGGTGCTCGCGTACGGCCGCCGCCCGCAGGACTTCTTCCGGCACGGCTGGAACGTCTTCGACCTGCTGGTCACCGCGGCCATCTTCATCCCGGGCCTGCGCGGCGACTCGGCGGTGCTGCGGTTCATCCGGGTCGCCCGCGTCCTGCGTCTGGTCCGCTTCTCACCCGGTCTGCGGACCATCGTCAACGCGCTGTGGCGCAGCCTGCCCGGCGTCGCGGCCTTCCTCGCGCTCGCCGCCGTCACGCTCTACGTGTACGGCATGGCGGGCTGGCTGATCTTCGGTGACCGTTACCCCGAGCAGTACGGCGACATCGGCCGCTCGCTCGTCACGCTGTTCGTGCTGCTGTCCCTGGAGACGCTGCCGGACCTGCTGGAACAGGGTCTGGAGGTGTCGCCGTGGACGCTGCTCTACTACGTCAGCTTCGTCATGATCGCGGTGAACCTCCTGCTGAACATCCTCATCGCCGTCATCGTCAACTCGATGGAGGAGGCGCGCCGGCTGGAGATGACCGAAGGGCTGGCCCCGGACTACGACGAAGACGGCGACGGGATCCCGGACGAGGTGGACCGGATCGCGATCAGCCAGCGCCTGGACGACCTCCGCATGGTGATCGCCGAGCTGGAACGGGAACTGCGCATCGACCGGGAGGAGCCGCCGGGCGCTGCCCGCCGCCGCCAACACTCGGACCACTGATCAGTGGCGGTCATGACAGTTCCGTGACGAAAGCGGCTTCCGGGTTTGGTCGAGTGGTTGATCTGGGCAACCAGCCAGTCGCCAACACATCCGAGGGAAGGACGGCTCTCGTGGAGGTCACGGGTTTCTTCACCGCGCTCATCATCGGTCTCATCATCGGTGCGCTCGGGCGCCTGGTGGTACCGGGCAAGCAGAACATCCCGATCTGGCTGACCCTGCTCATCGGTGTGGTCGCCGCGATCGTCGGCACCCTGGTGGCCGGCGCGTTCGGTGTCGACGACACCGCCGGCATCGACTGGATCGAGCTGGCGCTCCAGGTCGGCTTCGCCGCCATCGGCGTCGCCATCTTCGCCGGCGCCTACGGCCGCCGTCGCCTCTGAGACCGAAGGAAGGGCCCCTTCTTAACGCATTCCGCATAAGAAGGGGCCCTTCTTAACGCGTGCGCGGCTACTCCCGCCAGCCGGTCAGCTCGACGCCCTTCGCCAGTTCCACCCGGAAGCCCAGGACGATCTCGCCGCTCTCGCCGGGCGCCAGCGACAGCCGCCAGGTCAGCTCGCCCAGCTCCGTACGCTCGACCGGCGGCGGCGTCAGCGTGGTCTCGCGTACCACCACCGCCTCGTCCCGGGACACGGGTAGCTGATCGCGCACCTCGACCGTGGCCGCCCGGGGCGTGTGGTTCGCCACCGTGATCCGGTACTCCACCTCCCGCCGCCGCGTCGACCCGAGCGTGGCCCTGCTCTCGGTGCGCCGGGACAGCTTCCGCTCCACCCGCAGCCGGTCGTCCACCCCGAGCGCCAGCTCGGTCTCCTCGCCCGGCGCCCACGTCGTCAGCCGCGTCGCCGCCACGAAGTCCGCGCCGTGGAACACCGACGCCCGGCCGGGCAGCAGCGTGTGCTCCGACGTGTTGCGTACCGTCGCCCGCAGGTGCGCCTCGGCGGCGCGCACCGGCACGGTCACGTGGTCCAGCCGGGCCGGCAGCTCCAGCACCGCGATGGTGACCCGGTGCGTGCCGCCGTCGGCGGGCACCGCCACCGGCCGGGCGGGCCGGTAGGTAGCCGCCGTCACTCCCTGCTCGGCCTCGGCGACGCTCTCCCGCACCGCGGGCCGGGGCGCCGCGGCCCGCGCCGTCTCCGGACGGCCCGCCGGCGCCGCGCCGGGCGCCGGCGGCGGCACCATGCCGCCGAACGACGCGGCCGACATGGCCATCGGCGGCTGCGGCCGGAGCCGGTCGAGATACCAGGGCGACAATTCGGGTACGCCGCTGGCCGCCGCCGGGCGGGCGGTGGAGAGCTGGAGCTCGCACTCCGGCCAGTCCTCCCCGGTGCCCTGGCTGACCAGCCCGAACCAGGTGACGGTCATGGTGTCCCCGACCAGCCGCAGGTCGTAGGAGGGCGTCCAGCGGGCGCCGTCCACCAGGTACGTCAGCTCCAGCTCCACCTCGGTGTCGTCCGCGTCCACCGAGACGGAGACGTCGGCCGCCAGCCGGTCCGGCTCCCGCTTGCCACGCGTCGCGTCCAGTTCCCGGTCGACAGCGGCCAGTTCCTCGGCCAGCTCGGTGCGCCGCCGGGCCAGCCCGCGCCGCCGGGCGCGTGACTCGGCGAGCTGACCGGACACCGAGTCGGTGAAGGCCGCGACGTCGGCCGGGGCCGCGTCGCCGGCGGCCAGCGCCCGGGCGTACGTGCCACCCGCGCGCTCGGCCAGCCGGGTGAGGAACTCACCGCGCTGGTCCTCGATCGCGTCGGTGTCACCGACCTCGGCCAGCTCGTCGGCGAGTTCCCGGCGCCGCCGTTCCAGCTCGACGACCTGGGCGTCGGTGCTGCGCGCCCGCCGCCACGCGGTCACGTCCACCCCGAGCACCGTCACCGCGCCCCGGCCACCCACCCGGATCGAGTCCCGGCGCAGGCCCGGCGGGAGCGGGGCGACGCGTACCCGGTGGTCGCCGGCGGCCAGGCGGACGCCGCCGCGGCGGGTGACCCGGGCGCGGTCCGGGTAGACGGTCACGCCGACGACAGGCGCATCGATCTCCACAGTGTCCACCGCGGCGAGGGTAGTTCAGGCGCGCCCGTGCGGCGGCTACCGCAGGTGCAGCCGTTCGTCGACCGCGAGAGCCGCCAGTTCGTGCGCGGTGAACGGCAGCGGCGCGGCGGGCGTCTGCCTGTCGTACGAGCCCTGCGCGACGAAGACCACCACGCCGTCCGGGTGCCGGTAGGCGGCCCACTGGTCGAACCGGTCGTCCGCGCCGGGCCGGACCACCACGCCCACCGTCGCGTCGCCGACGGTCACCGGCTGGCACTCGCCACCCATGCGCCAGAACTCACGGGCCAGGGCGCACGGTTCGGCCGGCAGCCGGTTCCCAGGCGTGTGCACCTCGGTGAGCAGGCGTCCCTTCCACGTCCCCTTTGCCACGTCGACAGAGGCCATGTAGCTCCACACCTCGACGCCGTCGACCCGGCCGGTGAAGTCCGCCTGATGCGTCCCCGGCGTCTTCTCGCCGGTCCCGCCGGGCGTGGTCTTCTCGGCGGTGTAGCCGGCGGGCACCCCGGCGAGGAGCCGGTCGAGCAGCAGGGCGCCCTGGTCGTACCGGGTGCCCGCCCGTGCGGTGCGGTCCTCCTGCGGCAGGCCGTCGGGCCCGGTCGGCATCGGTTCGGCGCTTTTGTCCGCCGACGGCGGCGGGGCGGCCTGCGGCAGCGCGGCCGGTGGGCGACGATCGCCGCCGTCCGGGGTGGAGATGGCCACGACGCCCGCGACCGCGAGAACCGCCGTCGCCGACCCGGCGCACGCCCGGACGGCTCGCCGCCTGTTGCGAGCCCGCCGGGCGGTACGCAGCATGCCGTCGACGCTGAGTCGCGGTGCCGTGGCGACGCTGAGCATCTCGTCGCGAAGAGCCTCGCGCAGCTGTTCTCCGTTCATCGTTGCCCCTTCTCGCTCGGTGAGTGCACGGGTGACAGGAGACCGCGCAACGTGTCGAGGCCGCGGGCGGACTGGCTCTTCACCGTTCCCGGCGAGCAGTCCAGCAGCGCCGCCACCTCGTCGATCGGCAGGTCCTCCCAGTAGCGGAGGACCAGGACGGCCCGCTGCCGGGGCGGTACGGCGGCGAGCGCCTGGAGCATCACGAGCCGGTCCTCGTGCGGACTCGCCGGCATCGGCGAATCGGCGTCGGGCGTGCCCACCCGTTCCCGCCGCCACCAGCCCCGCCGCCGTTCGTCGAGGAAGGACCGGACGATGATCTGGCGCAGGTAGGAGTCGAGCACCTCGTGCCGGGCGATCCGGTCCCAGGCCAGGTACAGCTTGGTGAACCCGGTCTGGACCAGATCCTCCGCGCGCGGTGCCAGTCACCGCAGAGCAAGTACGCGGTGGCGCGCATGGCGTGGTGCCTCGCCGAGAAGTACTCGGCGAACGCCGTGTCGCGATCACTCATTCGGACCTCCGATCAGATTCGGGATAGTCACGTCGGTTGTGGCGCCCGAGGTTGCTCGGAAGGCGGAACAATTCGATACGTGACCGGCACCGGCGTGTCCTGCGCCACCCGGCGGGCGGCCGCCGTGACTTACCCGGACCCACGGGAGGCGATCGGAGCCGACTTCTGGCACCGTGGATGGGACCAGCCATACCGGCTAGCGTCGAGGGGGATTGGTGGAGTTCTCGCTGACGACCAGGCAGGGGCCTGTCGGCCCGGTGATCGAGGTCGCCGGTGATCTGGACATGGCCAGCGCGCCGCAGTTGCGTGACCGGTTGCTCGAGGTGGTGGAGGCCGGTGCGGGGGCGGTGGTCGTCGACCTGACCCAGGTCGGGTTCGTGGACTCCAGCGGCCTGGGCGCACTCGTGCTCGCCTACAAGAGCCTGCGGGAACGCGAGGGCTGGATGGGTCTGGCCGGCGTGCGCCAGCCGGTACGCAAGGTTTTCTCGATCACCTCGGTGGACCGCGTCATCCCACTTTTCGAGACGGTGCGAGAGGCGGAGGAGGCCTCACCGGCGGCGGTGCGCTGAGCGTCACTCGTCGGGGCTGACGCGGGCGGGGTCGGCGCCGGCGGTGGTGTTCCGTGGCCCGTGACCGTCGTACCAGTCGATGACGAGCATCGTGGCGTCGTCGTCCAGGACCGGCCCGGCGGCTGCCAGCACCGCGTCGGACAGCGCTCGCACCGCCTCGCGGGGGTGCAAGTGGGCGAGGCGGAGCAGGGTGGCGGGCAGGTCGACGTCGGCGGCGTTGCGGTCCCGCATGCCGTCGGTGACCAGCACCAGCCGGTCGCCGGGCAGCAGGGACAGCTCCCCGCTGCGGAAGCCCTCCTCGGGGAACATGCCGAGCGGGAAGTTGGCCGGCAGGTCCACCGGCAGGACCCGGCCGCCGCGGACCAGCATCGGTGGGATGTGACCGGCGTTGAGCAGTTCGCACCGGCCGGTGGGCAGGTCGACGCGGCCCAGCACGGCTGTGACGTACGCGCCGCGCACGTTGGCGTGCTGGGCGATGGCCCGGTTGGCCTCCTCGGCCTGGGCGACGAGGCTGCCGCCGCGCCGCCGCGTGTTGCGCAGGCTGCCGACGCCGAGGGTGGCGGTGAGCGCGCTCGCCACGCCGTGCCCCATGGCGTCGGTGACGCTGAGGTGCAGGACGTCTCGCGCCAGGCTGTAGTCGAAAGTGTCCCCACCGACGCTGGCGGCCGGCTCCAGCCAGCCGGAGAGCGTGAAGGCGCCGGCCTCGCAGGTGAACGAGGCGGGCAGGAGCCGGCGTTGGATCTCGGCGGAGAGGCTGAACGGCGTGGTGCGCTGCCCCCACTCGAACAGGTCGGTGTGCCGGCGGTTGGCGATGACGACGAACGCCAGCGCGTGCGCCGTACGGGCGATCCGGGCGACCGCCGCGTCGTCCGGCTCGCCGGGCAGGTCGATCTCCAGAAGGCCGATCGCCTCTCCTCGCTCGGTGACCGGCGCGACCACCGTCCACCGGCCGTGACCGGGGATCACCCGGGCGGTCTGCTGGCGTAGTGCCTGCTCGTAGGGCCCGCCGTCGAAGGGGAGGACCTCGGCGGCCTCCTCGTCCTGTCGACGGCCGGGACCGTCGTCAGCCGGCTGATGGGTCAGCCGGACCAGCGCGCGACCGCTGAGGTCGGCGATGAGCAGCGAGACGCTCAGTGCGTTCAGGGCTGCGGCGATGGTGGCGGTGACGGCCTCGACCGCCTCCACCGGTGCGCCGTCCTCGGCCGCCTGCAGTATGCCGGCCACTACCGCCCGTTCGCTGTTCTCCACCAGTCGAGCATATTCAGCCTGCTCGCGGGTCGCCTGGCGAGCGGGACGCCGGAGGCCGTGGCCGTCGACGCGGCTCTATTGCATAAAATTTGCAACTACAGGATGCTGGCAGCAACGGGTGGGTGCCCGGGCACGCGATGATCTGATCTTCGCCGGGGCACCCGCCCGGTTGCTGCCGGGACGACGGTCCGAAGGAGCTGCCGGTGGGGATCAGGCCCATGCCCGTACGCGTGGCGGCGGTGCTCGCCGCCGCCCTGCTCGCCGCCGCCCTGCTCGCCGCCGCCCTGCTCGCTGCCGCCTGCTCGTCGCCGACGGCGTCGACCGGCACGAGCGGGGCCGGCACGGTGGTGGTCGCCACCGCCGGTGAGCCGGACACGCTCAATCCGGTGCTCAACTACGGGGTCGACGGCGCGTCGTTGATCTTCGACGGGCTGGTCGCCCGGGACGCCCGCAACCAACTGGTGCCGGCGTTGGCCCGCGAGCTGCCCACCGTCTCGGCGGACGGGAAGACGGTCACCGCGAAGCTGCGCGAGGGCGTGCGGTTCCACGACGGCAGCCCGCTCACCGCGCAGGACGTGGTCTTCACCTACCAGGCGGTGCTCGACCCGAGGGTCGACTCCACGCTGCGTTCCGATCTGGACATGCTCGCCTCCGTCGCCGCGCCCGACCCGGCGACTGTGGTGTTCACCCTGAAGTACGCCTACGCGCCGTTCCCGCAACGGCTGGCGCTGGGGATCGTCCCGGCGAAGGCGTTCGCCGGACAGGACGTCAACAAAGCCGCCTTCAACCGCAAGCCGGTCGGCACCGGCCCGTACCGGTTCACGTCCTGGACCCCCGGCGACCGGCTCGTGCTTGCGGCGAACGAGGCGTACTGGGACGGCAAGCCGGCGAACTCCGGCGTGGTGGTGGCGTTCGTCGCCGACGACAACGTCCGGGCCCAGCGGACGCGGGCCGGTGAGTTCGACGCGGCGGAGCTGGCGCCGAAGCTCGCCTCCGGCTTCGAGAGCCGCGACGGCTACCGGGTGCACAAGGTGCCGACCGCCGACTACCGGGGCGTCATGCTGCCGATGGGCAACCCGGTCACCGCCGACCTGGCGATCCGGCGGGCGCTGAACGTCGCGGTGGACCGGCAGGCCATGGTGACCGGTGTGCTCGGCGGCGCCGGGGAGCCCGCGTTCGGGCCGGTGCCGCCCACGTCGGAATACGCCGAGCCGTCGATCGTCGGCAAGCCGGCCGCCGACACCGCCGCGGCGACCGCCGCGCTGGACGCCGCCGGGTGGAAGCCCGGCCCGGACGGCATCCGCGTCAAGGACGGGCGGCAGGCCGCGTTCACGATCCTGTACCCGGCCACCGACAGCCTGCGCAAGGAACTGGCCCTGGCCGTCGTCGCCGACGCGAAGAAGGTCGGCATCACTGTCACGCCGGAGGGCCTGACCTGGGACGCGATCACCCCGCGGATGAAGACGGACGCGCTGATCATGGGCTACGGCACGCCGTACGACCCGGACTTCGTCTCCTACAAGCTGTTCAGCTCGGCCTTCGCCGGGCAGGGCTTCTTCAACCCCGGCTCGTACCGCTCGGCGGTCACCGACGCCGCGTTGCAGGCCGGCCGGGACAACGCCGACCCGGCCGCCCGCAAGGCCGCGTACGCCACGTTCCAGAAGCAGCTCGCCGCCGACGTGCCGTGGGTGTTCCTCACCTACCTCCAGCACACCTACGTGCTGAAGGACTCCGTGACCGGGGTGACGCCGCGGGTCGAGCCGCACGAGCACGACGTCGCCAACAGCATCTGGTGGAACGTGCACACCTGGACGAAGAAGTCGTGACCGGCCGGCGGCGGCTGGCCGGGGCAGGCGTCGTGGTCCGGCGCCGGCTGCTGGTCGCAGTACCGGTGCTGGCCGCGACAAGCATGGGCATGTTCGCCCTCGGCGCCGCCTCCCCGATCGACCCGGCCCAGCAGTACGCGGGCGCGGCGGCGTTCACCACCAGCGAGGAGAACCTGGCGCAGATCCGCGCCAACTGGGGCGTCGACGACCCGCTGCCGGTGCGGTACGCCCGCTGGGTCGGCAACCTGCTGCGTGGCGACCTGGGCTGGTCGACCAGCCGGCACGAACCGGTCACGTCCGTGCTCGCGTCCCGGGCCGGCTGGACGCTGCTGCTCGTCGGCACCGCGCTGGCCCTGGTGCTGGTGGCGAGCGTGCTGCTGGGCACGCTGGCCGCGTACCGGCGGGGTGGCTGGTTCGACAGGGCGCTGCGCGCCGTCGCGTACGCGGTGCAGTCCATGCCGGTGTTCTGGATCGGTCTCGCGGCCATCGCCGTGTTCGCCCTCACCCTCGGCTGGTTGCCCGCCGGGGGGCTCACCGACATCACCGCCACCGGCACCGACCCGGCCGACGTGGCCCGGCACCTGGTGCTGCCGGTGACAGTGCTGGCGATCTCCCAGGCCCCGTGGTTCGTGCTGTTCGTCCGAGACGCGGTCGCCGAGAGCCTGCGCGACGACCACGTCCTGGCCGCCCGCGCCCGAGGGCTGCCCGGCCGGGTCGTCCTGTTCGGACACGCGCTGCGTACCGCGCTGCTGCCGTTCCTCACCCTGGTCGGCACGCACCTGCCCGAACTCGTCGGCGGCGCGGTCCTGGTGGAGACCGTGTTCTCCCTGCCCGGGCTCGGCGCGGTCACCGTCGAGGCGGCGCTGGGCGCCGACTTCCCGCTGCTCGCGGCCACGACGCTGGCCACCGCCGTCGTGGTGCTGACCGCGAATCTGCTCACCGACCTCGCCTACGCCGCCGCCGACCCCCGGGTACGCCTCGATGACTGACCTCGCCCTCCCCGCGCGCGTCCGGCGCCTGCGCCGTCCCGGCAGCGTGGGCACGACAGTCGCCGTCGTCATGCTCGCCGGTGTCGTGGCCGCCGCGCTGCTCGCCCCGGTCCTGTGGCCGCTGGACCAGAGCGCCGTCGACCTCTCCCGTACCCGGCTCGCGCCCTCGCCGGAGCACCTGGCCGGCACCGACGACCTCGGCCGCGACGTGGCTGTGCGCAGCCTCTACGGCCTGCGCGTCTCGCTGCTCGTCGGCGCGGTCGCGGCGCTCGTCGCCGCCGTCATCGGCGGCCTGGTCGGCGCGCTCGCCGGCAGCGTCGGCGGCTGGGTCGACAGGGCGCTCATGCGCGTCGTGGACACCGTCGCCGCGCTGCCGCACCTGCTGCTCGGCATCTTCATCGTGGCGATGCTGCGTCCCAGCCTGGGCGCGGTGATCGCGTCCATCGCGCTGACGCACTGGCTGTCCACCGCCCGGATCGTCCGCTCCGAGCTGCTCAGCCTGCGTAACCGGCCGTTCGTGGACGCCGCGATCTCCGGCGGCGCGAGCCGGGCCCGGGTGCTCACCCGGCACCTGCTGCCGCACGTGCTGCCGCGCCTGGCGCTGGCGACCACGCTCATGGTGCCGCACGCCGTCTGGCACGAGACCGCGCTGTCCTTCCTCGGCCTCGGCCTGCCGCCGCACCTGGCCTCGATCGGCAACATGATCAACGACGGGCAGCGGTCCCTGCTCACCGGCGCCTGGTGGGCCAGCATCGTCCCCGGCCTCCTGCTCGTGGCGGCCACGCTGGCGCTCGCCGCGCTCACCGGCCGCTGGCGCGACCGCCTCGACCCGCGCGTACGGGCGGAGCTGCACCTGTGACCGCCCCGGCGCTGCTGACCGTTGACGGGCTGACCGTCCGCTTCCGGCTGCGGGACGCCGTCGTGCACGCCGTCACCGACCTGAGCCTCACGCTGCGGCCCGGCGAGCTGCTTGCCGTGGTCGGCGAGTCCGGGTGCGGCAAGTCCGTCCTCGCGCACGCCCTGCTCGGCCTGCTGCCGCGCAACGCCACAGTCACCGGGCGGGCCGACCTGCGCGCGCCGGGCCGGGACGAGGTCGATCTGATCGGCGTCGGGGAACGGCACCTAGCCCGGCACGTACGCGGCCGGGCCGTCGGCCTCGTCCCGCAGAGCCCCGCCACCGCGCTCACCCCGGTGCGGACCGGCCGGAAGCTGCTGGCGGAGACGCTGCGCGCGCACGGGCACACCCGCCGCGACGCGCCCGCCGCCGCCGACCGGATCGCCGCCGACGTCGGTCTCGACCCGGCCGCCCTCGACCGGTACCCGCACGAGCTGTCCGGCGGCATGGCGCAGCGGCTCGCCACCGCGCTCGCCCTCGCGCCCGACCCGCCGGTGCTGCTCGCCGACGAACCCACCACCGGCCTCGACCGGCCGCTCGTCGACCACACCCTCGACCTGCTGCGCCGCCGCTGCGACACCGGCGCCGCCGTCCTGCTCATCACGCACGACCTGGCCGCCGCGCGCCGCGTCGCGGACACCGTCGCGGTGATGTACGCCAGCCGCATCGTCGAACACCGCCCCGCCGAGGCGTTGTTCGACGACCCGGCCCACCCGTACACCGCCGGGCTGCTCGACGCCCTGCCCGACCGCGCCTTCGTTCCGGTGCCGGGCCACCCGCCCGCGCTCACCGACCTGCCCGGCGGCTGCGCCTTCGCCCCGCGCTGCGCCCGCGCCACCGACACCTGCGCGACGCTGCCCCGTCTCGCCGCCGACGGCGCGGGCCGGGTCGCCTGCCACCACCCGCTTCGCGAGGAGGTACCGGCATGACGGTCACGGTTCCGGACGCCACCGACGCCGCCGCCCGGGGCGCCGCGCCGGCCGGCGGGCTCGCCGCGCACCAGGTCTGCGTCGCGTACGGCGGGCAGCGCGTCCTCGACCGGGTAGACCTGCACATCGCCCCCGGTGAGACGGTCGGGCTGCGCGGGCCGTCGGGCAGCGGCAAGTCCACGCTCGCCCGCGTCCTCGCGCTGCTGCACGCCCCGGACAGCGGGCACGTCACGATCGACGGGCAACCGCTCGACGGTGTCCGCCATCGCCTGCCGGCGCAAGTGCGCACCCGCGTGGCGATCCTGTTCCAGAGCCCGCGCGCCGCCACCGACCCGCGATTGAGCCTCGCCGACATCGTCGCCGAGCCGCTACGCGCCACCGGCACACCGCGCGAGCGGGCGGCCGCCCGTACGGCGGAGCTGGCCGAGCTGGTCGGACTCACCGCCGACCTGCTGACCCGCCGCCCGCACGCGGTCAGCGACGGGCAACTGCAACGCGCCTGCCTGGCCCGTGCCCTGGTGCACCGGCCGGACTACCTGCTCTGCGACGAGGCCACCGCGATGCTCGACGCCTCCACCCAGGCACACGTCGCCGCCGTCATCGGCGACTACCAGCGCCGGCAGGGCGCCGGGGTCCTGGTCATCACCCACGACCCGGCGCTGATGGCCCGCTGGGCCACCCGGGTGGTGGACCTGCCGGCGGCGTGACGTCGCGTCACTCCTCGACGGGTCGGCGTACGGCGCCCACCGCCCCGGCGACGACGGCCCCGAATCCGATCGCCATGAGCGGCATCCCCATCTCGAAGGGCAGTTCACCGACCCAGTCGATGCTGTCGCGCTCCGGCAGCGCGTCCAGGCTCACCGCGACCACGGCACCGGCGAGGAACATCCCGGCCACCGCCGCGCCGACCGCGAGCTTGGCGCACGCCACGCTCCGGCCGGCCCAGAGTCCGGCGAGGACGGCGATCGCCAGGGACACCACGACCAGCCAGGTCCAGCCGCCCTCGGCCTCCAGGTAGGTCCAGCCCGAGTACGACCACTGGTGGAGGCGGCTGGCGCGGAACCAGGGGATCAGGTAGCCGAGCAGCGCGGTGGCGCTGCCGACCAGGAGCAGCAGGTCGGGGGCCGGGCGGTACCAGCGAGGGGAGTCGTCCATGCGTCCGGAAGGTAGCAGCCACCCTGATCCACTCGCACGGGTGGCGGTTCCGGGCCGCGCGCGGTCGCACGCGGCCCGGAGTGGTCAGCACCAGCCGTTTATCGGCCCGTTGACGCCGGTGGAGAGGTAGGCGTCGGACACCCAGCTGCCGTCGCTGAGCCGGTCCCACAGCGCTGTGGTGCCGTACCGGCCGGTGTGCGAGGTGCCGTTGGCGGAGCAGGCGATGGTCACTGTGGCGCCGTCGGCGACCGACCCGAGGGCGCCGTACCCCGTTCCGGGACCGGACCGCCGGGTCAGCGTGCCGCCGCCGTTGGCGTCGACGACTCCCTGGTTGAGCCCGAGCGCGCCGTAGTTGTAGAGGGCGCCGCCCACGCCGGCGAAGGCGGACCCGTGCCGGGCGCCACCCTGGTACTCACCGGCGCCGTTGGCGATGTCCCACTTCCCGATGCCGTGACCGGCGATCGGGACGTAGGCCGAGTTCTGCCGCAGCCCGAAGTGCACGTGCCGGCCGGTGGCGGAGCCGCCGCAGGTGACGTCGGTGCCGGTGTAGCCGAGGTACGCGCCCTGCGCGACGGCGGCGCCGTTGACGGAGATGCTGCTCCACAGGTGGTAGTAGTCGGTCGAGTACCCCCGGTCGTGGATGACCCGGATCCACCCGGTGCACATCGTGTACGCGGTTCCGCCCCGCGCGGCTCGGACCACCTGGTCGCCGCCGGAGAGGTCGATCGAACTCCACGGCGCGCCGCCGCCCCAGCCGTGCGGCCCGCCGGTGAGCGTCCACGTCTGCCCGACCGCGAACGGCAGCGCCATTCCGGTCCGGAAGTCGCTCCCGGCGTACATCGGGGTGACGGGCGTGCGGAACACCGCCTTCTCGTCCTGGCTCACCAGCGGTGACGCGGCGGCCAGGTCACCGAACGCGGCCTCGCCGTCGAAGGCGACGGTCCAGCCCTTGGCGCCGGCCCGCGCGAGGAAGACCGACCCGGTGGGGTGCGCGTCGGCGGACCGGTCCGCCAGCAGCACTGCGGTGCCGAACGCCCACCCGCCGTTCGCCCGGGTGACGGTGACCCGGGTCCGCTGCGGCCCGGCGGTCCGGGCGGTGGCGTCGGCCTGGCCGAGGAGTTTGGCGGTCACCGCGTCGGTGACGGGTGCCGGTGCCGGGCGGGGTGCGGCCGAGGCCGGCGCCGGCGCCACGGTCCAGGCGCCGATCGCCGCCAGAGTGAAGGAGAGCACGAGCCGTCGCATGGGGCCTCCTATCGACAAGCATCACTGAATGGCGAGGCTATCGAAGGGTGTGAAAATTGTCTACGACTCACGCGTGCTCCGATGAAGGATCTGTGCGCCGGGAGGGTGCCCGGAACGGATCGCGGACGAAGGCGGCGCACCCGCGGGTTGATCCGAGGCTGACCGGGTAGCTGAGCGGTATGCGAGTACCGACCCTGGTCAAGACCGCGGCGGCGGTGGCCGCGACCGCAGCCGCGGGTACCGCCGTCACCTCGTCCGCCACCTCCTCGCGCTGGTACCGCGGCCTGCGCAAGCCCGCGTGGCAGCCGCCGTCCACCGCGTTCCCGCTCGTCTGGACCCCGCTGTACGGGCTGATCGCGGTCGCCGGCGCCCGGGCGCTGGACCGCTCCGAAGGGCCCGAGCGGGCCTCCTTCGCGCGTGGCTACGCGCTCAACCTGGCGCTCAACGCCGGCTGGTCGGCCCTGTTCTTCGGTGCCCGGAGACCGGCCGCCGCGCTGGCCGAGATCGCCGCGCTGAACCTGTCCAACCTGGCGCTGCTGCGCCGCGCGGCGCGCACCGACGGTCCGGCCGGAGCCGCACTGGCCCCGTACGTTGCGTGGACCCTCTTCGCCACCGCGCTGAACGGCGCCATCGTCCGTCTCAATCGCGGCAGGTGAGCCCGGTGCTCCCGCCGGGCTGGGCGAGGGCTGGGCGGAGCGTCCGTTTCCGCTGGCCGTGCTCCGCCCGTTTCCATGGGGTGGGAACCCCGCGCATTTTCCATTTCGTCTCCCAGGTGCCCGTCACCCGCCTCGGCCTCGCCGAAATTGGCGGAAGTCGGCGATATCGGTTTCGGGCCGGTTCGCATGGCCGCGCATAATCATGGCGATATCGGTATCGTTCCGCCCTTGTAGTGACCAGTCCCTTCTGCGGGCTGTGGTGCGGTCTCGGAAAGAATCGCCGTTCCGGCACTTCGATGAAATAAGGGCCCGACCGCCTCAGGGCCCGTGACATTCGGCGGCGCTCCGCCGCTATAGTTCGACCATCCCCTATGGAGTGTGCCGGAAAGCGTCTGATCTGCGTGATGACACCTGGGCTGGGAAATGCGTCAACGGGCCCGTGCTTCGCCGGGCGGGAATCGCAGTTGGCGCGTATCGGGAAAGTCCGGGACGCGGCATTCGGCCAGGGCCGGCAGATGGTGTGTGAAGTGGTCGGCGAGCCGGGTGTCGGCAAGACCCGCCTGGTCCACGAGGCCCTGCGACGATGCGCCCCCGCCGTCGTCTGGGCCGTCGGGACGTGCGCACCGGACGAGCGGGGAGTTCCCTTCCACGTGTTCCGGCACGCCCTCACGAAGGGCCAGCCACCTCGGCGCGGGCTGCGGTCCGGGCGACCCGCGGAGAACTGGGCGGAGGCCGCCGCGCCGCCACCGGCACCGGAGCGGGCGTCGGACGTCAGGCGGTTCCGGACCTACCAGGCGGCCCGCCGGCTGATCGGGCTGGCTGCCCGGGACGGACTGGTGCTGGTCCTCGACGACCTGCACTGGGCGGACGCCTCCTCCGCCGGCCTGATCGCCCACCTGCTGCGGTATCCGGTGCCGGCGCCGCTGCTGCTCGTGCTCGTCTACCGCCCGAGGCAGACGGCGACCCCGATGCCGTTCGGCCCGCCGGAATCCGACGAGAACGCCGATCCGGAGCCGGCGTCCCACGACCGGATCGAACTCTTGCCGCTCAGCCTCGCCGAGGTCGCGCTCCTGCACCCCGACGCCGATCCGGCGGAACTGCGCGCCCGGTACGACCTGACCGGCGGCAACCCGGGTTACCTGGCGGCGCTTCCGGGCGGACCCGCTCCGGCCGGCACCGACCCGATCCGCGACGCGCAGAGCGCCCGGCTGCCCGACGCGGCGGTGGCCGCCCTGCGCCGCGAGTGGGCCGACCTGCCGCCCGTCGAGCTGGCCTGCCTGCGGGCCGGGGCGATCGTCGACGCGCCCTTCGCCCCGGAGCTGCTGGCCGAGGTGGCGCAGGTGCCGACGGCACAGGCGGTCGAGGCCGCTTGGCGGCTGGCCCGGCTCGACCTGATCCGCCGCGTACCCGGCACCGGACGGTTCGCCCTCCGGCACCCGGTGCTGCGGATGGCGGTCGCCCAGGACACCGACCCGGCGTGGCGGGTGGAGGCCTGCGCGCGGGCGCTCACCGCGCTCGTCGATCTCGGCGCGCCGCCGGTGGACCAGGCGCGCTACGCGGAACGCCTGCTCGCCCTGCCGAACGGCCGTTGGGCCGAACGCTGCGCCGACGTGCTCTCCCGGGCCGCACAGGAGATCCGGCGTGAGGCGCCGGATCTGGCCGTCCACTGGCTGCGGCAGGCGTTGCGGGCGCTGCGGCCGACGGCCGGTTCGACCCAGCGCCGCCGCGACGTGTCGCTCGCGCTGGCCCAGATCACCGGCGAGGCGGGCAACCTGGCCGAGAGCCGGGCCCTGCTCCAGGAGATCGTGCCGTTGTTCCCCGCCGACGAGGAGGGACGACGGGCCCGCGCGGTGGCGCTGTGGGCGCGGGTGGAACGCCTGCTCGGTAACTACGCGGAGGCGGCGGCGATCAGCCGGCGCGAGCTGGCCGCCCTGCCGGCCGGCACCGGGCCCACCGGCGGCTACCGGCTCGCCACCGAGATCGGTGTCGCCGGCATCCTGGCCGGCCGCCCCGTGACCGCGCTGCCCGACGCGCTCACCGCGGATCCGGGCGGCTCGGGCGTCGACCGGGCCGGCCTCCTGGCCGTACGCAGCCTGGCCGCCGTGCACGACGGCGCGCTCGACGAGGCGCGTGGGCTGCTCGACGCCGGAAGCCGCATCGTCGACTCGCTCCCAGACCGGGACCTGCGCGACCACCCCGACTGCCTCACCGCGCTCGGCCTGAGCGAGTCGTACCTCGAACGGCCGGCCGACGCGGTGCGGCACCTCGACCGTGGGCTGACGCTCGTCCGCGCCTCGCACCGCGACGACGGGCTCTGCCAGCTCCTGCTCGCGCGCAGCCAGGTGGCGTACCACGCGGGCCTGCTGGGCACGGCCATCGGACTGGCCACCGAGGCGGGCATCGTCGCCCGGCGCATCGGCAGCCACCACCTGCTGAGCTTCGCCCTGGCGTCCGAGGCGGAGGCGACGGCCTGGCGCGGCGACCCCCGGGACGACGACCGGGCGGTGGCGCTGGGCCGCAGCGCCGTCGGAATCGCCACCGACCCGGCCACCTGGTGCGGCCGTGCCGCGGCGACCGCCCTGGCGACTGCCGCGTTGCTGGCCGGTGACCCGGCGACCTGCGCCGAACTGGTGCACTCGGCCGGCGGTGACAGCCGGCTGAGCCGCCTCCAGCCCGCCGTCCGGCCGATGTGGCACGAACTGCTCTGCTCCGCCGCGCTCGCCGCGGGCGACGTGGCCGGCGCCGAACGGCAGGCGCGGCTGGCCATGGCCGAGGCGGAGCAGGTGGGCCTGCCCGGGCAGCGGGGCTTCGCCGAGTCGGCGTACGGCGAGGTGCTGCTCGCCCGCGGCGAGATCACGGCGGCGCAGCTCCACCTGGAGACCGCTGTCGACCTGTTCCGTTCCGGCGGCATGGCCCTGCGGCGCAGCCTGGCGCTGGCCTCCCTGGCCCGGGCGGCCGAAGCCGCGGAACAGCCCGGCCCGGCGGCGCGGGCCCGCCGCCGCGCGCTGGAACTGGCCGGATGGTGCGGAACGGAACGGGTCGGCCTGCGACTGGCCCGGCCGGTCGGCCCGCGCGCGGCTGCCGCCCTCACCGACCGGGAATGGCACATCGCGCGGCTGACCGCGACCGGAGTCACCAGCCGGCTGATCGGGCGGCAGCTCAACATCAGCCCGCGCACCGTGGAGGCGCACCTGACCCGGATCTACCGCAAGGCCGGCGTCACCTCCCGGTCAGGGCTGGTCGCCTGGGTCGCCCGGCTCGATGACACCGATCGGTGACCGCTGCCCGCGCGGGATGACGTCGTTCCGTGCAACGCCCACGGGCCGGGTAGCACGAGGCCGCGCCGCCACCGGCAGGGGCCGACCGCCGCTCACATACTCGACTGCACCGGGCGCGATTCCCGTGCACCGGTTGTGGATGGAGGACGAGATGCTGGGCAGAAGATCCGTCAGGGGCCCGCGTATCCTCGCCGTGCCGGCGATGCCGTTCGCCGCCGCCACAGTGGCGCTGCTCGTCCTGACCGGCTGTGGTGGTGAGCCGGTGGACGCGGCGACCCCGGCCCCCGACGACCCGGCCGCCTTCGGCCGGGACCGGGCCGCGCTGGTGCTCACCGCCTTCGACCAGGCAGACTCGGCCGCCTCGGTGGCCGGCGACGTCGAGACGCTGCGGACCCAGGAGGTCCCGCCCTCGCTCGACCTCAGCATCGCAGCGGTCCGCCGGGCCGCCTACAACCAGCAGACGCAACCGTCGTTCCAGCACATCAACCCGGCGTTCGCGGTGCCGCCCGGCGACCCGTCCTGCTTCCTCGTCACCGCCACCCTCAAGCTGGCCGGCTCGGAACTGGCGCCCACCGACGTCAGCCAGTTCGTGCTCGGCGCGGACGGCCAGTGGAAGCTCAGCCACAACGTCCAGGTCACCCAGTCCGCGCTGGTGGCCGCCCGGAGCATCGACGGGCGGGCGGCCACGGCGGGCGGCGCCGCCCTGGACGAGACCAGCCGGCGGGCCCTCGCCGCCGAGGTCTTCGCGCGCAGCATCGGGTCGACCACCGGCAACCGGTCCCTGCTCGCGTCGAGCCCGCTGCTCGACGGTCAGTTCGCCGGCGGCTGGGAGGTCTACGGGCAGCAACTCGCCGGTGCCGGTGCGGGGGTCCGGCGGACCCTGGACCGGGCGAAGTGGTCGGACTGCGCGGTCACCACGCCGGCCGGCACGCTGACCTTCCTGACGATCCACGCCGCCGACACGCTGAGCCCGGCGCCCGGCGGCCCGGCCACCGTCCAGATGGTCCCGCAGAGCCCGGACCTGATCGCCACCGGCCACCGTACGGCGGTGCGCGGCAAGTCGATCCGGGTCACCCGGGTGGAGACCTTCCTGCTGCTCGTACCGGCGCAGGCCACCGGCACCTCGGTGCTGGGACTCAACGACACCGCGCTGACAGTCACCGCCGGCTGACCGGGCACCGTCCCGCCGACGGCTGAAACCGGTGGCATCACGCGGGATCGGACGCTCCGAACGCGACGATGGCAGCAACCGTGATCGCCGGCGGGGCCGGCGGTGCCGCGCTCCGGCCACCAGGCTCGGGAGGAACCATGTGGCGTCCGCGCTTCCGATCGGACTACCTGCCGGTGCGACTGCCCGACGGCCCGCTCGTGGTGCTGGGCGAGACCCGAAGCCTGCTGGTCGACGATCCGGTCGCCGCGGACCTGGCCGGCCAGCTCGACGGCGCCGCGCCGCTGGCCGACGTGGTGGCCCGGCTCGCCACCCGGCACCCGGTCGCCGCCGTCGCCGCCGCCCTCGCCCGGCTGCGCGACCACGGCCTGCTGGCGTCCGGCCCGGCGCACACCTCGCCGGCCGAGGCCGCCGGCTGGGACGCCCGGGGGGTCCCGCCCGAGGCGGGGCGGCGGTGGATGGCCGGCGGCCAGGTCACCGTCGTGGACCTCGGGGCGCCGCGGGTGGCCGAGACGGCCGACGCGCTGCGTGCCCTCGGGCTCGCCGTGACGGTGGCCGGGCCCGAATCGGCCGACCTCGGCGATGACGACGCCCAGGTGCTGGTGCTGCCGTCGTCGATGCTCGACCCCCGGCTCGCGCCGATGAACGACCGTCACCTGGCCGCCGGCCGCGCGTGGACACTGGCCCGGCCGCACGGAAACGTGATCTTCCTCGGCCCGCACCTGGTGCCGGGCCGTACCGGCTGCTGGGCCTGCCTGAGGCAACGCTGGCAGGAGAACGAGCAGGTGAACGCCTTCCTCGGCGCCCAGGACCCGGCCGGCCCGCTGCCGCAGCCCGGACGGGCGGTCCTGCCCGGACTCGCCACCACGGCCGCCGGCCTGCTCGCCGCCGAACTCGCCGTGCTCGCCGTGCTCGGCACGTCGCCCCGCCTCACCGGCCGGATGGTCGCCCTGGACACCCGGGACCTCAGCACGGAGAGCCACCGGCTGGTGCGCCAACCACAGTGCCCCGCGTGCGGCGACCCGGACCTCGTCCGCAAGGCCGAACCGCGCATCGACCTGCCGCCGAGCGGCGCCCAGCCCAGCCGGTCCGGGGAGTCCCGCACCCGGGACGCCGCCGAGACGTACGCGGCACTCGTGCACCACGTCAGCAGGTACCTGGGCGTGGTGAGCCGGCTGACCCCGCTGGAGGCCACCGACAACGGCGTCACCCACACCTACTCCGCCGGGCACAACTTCGCCCAGCCCAGCCGGCTCGACGGCCTGCGCCGCAACCTGCGTGGGCAGAGCGGTGGCAAGGGCCGGACCGACCTCCAGGCCCGGATGAGCGCGATCGGGGAGGCGGTCGAGCGCTACTGCGGGGTGTGGCGCGGCGACCGTCCGGTGCACCGGGCGGCCTACCGGCAGCTCGGTCCGGACCGCGCGGTGCACCTGCGGGAGCTGCTGCTGTTCTCGCAGCGGCAGTACGCCGACCGGAACCGGCTCAACCGCGACCTCGGCCACCTGCACCGGGTTCCCCGCCCGTTGCCCGACGACGTGGAGCTGGACTGGACCACCGGCTGGTCGCTGACCCGGCGGCAGCCGCGCGAGCTGCCCGCCGCGTACTGCTGGTACGGCCATCCGGAGCTGACCGGGCTGGGCGTGTGCTCGGCCGACTCGAACGGCTGCGCGGCCGGCGGCAACCTGTCCGAGGCGATCGTGCAGGGCTTCTGCGAACTCGTGGAGCGGGACAGCGTGGCCCTGTGGTGGTACCACAGGTCCCGGATGCCCGGGGTGGACCTCGCCTCGTTCGCCGACCCGTGGGCGGTGGCCTGCGCCGACCACCACGCCCGAGTCCTCAACCGGGAGCTGTGGGCCCTCGACCTGACCGCCGACCTCGGCATACCGGTGTTCGCCGCGGTGTCCCGGCGGGTCGACGGCGGGCCGGAGGACGTCCTGGTGGGCTTCGGCGCGCACCTGGACGCGCGGGTCGCGCTGACCCGCGCGCTCACCGAGGTGAACCAGTTCCTGCCCGCCGTCGGCGGGCCCGGCTCCGGCCCCAACCGGTACGGCGTCGGCGACCCGGACACCACGCGCTGGTTCGGCACCGTACGGGTCGCCGACCAGCCCTGGCTGTCCCCGGATCCGGCCAGACCGTCGCGCACCCTCGCCGACCATCCGGCGCTGACCACCGGCGACGTGGGCGACGACGTGCGCCGGTGCGTACGCCGGGCGGAGCGGGCCGGCCTGGAGGTGATCGTCGTCGACCAGTCCCGTCCGGACGTGGAGCTGGCGGTGGTGAAGGTCGTGGTGCCCGGCATGCGGCACTTCTGGCGCCGGCTCGGCCCGGGACGGCTGTGGGACGTGCCGGGCCGACTGGGCCGGACCCCGCTGGCCGCCGACGAGACGTCGGCCAATCCGCTGAACGTGTTCTTCTGACCGGCGCTCCCGGCCCGCCGGGAACGTGGAAGGGATGTGGGGATGAGCACCGTGGCGGACCCGACCGGCCGGTGGCCGTCGTGACCGGCGCCGCCGGCCCGCCGGTGCAGGAGTCGTACCGGCTGCGCCGGGACGCCGAGCTGCGGCTCGGTGAGGACGGCTCGCTGGTGCTGCGGCAGACCCGCTTCCGGCTCACCCTGGAGCGACCGGGCATGGGCCGGCGGGCGCTGCTGCTGCGGCTCGCCGCCGACTGGGTCGGCGACGTCGAGGTGGGACGGCTGATCAGCGGCCTGGAGGGGGAGAGCCGGGTGTTGCCGGCCCAGTTGCTGCTGCGCCGGCTGCTCGCCCACTGCTGGCTGGAACGCCGCGTCCAGGTCGACGACCGGCCGCTGCTCGACCTCGTACCCACCGGCCTGGGCCGGGGCAGCCTGCCGGAGAGCCGTCCGCACACCCCCGGGGTCCGCTACCGGCTCTCCCGCTTCGCCACCCTCCAGCACGAACGGGGAACGCTGGTGGCCGCGTCGTCGCTGAGCACCCTCACCGTCGGCTGCGCCGACGCCGCCCTCGGTGCGGTCCTGGCCGCCGCGGTGCCGGGCCTCGGACCCGACACGGTGGCCCGCACGCTCGGCGTGTCGCCGGAGGCCGCCGGCCGGGTGCTCGACGAGCTGGCCACCGCCCGGATCCTGGTCACCGACGCCGAGTACGAGGCGGAGCACGACGACGCGCCGCTGGCGTACTGGTCACCGGAGGAGCTGCGGCTGCACCACCGCTCCCGGGCCGGCCGGCACGCGCTGCCGGTGGGCGGCACCTACCGGATGCGGGAGCGCTTCGCGCCGCAGCCGTTGCGCCGCCCGTACGACGGGGACCGGGCGATCGAGCTGCCGCTGCCCGACCTGGCGACGATCGCCAAGGCGGAACCCGCGTTCAGCCAGGTCGTCGCGGAGCGGCGCACCGTACGCGAGCACGACGACACCGCGCCGCTGCCGCTGGACCGGCTGGCGGAGTTCCTGTACCGGACGCAGCACACCACTGTCGCCGGTGAGGCCGGCGGGCAGGAGGTGGGCCACCGGCCCTACCCCGGCGGCGGCGGGGTCTACGAGCTGGAGATCTATCCGCTGGTCGCGCGCTGCGCGGGGCTCGACCCCGGGCTCTACCACTACGACGCCGTCGGGCACCGGCTGGAACCGGTCGCCGGGTGGGGCGTGGCCGCCGACCGGCTGCTGGCGTACGCCCGGGCGGCCGGCGCCATGCCCCGGCCGCCGCAGACGGTCCTGGTGGTCACCGCGCGCGTGCAGCGGCTGATGTGGAAGTACGAAGGGATGAGCTACGCCATGATTCTCAAGGACGCTGGTGTGCTGACCCAGCAGATGTATCTCGTCGCCACCGCGATGGGACTGGCGCCGTGTGCTCTCGGCGCCGGGGACTCCCAGGCCTTCGCCGAGTTGTCCGGGCTCGACCCGCTCGTCGAACCGAGCGTGGCGGACTTCCTGCTCGGCTCCCGCCACCCCGCCGGCGCGGGAGGCCGGCGGTGAAGTTCCGGCGGCAGGCGCTGCGCCAGTTGGAGGCGCCCGAGCAGCTCGACCGGGCGGTCCGGCTGACCACCGTGCCGAACTGGCTGGCCACCGCCGCTCTGCTCATCGTCGTGGTCGCCGCCGGGGTCTGGTCGGTGCGTACGGTGGTGCCCCGGACCGTCGAGGCGGCCGGCGTGCTGATCCACTCCAACGGCATCTCCGCACTCGACGCGCTGGACAGCGGTCAGGTCACCAAGGTGTGGGCGTCACCGCACCAGCGGGTGACGAAGGGCACGCCCCTCTACAGCCTGCGGTCGATGGACGGCAAGGTGCGGGTGGAGAACGCGCCGGGTGACGCGTACGTGGTGGCCTGGCTGGTGTCCGAGGGCGAGATCGTCACCCCCGGCACGCACCTGGCCGACCTGGAGCGGCTGGACACCGCCGGGGACGCGTTGCAGGCGGTCGTCTACGCCCCGGCCGTCGCCGCGCCGCTGCTGCAACCGGGCGTACCGGTCGAGGTGGCCGCCGCGGCGGCGCCGCGCAACGTGTTCGGCACCCTGGCCGGGCGGGTGACCACCATCGGCGCCTTCCCGGAGACGGAGGCCTCGCTGCGCGCCTTCCTGGGCACCGGGCCGGACGTCCGGCGGCTGCTCGCCCGGGGCAGCGTGGTGCGGGTGACCGTCACCCTGGAACCCGACCCGGCCGCGCCGGGTGGCCTGCGCTGGACCAAGTCCCCGCCACCGTTCCAGCTCAACTCGGCCAGCGAGGTCACCGCCTGGTTCACAGTGGACCGGGAGCACCCGATCGACTGGTTGCTGGGCCGATGACCGCGCCGACGACAGCCGCCACCGCGACGCCGGAGATTCCCCGGATCCGCCGCCGACGGGTGCGTACGCCCACCCTGATCCAGATGGAGGCGGTGGAGTGCGGCGCCGCCGCGCTGGGGATCCTGCTCGCCCACCACGGCCGGCACGTACCCCTGGAGGAGCTGCGCCGGGTGTGCGGGGTGAGCCGGGACGGCTCCACGGCGGCCACCGTGCTCCGGGGCGCCCGCAAGTACGGCATGGTGGCCAAGGGTTTCCAGATGGACCTGGCCGGCCTGGCCACCGTCGCGCTGCCGGCGGTGCTGTTCTGGCGGTTCGAGCACTTCGTGGTGCTGGAGGGGCTCGGCCGCAAGGTCTACATAAACGACCCGGCCACCGGGCCGCGCGCGGTGAGCTGGGAGGAGTTCGACGGCGCCTTCACCGGCGTCGCGCTCACCATGGAGCCCGGCCCGGAGTTCCGGCCGGGCGGCACCCGATACCGGCTGCTGCGGGCGCTGGCGCAGCGGTGGCGCGGCCCGGGTTCGGCGATCGCGCAGATGCTGCTGCTCGGCCTGCTGATCGCCGTGGTCGGCTTGACCATCCCGGTGATGGCGAAGGTCTTCGTCGACCGGGTGCTGTTGCAGGAGGACCGGGCCGCGTTCGCCGGGCTGGTGGCGGCGGTGGCGGTGGCGACGGTGCTGACCTTCCTGGCCAGCCTGCTCCAGCAGCGCCTGACCGTACGCGCCGAGACGGCGCTCGCCCTGAGCAGCGCCGCCCGGTTCTTCCGGCATCTGCTGCGGCTGCCGCCGGCCTTCTTCGACCAGCGGCAGGCCGCCGACCTCGGCCAACGGGTCCGGGGCAACGAGGTGGTCGCCGAGGTGCTCACCCGCCGGGCGGCCACCACAGTCGTGGACACCGGACTGGTGCTGGCGTACGGGGCGCTGCTCTGCCAGTACGACCTGCTGCTCGGTCTGTGCGCGGCGGTCCTCGCCGGGCTGAACGTCAGCGTGCTGCGTTACGTCGCCTCGACCCGGTCGACTGCCGTCGCGGGCCTCCAGGCGGACCGCAGCAAGATGGTGACCACCGTCTACACCACGCTTCAGATGATCGAGACGGTGAAGGCCGGCGGCGAGGAGGAACGCGCCGTGGCCCGGTTCGCGGCGCGGCACGCCACAGTCGCCTCCCGCCAGCAGCGGCTGGGGGTGCCGACGGCGGTGCTCTCCGTCCTGCCCGCGTTCCTCGCCTCGGGGACCACGGCGGTGCTGCTGGGGCTGGGCAGCCGGCAGGTGGTGGCGGAGGCGATGAGCGTCGGCGTCCTGGTCGGCATGCAGAGCCTGGCCGCCGCGATGAACCGGCCGTTGGGCAACCTGACCGCGCTGGGCTCGCGGCTTCAGGACATGAGCGCCGACCTCAACCGGCTGCGCGACGTGGAGCGGTACCCGCTGCCGCCGGCCGAGGACCGGCCCGCGCGGCGGTTGACCCCGATGGAGGGGCACCTGCGCATCGAGGAGGTCACCTTCGGCTACAACCCGCTGGGTCGCCCGCTGCTGGAGAACTTCAGTCTGGACCTGCCGCCGGGCGCCCGGGTGGCGCTCGTCGGGCGGTCCGGCAGCGGCAAGTCGACTGTGGGCCGGCTGGTCGCCGGGCTCTACCGCCCGTGGACCGGGCGGGTCACTGTGGACGGCCTGGAACGGACGGCCACCGACGACGGCCTGTGGGCGGCCACGGTGGCCATGGTGGACCAGGACCAGCGGCTGTTCGAGGGGACGATCCGCGACAACGTCACCATGTGGGACCTCACCGTCGCCGACGAGGACGTCGTCGCCGCGTTGACCGACGCCTGCCTATACGACGAGGTGGCGGCCCGCCCGGGCGGCCTGGCCGGTCCGGTACGGGAGAACGCCCGCAACTTCTCCGGCGGGCAGCGGCAGCGGCTGGAGATCGCCCGCGCGCTCGTCCGCAATCCCCGGGTCCTCGTGCTCGACGAGGCCACCAGCGCGCTGGACGCCGAGACCGAACGCCGGATCGATCTGCACCTGCGCCGCCGGGGGGCGACCTGCCTGATCGTGGCGCACCGACTGTCCACGGTCCGCGACTGCGACCTGATCGTCGTGCTGGACGGCGGCCGGGAGGTGGAGCGCGGCACCCACGAGCAACTGGTCGCCCGCGACGGCGCGTACGCGCGCCTGGTCCGGGACCACTGACCGCCACGACACGAGGAGACGCTGATGAGCGGCGCGGTGGAGGGTCCCGCGGCGGGTAGCCTGATCGGCTTCTGCGCCGAGGGCGTACGCGAGGTCTGCCGCCTGGACGACCCGGTGGCGGGCTGGCTGGTGACCGGCGGCGAGGCCGACCTGTTCGCGGTGCGCCGGACCGGGTTGAACCCGTCCCGTCGGCACCACGTCGCCCGGCTGCCCGCGGGCGGCCTGGTGCCGACGTCCACGGCGATCGGCGTGTGGCAGCTGATCCTGGTGCCGCTGCCCGGCACGGAACTGCGCGCGCTGCCCCGGCCACACCTGTCCCTCCTGGAGCGGCAGGTCCGGCCCGGCCTTCCGGCGGACGAGGAGGTCTCGCCGCGGGCGCGCGGCGCCGCCACGGAGTTGGTCGCGGCGGTGGACCTTGTGCTCGTCGCCGTCGCCGACGCGCTGCGGCGGGGGCAGGCGCCCCGGGAGGCGTCCACCCTGAGCGGGCACGAGATCGTGTCGCTGGCGCAGGGGAGCACCCTCGTCTCCACCGGCGGCGCCTGGTGGCTGCGTAGTGCCGGCGGGCAGTTGCGCCGCAACGACGGGGGCCCGGCGGAGGTGTCGGGGGAGCGCGAGCTGTTGCTGATCGCCGAGCGGGACTGGGTGGTGGCCGAGTCGCCGTGCGCGGTGGAGAGCCACGGCAGCTGGGACCTGCTGGTCACCGGCCAGCTCCGGTCGGCTGTCGACCAGCACGTGGTGCGGCTGCTGCGGCTGGTGGAGAGCCGGATCGAGGAGGCCGACGCGGCACTGCTGAACGGCGTGGAACGGCGTCGGCAGATCGACGCCGAGATCCTCGCCGCGGCGGCCCGCCGGTCACTCGGGGTGATCGGCGCGGGCGCTGCGCTTGCGGTCCCGGACCCGGAGGCCGGCTTCGACAGGTACGGGCGGGCGGCCTCGGTGCTCCGGGTGGTGACCGAGGGGATGGGCAGCCCGGTCAACGAGCCGGCGGACCGCGGCCGCGCGCCGCTGGACGACCGGGCGGCGGTGCGTGCGGTGTCCCGGGCGTCCAGCCTCTTCTTGCGCGAGGTGCGGCTTCCGGACCGGTGGTGGCGGCGGGACCTGGGGCCGCTGGTGGGGTGGCGGACCGGCGACGATCCGTCGGCCGCCGTCGCGGTGCCGTTGCTGTTCCGTCGCGGCCGCTACCACCACGTCGACCCGGAGACCCGCGCGTACGGGCCGATCGACGCGGCGGGGGCAGCGGCGCTGGCCGCCGAGGCGACCCAGGTGCAGGCGCCGCTGCCGCCGGTCGCCCGGATGCGTCACCTGCTGCGGGCCGGGCTCGTGGGCGCGGCCCGCGACGTGCGGGGGCTGCTGGTCGCCGCCGCCTGCGTGGCGGTGCTGGGCCTGGGCGTGCCGCTGGCCACCGGCGAGGTGCTCGGCCAGCTGGCCCGGCAGGGCGAGGTGGACGGGCTGTTCGGCTTCCTCGCGCTGATGCTCAGCGCCGCGGTGGTCGCGGGACTGGTCGGTGTGATGCAGAACCTGCGGTTGCTGCGGCTGGACGGCCGGTTGCAGTCCGGCACGCACATGGCGATCTGGGACCGGCTCATGCGACTGCCGGCCCGGTTCTTCACCGGTCGCAGCAGCGGTGAGATCGCCAACTCGATGCTGGGGATCTCGTTCGTCGGCGAGGCGCTGAGCGCGCTGCTGCCGCAGCTCGCGTCCGCGTCCGCGACCGTCGCGGTGACCCTCGGCATGCTCCTGGTGGTGGAGCCCGTGCTCGGGTTGTGGGGGGTGGGGATCGTCGTCGTCACGATGCTGACGTTCGGCGCCTTCGCCGTCCTGATCGCCCGCCGGCAGCACGCCGCGCTGCCGGCCGAGCACCGGGCGGCGGCGATGACGAACCAGTTACTCGGGGGCATCGTCAAGATCAAGATTGCCGCCGCCGAGTCCCGCGCCCACGCCCGCTGGTCGGAGGCGGCCGCGACTGCCCGGGCGGCGCTGCAACGGGTCCGGCAGAGCCAGGCGGGCCTCGTCGCCTTCGCCACCGCGCTGCCGGTCGCCGGTCAGCTCGTCCTGTTCGCCGTGCTGATGGGCCCGCTCTCCGGCCGGGTCTCGCCGACCGACTTCTTCGTCCTCAACGTCGGCTTCGCGATGCTGCTCGGCTCGCTGCTCGTGCTGGTGTCCGCCGGGGTCGAGGTGATCGCGGCGGTGCCCCGGCTGGGCGGCCTGCGGGACATCCTGCGCGCCGAGCCCGAGGCCCGGCCCGACCGGGTGGACCCGGGCGAGTTGCGCGGCGAGGTCGCACTGCACCGGGTCACCTTCGCGTACCAGCCGGACGAGCCGCCGGTGCTCGTCGACATAGACCTGCACGTCCGCCCGGGCGAGTTCGTCGCGGTCGTGGGGCCGAGCGGCTGCGGGAAGTCGACGCTGCTGCGGCTGCTGCTCGGCTTCGAGCGCCAGCAGCAGGGCGCGGTGCTCTACGACGGCCAGGACCTCTCCGAACTCGACGTGCACGCGGTACGCCGGCAGTGCGGGGTGGTCCTGCAGGACGGCCAGCTCTTCGCCGGCTCGGTACGTGACAACATCTGCGGCGCCGGCAGCTTCCCGCTGGACCAGGTCTGGGAGGCGGCGCGGCTGGCCGGGCTCGCCGACGACCTGGAGGCGTTGCCGATGGGGATGAGCACGATGGTGCCGTTCGGCGGCGGGACGCTCTCCGTCGGGCAGCGCCAGCGGGTGCTGATCGCCCGCGCGCTGGCGCCCCGGCCCCGGATCCTCTTCTTCGACGAGGCGACGAGCGCGCTGGACAACCGGACCCAGGAGATGGTCACCAGGAGCACCGCGACCATGGCCGCGACCCGGGTGGTCATCGCACACCGGCTGTCCACGGTCCGTGCGGCGGACACCATCGTGGTGCTCGAAGCGGGGCGGATCGTCCAGCGGGGCACCTACGACGAGTTGATGGACCAGCCGAACGGGCTGTTCCACCGGCTGGCGCGGCGGCAGCTGGTGGACCAGCCGGGACGCGTCGACGCCGTGGCGGAGAGCCGGCAGCCCGACGGCCAGCCCGCGGCGGGCTGACCGCCCGGTCAGCCGTTGTCGATGACCGCGCCGTCCTCCAGGCACACGTCGGTGTCGAGGTGGTTCTCCAGCAGCTCCGCGATGTGCGCCTCGGCCTGGTTCTCCACGGCGAGCCGGAACGCCTCGGTGAGCACGCCGACCACCCCCTGGGTCAGCAGCAGGGTCTCCCGGTCGAGGTCGGCCCAGGACGACCGGTTGCCGTTGCGGGCCAGCTCCGGCGCGAGGGCCAGCAGTCTCGCGGTCACGGCGGCGACCAGGTCGCCGGCGACCGGCCGGAGGCTGTCCAGCACCTCGCTCAGGGTCTGCAACGCCGGCACCGTGCCGACCCGTACCCGATGCAGGTCCAGGGCGGCGCGTAGCGGGCGCGGCCGGGTGGTCCGGACGGTGCCGTCGGCGGCCCGTCCGATCACGCCGTGCCGGGTGAGCGAGTGGGCCAGCGCGGGACGCTCGGCGGCCAGTCGTTGCAGCATCGCGGTCAGCCCGTCGGGCGCCTCGTCGCCGGCCCGGACCCCGAGCATGGCCTCGATGGAGACCAGGTTGAAGCCCTGTCGTTGCAGGGCGAGGATCGCGTCCAGCCGGCGGACGTGGGAGTCGTCGTAGAGCGCGGCCCGGCCGTGCCGCACCGGCGGGGGCAGCAGCCGCCGGGCCTGGTGGGCGCGGATGTTGCGCGGCGACATCCCGACCTTGCGGGCGAGTTCCTCCACGCTGTACCCGGCCGGGCCGCCGGGCGTCGTCGTCACCTCGTCGATGGTCACGGTGGCCTCCGGCAGCGCTCGGTGACGGAACACGGCACCCCGCCGGACCGCTGTCACGGGGGCGAGCCGGCGATCGCAGCCTAGGTGCGGGCGACGCGCGGGTGACAGGCGAGGAATCACTACTTGTTCACACTGATGACAATCATTAGAATCGCCAATCCGTGGCACGCCGTTGATTCCCAATTACCCGGCTTTCGCCGCGCTGCGGCCCCGTCGCGGCCACATTCGATGAAATTCCCACTCGCCCGGCGGGGCGGCACGGTCCACGGGCCCACGATGAATCGGAAACCGGTGGCCCGGGCCTCCCGCGCTGCCTTCGCCGTCCCGGTGTCACCGCGGGGCGGCCGACCGTCGAAGGGAGCAGGGGTGTGACAAACGTCGATCGGGCGGTCTTCGTGGCCGCGTACAGCCGGCTGGTCGCCGACGTCTGGGCCGACCCGGCCAGGGAGCGGGCGCTGGACTCCGACCCGCGGGCGTTCCTCGCCGGCTACGGCCTTCATCTGCCGGAGGATGTGCAGGTCCGGGTGGTTCGCGACGTCGCCGACGCCGATCCGGACCTTGAGGTGCAGGTCGAGTCGTGGGAGCTGGCGGAGGTCACCGGCGCCTTCGTGCTGTTCGTGCCGTCGCTGCTGCCGGTGGCCGAGGCGGAGCTGGCCGAGGACGAACTGGACAGTGTCGTCGCCGGGCTGGACTCCAGTTGTGCCTGCTGCTGTCCGTGCTGCTGCACCTGACACCGATGTCTGCCGCCCGCCGGGCGGCACGGCAGATTCTGATGGCAGTCAGCGGAAATGCTTGATTGCCTCACCTCGATCTTCCTAGCGTTCTCGCCACAGCAATTAACCGCCCGGCCCGCAGCCCCACGAAAGGACCGAAAGATGAGCAACGACGACCAGGAATACGGTGCCAGGTTCGTGACCAAGTACTCGGAACTGGTCACCGCCGTGTGGCGCAGCGACGAGGAACTCCAGCGCCTCCTCGCCGACCCGACCGGCTACGCGACCGCGGCCGGCCTGCCGGTCGCCCCCGGCGCCACTGTCGAGGTCGACCGCGCCCAGCCCGCCACGCTCTACACCAAGGAGCAGATCGTCGCCGACTGGTCCGGCACGCCCGGCCGGCACGTGCTGCACGTGCCCGAGGTGCCGCTGGTCGACCTCAACGAGCTGACCGAGGCCGAACTGGAGACGGTGGCCGGCGGCGTGGCCGCGGCGGCCGACAACAACGTCAACATCATCGCCGTCCTCATCGTCTGAGTTCCTCCCCCCACCCCCGCCGGGAGCCTCGATGACTGACACGACCGAGACCATCGCCTTCCGATCCGGCACCTACCGGACGGCCACAGTGGAGCAGACCTGGGCACGGGTCGGCGGCATGCTCGACCGGTTCCGGCTCACCCGGGTCGCCGACATCACCCGGCTCGACGAGATCGGCCTGCCGGTGCACGTCGCCTACCGGCCGGTCGGCGCCACCATGGCGGTGAGCGTCGGCACCGGCGCCACGGCGATGCAGTCCCGGGTCAGCGCGGTGATGGAGAGCATCGAGTCCTGGCACGCCGAGAACCTCCGGCCGGGGACCGCCGTCCGGTCCCCGGCCGAGGCGCTGGACCTGCCGTACGACGTGCGGTGGCTGCACCTGGCGGAGCGGTCACCGCTGACCCCCGCCGTCGAACTCGACTGGGTCGAAGGCCGTGGACTGGTTACCGGTACGCCCTGCCTGGTGCCCCGCGCCACCATCGAACTCGACTTCACCGTCCGGCGTGGCTGGGACCGCGCCCTGTTCACCGCCAGCAGCAACGGGCTGGCCACCGGCAACACGCTCGCCGAGGCCAGCCTGCACGCCCTGCTGGAGGTCGTCGAGCGCGACTGCATCGCCCCGTACTGCACCTCGCCGCTGACCGAGCGCACCTACACCGACCCGGGCACCGCCACCAACGCCATGACCCGCACCGTGCACGAGGCGCTGCTCCGGGCCGGCTGCTGGGTGGAGGTCTGCGACATCACGAACGAGGTCGGCGTGCCCTGCTACGCCGCCTCGATCTGGTCCCCGGACCTGCCGGTCACCTTCGGCGGCTTCGGCTGCCACGTCGACCCCGAGATCGCTGTCGGCCGGGCCATGGCGGAGGCGGCGCAGTCCCGGCTGGTCATGGTCTCCGGTGCCCGCGACGACATCGACGCCACGGCGTACCACGACGTCGGCGCGCCGCCGGTGCCGCCGCCCACTGTCGACCGGCCCGCCGGGCCGGTCCGCCGAGACCCCCCGCCCGCCGGGGACGTGACCCAGGTGCTGCGTGAGCTGGCGGCGCGGGTGCAGCGGATCACCGGAGTCGAGCCGTTCCGCGTCGACCTGACGCACGACGACATCGGCATCCCGGTGAGCAAGGTGTTCGCCCCCGGCCTGCGCATGTTCGACGAGCGGGCCCTCAGCACCCGACCGGGAGCACCGCGTGACTGATGTCGTCTTCATCGGACCGAGCCTGCCGGCCGACGAGGTGGGCCGGCTGATGCCCGAGGCGGTGGTGCTGCCACCTGTCGCGCACGGCGACCTGCTCCGCCTGGACGTCGGCCCCGGCGACCGGGTCCTCGTGATCGACGGGTTCTTCCTGCAACACCCGCCGGTCCGTCACCGGGAGATCCTCGACCTGCTCGACCGTGGGGTGACGGTGGCCGGCGCGGCAAGCATGGGCGCGCTGCGCGCCGCCGAGCTGTGGCCGTTCGGCATGCGTGGCGTGGGCGAGGTGTTCCGGCTCTACCGCGACGGTGTGGTCACCGGCGACGACGAGGTGGCGGTGGTGCACGGGCCCGCCGAGGAGGGTCACCGCACGTTGAGCGAGCCGCTGGTGAACATCCGGGTCGAGCTGCGCCGCGCGGTCACCGCCGGAGTGCTCAGCCCGGCCGAGGCCGAGCTGCTGCTGGACATCGCCCGGGAACTGCCGTTCCGGCGGCGGTCGTACCGCGCGCTGGAGCGCACCGCGCCGCCCGGGGCCGCGGGCGCGGTGGACCGGTTCCTCACCTGGCGACGGCGCGATCCCGGGGACGCCAAGGGCGCCGACGCGCGGCTGCTGCTGTCGATGGCGGCGGAGAACGCGCCGGAGTTGTGCCCGGCGCACGCCGGGGACCAGCCGATCGACAACCTGCACACCCGTTTCCTCGACAGCTGGCGGTCACGGTTCGCCGGGGCGTCGGTCGGCGGCCACTGGGTCAGCGACCGGGAGGCCGCGGCGGTGCTGATGCTGATGCATCCCGAGGCGCCGGCCTGGCACCGGCGCGGGGTGCTGGCCGGGCTGGCCGAACTCGACATCACCCACCCGGCGGTCGAGGAGCGCGCCCACCGGGCGGCCCGCGACCGTGGCCTCACCGGCGTGCCACCGGGCGGCTGGGAATGGCTCACCGACCGGGACCGGGGCATCGACGACCGCGAGGCGGTGCTGCGGGTGCTGGTGCGGGCGTTCGGCACCACGCCGTACCGCAGCCTGGCGCTCTGGATGGTCGCGGCGCCGCTGCGTACCCGCGCGATGCTCGCCGCGGCGCGGCAGGTCGCGGCGACCGCGGCGTCGCTGAACGAGACGCTCGTCCCGCGTACGACGGGACACCGCCGCCCGGGCGGCCGGCTCCACTTCCGCACCGAGGTGGTCGACGGGTGCTTCGCGCGGTTGTGGGGCTGCGACGACGGTGGCCTGGAAGCGGCGGCGTGGGACCGGGGCTTCGACAGCCTGGCGGCGTTCCGGTACGCCGCCGAACCGCTCGTGGCGTACGTCAAGGCGTTCGGCGCACCGCGACTGCCGGCGGTGGCGCAGCGCGCGCAGGAGGACAGCCCGGCCGGTTCAGCGGCCCGGATCGGCTGAGGAGGCGTCGATGACCGCAACGGTGAAGGCGGCACTTGTCTACCCCCCGCTGACCGACCCCACGTCGGGATACCACTCGCTGAACTACCTCGACTCGTACGCGCGGGCGCAGGGGCACCGGCCGGCGGAGATCATCGACGCCAACATCGAGGCGTTCCATCACTCGTACACCCCGGGGGCGTACGAGTGGCTGCGACGGGAACTGTCCCGGCGCTCGACCGACGACCTCAGCGGCCCGGACGCGTTGATGGCCCGGGCGAACCACCTCGGCCTGCCCGACCCGGACCCGGAGCGGCTGCGCCGGTCGATCGGCGTGTTGCAGGACCCGAACCTGTTCTACGACTACCGGCACTACCAGGACGCGGTCGAGGGCGTGATCTCCTGGATGGACGCGCTCGGCGCGGTCGGTTTCCCCGGGCAGTTCCGGGCCGGTTTCCGGCTCCAGCCACCACCGATGGTCTCGATCGGCTCGGTGGCCGCGCTGACCGACGAGGCGCTGCTCGGCCGGCTCAACCGGCCCTTCCAGCCGTACTACGAGGACGTGCTCATCCCGCGGCTGGCCGCCGGCGACCATCAGGTGATCGGGATCAGCGTCACCTACCAGTGGCAGCTACCGTTCGCGCTCTGGATCGCCCGGCTCGTGCGCCGGGCCTGCCCGGACGCCTTCCTCGTCGCCGGCGGTACGGAGATCTCCGACCTCTGGAAGTGCGCCGGCCGGCCCGAGTACGTCTTCCAGGTGCTCGCCGACTTCGACGCGATAGTGGTCGGGGAGGGGGAGAGCGCGTACACCGAGATCCTGGACGCGGTCGCCACCGGCACGCTGCCGGCCGGGCACCCGAACGTCCGCCTGCACCCCAGGTACGGCCGCCAGCGTCAACTGCCGTTGCGCTACGAGCGCCTGGCCCAGGTGCCGGTGCCGGACTTCTCCGGCCTGCCGTGGGACCTCTATCTCAGCCCGGAGCGGTTCGTCTACTACTCGCCGACGCGCGGCTGCTACTGGAACAAGTGCACGTTCTGCGACTACGGCCTGAACACCGACGGCCCCACCAGCCCCTGGCGGCAGGACACGGTGGCCAAGATGGTCGCGGACGTCACCGAACTGTCGAAGTTCGCCAAGTTCATCTACTTCTCGGTGGACGTGCTCGCGCCCGCTACCATCCTGCGTTTCGCCGAGCAGGTCGTCGAGCGTGGGCTCGACTTCCGCTGGGGCGCCGAGATCCGGCTGGAGAAGTACTGGTCGGACGAGCGCTGCGAGCTGCTGCGGCGCAGCGGCTGCGTGGCCGTGTCGGTCGGCTTCGAGTCCGGCAACCAGCGCATCCTCGACCTGATCGACAAGGGCACCAAGCCGGAGCAGGTGCGGCGCACCATGACCGCGATGACGAAGGCCAACATCGGCGTGCAGATGATGGGCTTCACCGGCTTCCCCACCGAGACCCGGGAGGAGGCGCTGGACAGCATCACGTTCCTGCGCGACAACCCCGACCTGTGGACCCTCGGCGGGCTCGGCGACTTCATGCTGACCCCGGGCGCCATCGTCGCCAAGGAGCCGGAGCGGTTCGGCATCACCAACGTGCGGCCGGTGGAGGGCTCGGACATCGTCCGGATGCTCCGGTACGACGAGCCGGTGACCGAGGCGGCGCAGGCCGAGGTGGCCAGGGCCAAGGCCGACCTGAACCCGGGCCACTTCCACCGGCCCTGGCTGGGCAGCACCGACACCCCGCACACGTTCTTCTACCACGACCGGTACGGCACGGCGGTGCGCGGCGTGCTCGCCCACGACCGGGTCCGGCACGACACCGACGACGAGACCGAGTTCCTCGCCAACGGCGTCTTCGTGGATCGCGACGACGAGCAGGTGTGGGACGCGTACCGGCGGATCCGCTCCGACGAGCAGGAGGGCGCACCCGGCGAGCTGCCGGCGAACCGGCACCTGTTCCGTCGCACCGACGGCCAGGTGTTCGCCCTCAACCGCAGCAGCCGGCTGTTCCTGGATCTGTTCAGCGCGCCGCTCACCCTCGCCGACGCGCAGCGCCGCCTCTGGATCGTCGAACCGGCTGTCGCCGACCGGGTCTGGCGCACCTTCATCGGGCAGCGGCTGATCCGCCGGCACCAGCTTCCGGCCGAGCCGGTGCGGTGACCCGCGCGGAGTGGGATTTTGCACTCGCAGTGCATCTTGTCTCCCGGGCCGCGCCTGCCTAGCGTCAGACCATGCCTGACTCGTGGACGTTCGCTGTGGCCCGGGACGACCTCGCCGACACCACGCTCGTCGGCGGCCCGGCGCCCGGCCTCTCCGACGGGGAGGCGCTGCTGCGCGTCGAGCGCGTCGGCCTGACCGCGAACAACGTGACGTACGCGGTGCTCGGCGAGGCGATGCGCTACTGGGAGTTCTTCCCGCCCGCTCCCCGCGCGCTCGACGAGCGGTGGGGCCTCCCACCACTGTGGGGCTTCGCCGAGGTCGAGGCGTCCGCGGTGGCCGGGGTCGAACCGGGCCAGCGGGTGTACGGCTATCTTCCGCCCGCCCGTCACCTCGTGGTGCGCCCGGACCGGGTGGACGCGTCCGGTTTCCGCGACGCGAGCACACACCGGGCCGGCCTGCCCTCGCCGTACAACGCCTACCGGTCGACCGGCGGCGATCCGGCGTACCGGGCGGATCAGGAGGACCTGCTGATCCTGTTCCGGCCGCTGTTCTTCACCTCGTTCATGCTCGCCGACCAGATCCTCGACGAGGGCGCCTACGGAGCGCGGTCACTGGTGCTGTCGTCGGCGTCGAGCAAGACGGCGTACGCCGCCGCGTTCGAACTGCACGGGCGCGGCCCACGCCTGATCGGGCTCACCTCGCCCGGCAATGTCGCCTTCACCAGTGCGCTGGGCTGCTACGACGAGGTCGTCTCGTACGACGACATCGGCACGCTCGACGCCGCACCGACCGTCTACCTCGACCTGTCCGGCTCACCCGCGACCCGCGCCGCCCTGCGCACGCACCTCGGCGATCTCCTCGTCCGGGACATCGCCGTCGGGCTCACCCAGCAGACGCCGAACGCCGACGCCGCCGGGGAGGTCTTCTTCGCGCCGGTACGCATCCGCAAGCGCAGTCGGGACTGGGGTCGCGCCGGCCTCGACGACCGGTTCGCCGATGCCTGGCAGCGGTTCTCCCAGGTGGTGAGCGGATGGCTCGACGTGCGGGTCGGCACCGGCCCGGAGGCGCTGCGGGAGGCGTGGCTCGACGTCCTCGCGGGCCGTACGCCACCACGGGTGGGGCACGTCGTCCAGCTGTAAGAACATCGCCGATTTCGACCGCGGCGCGCCCGCCCGGCCGATGCGCGCTAGGCTGACGACGCGGGGTACCGAAGACTGATCGCCACCCCTTGCTTCTCCCACGGTTTCCCAGCCGCGATGACTGAGTCGAGCGCTGCCGTGCAGATTCCCTTGGAGCACCTTGTGCCCGACAACACGTTCGCCCTGAACCCCTTCCGTGTAGACGGGCTCGGGGCCACCGACGACGAGCGCAGCCCGACCGCGGACGTCAGCGCCGAATCCATGACGCGCCTGCGGAGCCCGTTCACCGCGGCGCGTCCCGCTCACGAGCCGGCCGCGCCCGCCCGACGCTAGGCCCGCACCCGGGCGTGACGGCCAGCCGCACGCACAGGTTCCGGACGTTGCCGCCGGGCACTGTCAGTGGTCAGCGGTTGACGTAGGCGGCCAGGCCGCCGAGCTCCTCGTTGGCGATGAAGACCGAGCGGACGTTGATGATGGCCTCCTCGACGTGGACCGGGCAGCCCCACGCCGAGTCGCCCCACGAGTCGGCGACCTTGATCTCGGCGGGTGCCGCGCAGCCGTCGCTGCCGCCGAGCTGACACCGCTCGGGGCGAGGGGAGGCGGCCTGCGCGGCGGCGGCGGCGCGCAGCCGGGCGGTGAGTTCCGCGGCGGCTGCGGCGCGCTGCTCCGCCTCGGCCCGCAGTTCCCGTTCCGCCCGGACCACCCGGGCCAGTTCGTCGTGGGCGGCCCGCGCGCGGGCGTCCGCGGCGGCCTTCGCCTCCTCGATGTGGTGGCGTTCGATGGCCAGGGCCGCGGTGCCGGCGAAGACCCGGGCGAGGGCCAGGTCGGCGTCCTGCGGGACGCGCGGGGTGCGGTGGTACATGGCGAACGTGCCGAGCAGGCTGCCGTCACGGGCCAGGATCGGGGTGGACCAGCAGGCGGCGAGCCCCGCCCGCCCGGCCAGATCGCGGAAGTCGACCCAGAACGGGTCGGTGGCGATGTCGGTGACGATGACCGGTTCCCGCCGGTGCGCCGCGGTGCCGCACGAGCCCACGCCCTCACCGGTGGCGATGCCGTCGATGGCCTCGTTGTAGAAGTCGGGCAGGCTGGGCGCGGCGCCGTGGCGCAGGTGCCGGCCGTCGGTGTCGGCGAGCAGGACGGAGACGAGCACCTCCTGCGGCGCGAGGTTCTCGATGCGGCGGGCCATCCCGTCGAGCACCTCGGCCAGGGGGGCCTGACGGGCGATCTGCTCCAGCATGGCGCGGTGCTCGGCCATCAGCCGTTGCGCCTGCTTGACCTGTGTGGTCTCCACCCCGATGACCCGGATCCCGGTCACCGTGCCGGCGGCGTCGCGGCGTGCCTCGTAGGTGAAGTCGAAGAACGTCTCCCGGGCCTGTGACCCGGTGCCCAGCATGATCCGGGCGTCGTGGCCGGTGTAGGACTCGCCGGTGCGGTAGACCTCGTCCAGCAGGGCGATGAAGCCCTGACCGTCCAGTTCGGGCATCAACTCGGCGAGCGTGACCCCGGTGCGCGCGCGCTCCTCGCCGATGGCCGCGAAGAACGCCGGGTTCGCCGCCTCGACCACGTGCGTCGGCCCCGCGAGGGCCGCGAAGACGGCGATGGACTGCCCGAACAGCGTCCGCAGGTCCTCGTCCGCGGCTCGCGCGGCGACCGGTGAACCCACGGTGGTCGGACGCTGGCCTGGTAGCGCCGTCATCCCTGGTCTCCCTCCGCACCGGCGTCGTCGGTCGGCCGGCGGGCCCGCGCCGGTGACCATGGTCAGATTACGGGTAGGGCCGCGCGGCCGCCGTCCGGCATACCGGTGGAACGTGCCGACCGGCCGACTCCGGGCACTTCCTCCGAGAGTGGCTGCCGTTCACATCTTGGCATCGACGCCCGCCTCCGTTACCGTCGTGGGAACGCTCCCATGAACTTAGATACATCTATGTGATCAGGAGGAAACACGTCGTGGCTATCCTCTCGTCCCGCCGCAGGTCAGCGGCCATCAGCGTGGCGGCCGTCGCGGGCACCGCCGCGGCTGGTGTCTGCCTCGCCGTCGGCGGCGCGTCCGCCGGCACCGTGTCCGGAACGCTCTACCGCGACCCGAGTTCGGCGGTCGTCCGCTGGGTCGCCGCCAACCCCGGTGACTCGCGGGCAGCCGTCATCCGCGACAAGATCGCAAGCCAGCCGCAGGCCCGCTGGTACGCCAACTTCAACCCGTCGACCATCCAGTCCGAGGTCTCCGGCTTCGTCGGCGCCGCCAACGCGGCCCAGCAGATTCCGGTGCTGTCGGTGTACGAGATCCCCAACCGGGACTGCGGCGGGGCCAGCGCGGGCGGGGCGCCGGACCTCAACCAGTACCAGACCTGGGTGTCCAACTTCGCCAGGGGACTCGGCAACCAGACCGTCCTGATCATCCTGGAGACCGACTCGCTCGCGCTCCAGACCTGCCTGAGCCCCAGCGAGCTGAACGCCCGCAACCAGGCGCTCACCACGGCGACCCAGACCATCAAGTCGGGGAACCCCAACGCCAAGGTCTACCTCGACGGCGGCCACTCGACCTGGAACAGCGCGAACGACACGGCCAACCGGCTGCGGGCGGCCGGCGTGCAGTACGCCGACGGCTTCTTCACGAACGTGTCGAACTTCAACCCCACCTCCAGCGAGGCCAACTTCGGCCGGGCGGTCATCTCCGCGCTCAACGGCATGGGCATCTCCGGCAAGCGGCAGGTCATCGACACCAGCCGCAACGGGGGAGCCGCCGGTGACTGGTGCGCCGACGACAACACCGACCGGCGGATCGGGCAGTACCCGACCACGAACACCGGCGACGCCAACATCGACGCGTACCTCTGGGTGAAGCCGCCGGGTGAGGCGGACGGCTGCCGCTACACGGCCGGTTCGTTCCAGCCGGACCTGGCCTTCAGTCTCGCGAACGGCGCGCCGAACCCGCCCACCACCGCGCCGCCGACGACCAACCCGCCGACCACGGCGCCGCCGACGACCGCGCCGCCCACCACGGCGCCGCCGACGACCGCGCCGCCCACCACGGCGCCGCCGACCACCCCGCCGCCGGCCGGTAACGGCTGCTCCGCGTCGGTCGCGATCAACCAGTGGAACGGCGGCTTCACCGCGAGCGTGAACGTCACCGCCGGCTCCACCGGCATCAACGGCTGGACCGTGACCGTCGCGCTGCCCGGCGGCGCCTCGATCACCGGCACGTGGAACGCCCAGGCCAGCGGCACCAGCGGCACCGTCCGGTTCACGAACGTGGGCTACAACGGGCAGGTCGGAGCCGGCCAGACCACCAACTTCGGCTTCCAGGGCACCGGCACCGGCCAGGGCGCCACCGCCACCTGCGCCGCCTGACCGGAACCGGCACCCGGGGCCCGGCGCGGAGGATCGCTCTCCGCGCCGGGCCTCTCACCTCTCCGCTGCCGTCCGCACCGGAGTCACGAGCCGCCGTGCCCGCCTCAGATTGCGCGCCAGCTCCTCCCGGTCCTGGTGCGCGTGGCGGATCCACGCCGGCTGGCCCGGGCCGGTACGCCAGGACTCGCTCAGCGGGCTGTTGTCCACGGTGTCGAAGCCAAACCGGTCGTACAGTCGCGTCACCAGCTCGACCGCCTCCGGGTGATCGCTTGAGACGGACAGCGCCAGCCGGTCCGGCGCGCCGGCGGGCCGGGCCGAGGTCAGCAGCCGTGGCGCCTGGATGTGGGTGAACGCCTTGGCGACCTTCGACGTGGGGAGTTGTTCCTGGCGCAGCTCGTGGACCGTCTTCTCGCCCGAGTCGAGGACCGGGATGTTCCCGTCCCGCCAGACCATGTAGTTGTTCGTGTCCAGCACGACCTTGCCGGCCAGTTCCTCGACCGGCATGTCGTTCACGACCTTCAGCGGTACGGCGACGATCGCGAAGTCGCCCGCTGCCGCCGCCTCCGGCGCGTACGCCGCCCGCGCCGACGGCCCGAGTTCGGCCACCAGGTCCGTCAGCGTCCACGGTCCCCGCGAGTTGGCGATCACGACCCGGTACCCGGCCGCCACCGCCGCGCGGGCGAGCTGGCTGCCGACCTCGCCCGCGCCGATGATGCCGATGGTTGTCATCGTCGGTGCCCGTCAGCGGGCGGCGGTGAGCTGCCGCAGCATCTCGGCCGAGTCGTGCGGGGCGGTCATCTGCGCGAACCGCCCGTCGCTGACCTTGTAGATGGCGTACTCGACGATCTCGAACGAGGCGCCGGAGGGCGGTACGCCCAGCCCCTCCTTCACCGGTGTGCCGTAGCGCAGGTACCAGTCGCGGAGATCGTGCTGGGTCATGTCACTGTCCTCTGATGTGCGGACCCCGGCCGGGGTCTCGGTCTGCTTGGTCGGAGTTGCTTTCTCGGGGCGGGTGGCTACCAGCGCAAGGGCCCGAGGTCGTCCTGGAGGGTTCCGGTCGGGCCGTCGGGGGGAAGCGTCGCCAGGCGTACGACGGTCCTGGCGCTCTCCGCCGGGGTCCTGCCGCCGCCGATCGAGGCGGTCAGGTCGGTGGCGGTGTAGCCCGGCTCGACCGCGTTGAACCTGATCCCCGGCTGGGACTTGGCGTACTGGAGGGTGATCATCGTGGCGGCGGACTTCGACGCCGAGTAGAGCGGTGAGGTCAGGTTGTACTCCGGCCGCTCGGGGTCGGTGACCGCCCAGAAGGAGCCGGCGCTGCTCGACACCGTGACCACGACGGGGTTGGACGACCGGCGCAGCAACGGCAGCGCCGCCTCCGTGACACGGACGATCCCGACCGCGTTGGTGTCGAAGACGCGGAGGGCGGTGGGGCCGTCGACGACACCGTTCTCGGCGATGCCGGCGTTGTTGACGAGGACGTCCAGCCGTCCCTCGTCGGCGTCGACGGTCGCCAGCGCCTTGGCCACCGAGTCGTCGTCGGTGACGTCGAGCGGCACGAATCGCGCCCCCAGAGCCGAGGCTGCCTCCTCGCCCCGCCCGGTGTCGCGCGCTCCGACGTAGACGACGTGCCCCAGGTCGAGGAGCTGTCTGGCGGTCGCGAAGCCGATGCCCTTGTTCGCGCCGGTGATCAGGGTGACGGTCATGATCTTCCCTCGCCTTCCCAGTTTTGTACTGATCGGTTCACGGCTCACCGTAGCAGCATTCTGTACCGACCGGTTCGTGGGCTGGGTCACGTTCTGTACCGAGCGGTATAGTCGAGGCATGAGTACTGAGACGCCGGCCCCCGGGCGGCCGCGGGCATTCGACGAGCAGACGGTCCTCGACCGGGCCGCCGAGGTCTTCTGGCGGCAGGGCTACGAGGGCGCGTCGCTCAGCTCACTCACCAAGGCGATGGGCATCAACCGGCCCAGCCTCTACGCCGCGTTCGGCAGCAAGGAGGAGCTGTTCAAGCGGGCCTTCGACCGCTACCACGAGACCAACCTCGCGAACGCGCGCGCCGCCCTCGAACAACCGACCGCGTACGCCGCGATCGAAGTCTTCCTGCGCGCCAGCGCCGACAACCTGACCGCCGGCGGCCACCCCGCCGGCTGCCTCTCCATCCAGGGTGGCCTCGCCTGCTCCCCGGAGAACGCCCGTATCTCCGAGATCCTCGCCGCCGGCCGGGCGGCCACCGAGGCCGCGCTCGAGGAGCGGCTGTCCCGCGCGGCGAAGGAGGGCGATCTCCCGGACGGCATGGACAGCCGGGCGCTCGCCCGTTTCGTGATGGCGCTCAGCGAGGGGCATGCCGTCCACGCCGCGGCCGGCGCGAGCCGCGAGGACCTGCAGGCCTCCGTCGACGTCGCCATGCGCGCCGTCGCGGCGCTCCGCCCCGGCGCCGGAGGGTAGCCACCTGGATTCACCCAGCTACTTCTCAGGTGGCGTTTCTGGCTTCCCCGCTCGGCGGCCTCCATCATGGACGCCGTTGATGTCGTTGTGACACAAGGGTTTCACGGTCCGTGTGTCGCGCGTACGGCGGTCGTCGAGGGAGAGGTTCGTGGTGTTCAAGAAGATGCTTGGTGCGTTCGGGGTGGGCGGCCCGAGCGTCGATACGGTCCTGTCCAATCCGAGTACCCGCCCGGGGCTGATGCTGGGCGGGCAGGTGAACCTGACCGGTGGCAGCCACGACGTGGAGATCGACCACATCACCGTCGGGCTGGTCACCCGGGTGGAGATCGACGGCGCGGAGGAGGAGTACGACGCCCTCGTCGAGTTCCACCGCGTACAGGTGGCGGGTGCTCTGCACCTGCGCGAGGGCCAGCGGTTGTCGCTGCCGTTCCAGGTGGCGATGCCGTGGGAGACCCCGGTGACCGACCTGTACGGGCAGCGTCTGCACGGCATGACCATGGGCCTGCGTACCGAGGTCGCGATCCGCGGTGCGATCGACAAGGGCGACCTCGACCCGGTGTACGTGCACCCGCTGCCGGCGCAGGAGCGCGTCCTCGAGGCGTTCGGCCGGCTCGGCTTCGGGTTCAAGGGCGCCGACCTGGAACGCGGGCACATCTCCGGCCTGCACCAGAGCCTGCCGTTCTACCAGGAGATCGAGTACTACGCCGCCCCGCAGTACGCCCACGGCGTGAACGAGGTCGAGCTGACCTTCGTCGCGAACGAGCACGGAATCGACGTGGTGCTGGAGTTCGACAAGCGCGGTGGCCTGTTCACCGGCGGCCATGACTCCTACGGCCGCTACCACGTCGCACACGCCGACGCCGACCGCGTCGACTGGGCGGCGCAGGTCGACGCCTGGGTCCGCCAGGCACTCGACGGCTACCAGAGCCGGCACGCCGGCCACGGCTATGCCCCGCCCGCCCAGGGATACGGCACGCCCGGCTACCCGCCCCCGCCGCCCGGCTACGGGCAGCCCGCGTACGGCGCTCCCGGATACGGGCACGCCGCGTACGGCCACCACAAGGACGAGCACCACCACGAGCGGCACGGCGGCCCCGGCATGGGTGCCGTCGCCGCGGGCGTGGTCGGTGGCGCCGCCCTCGGCTTCGCCGGCGGCATGGTCGCCGACGAGGTCTTCGACTCCTTCGGCGACGACGAGAGCGGCGGCGAAGAGGAGTGACTCATGTGCCATCCGCAGTGGACCGGCGGCGACCTGCCGGCGACCTGACCGGCACGAGGTAGCACCGTCTCCGGCGGCCCGGGAGACCTTTCCGGGCCGCCGGCCGTCGGCTGCTCCGCCCCGCCCGCCGGGCCGAAATCCCGACCGGCACCCCGGTCGGCGGGTCGGCCGGGCCGCTGGCACACTGACCCCCCAAAACCGTGACGTACGACGAGGGGGAACAGCCGATGGCTGCGGAGGGCAGCACCAGGGCCGTGGTGACGGCGCTGGCCGCGAACCTGGGCATCGCGGTGAGCAAGTTCGTCGCCGCCGGCATCACCGGGTCCGCGTCCATGCTCGCCGAGGGCGTGCACTCGGTCGCGGACTCCACGAACCAGGCCCTTCTGCTGGTGGGCGGCAAGCGGGCCCGCCGTGCCCCGACCGCGCTGCACCCGTTCGGCTACGCCCGTGAGCGCTACGTCTACTCGTTCATCGTCGCGATCATCCTGTTCACCCTCGGCGGTCTCTACGCCGTCTACGAGGGTTACCACAAGATCAGCGACCCGCACGAGCTGTCCTCACCGCTGATCGCCGTCGCCGTCCTGCTGATCGCCATCGCTCTGGAGGGCTTCGCCCTGCGGACCGCGGTGAAGGAGGCGAACAAGGTACGCGGCAAGCGGAGCTGGGTCTCCTTCGTCCGCCACGCCCGCGCCCCGGAGTTGCCGGTGATCCTGCTGGAGGACGCCGGAGCCCTGCTCGGCCTGCTGTTCGCCCTCTCCGGTGTGGGCTTGAGCGTGCTCACCGGCAACGCCCTCTTCGACGGCATCGCCACCCTCTGCATCGGCGTCCTGCTGGTCGTCATCGCCGTCGTCCTCGCCGTCGAGACGAAGAGCCTGCTCATCGGCGAGGCCGCCCTGCCCGAGGAGGTGAGCACGATCAACACCGAGCTGGTCTCCACCCCGGGCGTCGACCGGGTCATCCACCTGCGCACCCTGCACCTGGGGCCGGAGGAACTCCTGGTCGCGGCGAAGATCGCGATCAGCACCTCAGACCGGGGATCCGACGTCGCCGCCACCATCGACGACGCCGAGGCGCGGATCCGCCGGGCGCTGCCCATCGCCACGGCGATCTACCTCGAACCCGACATCGACCGGCAGCCCGCACCGGCAGCCGCCGCCCCCGGCACCTGACCCCACCCGGCACTCGCGACTCCGCCCGCTCGATCATGGACTTTCGGCCCGGACCAAGCTCGCAAAAGGGGCAAGCGAGGGGCCGAAACCGCAAGATCGCGTGGGTGGGGGTTAGGGGGAGAGGGTTCGGCGGACCGTGCGGGAGCCTCGCATGCGCTGGCGGGGCTGGGCGGGTGCGGTCTTCGGCCGCTTGAGGTGGTAGCGGTGCAGCTCGTTGTTGCCCGGCAGCGACGGGTCCTCGCTCATCGCGACCAGCTCCCAGCCCTGGTCACCGGCCCGGTTGAGGTGGGTCAGCGCGGTGTCGCCGTACGGCGTCACGTCGATCATGGAGCCGTCCGGGCCGTACCAGATGAAGACGACCTCCCACCCGGCGTCGGTGGCGGCGGCCTGGCGGCGGCGGACCAGCAGCGCGTACTCCCACTTGAGCATGCGCTCATTGTGGACCCCCGCGCGCCGGTCGGCACGGATCAGTGTTCGGCGATCCGTCCGTCCGCCACGCGCAGCCGCCGGTTCACGCTCACCGCGTCGAGCATCCGCCGGTCGTGGGTCACCAGCAGCAGCGTGCCCGGGTAGCTCGCCAGCGCCGACTCCAACTGCTCGATCGCGGTCAGGTCGAGGTGGTTCGTCGGCTCGTCGAGCACCAGCAGGTTGACGCCCCGGCCCTGGAGCAGGGCCAGCGCGGCCCGGGTCCGCTCGCCGGGGGACAGCGTCGCGGCCGGCCGCAGGACGTGGTCGGCGCGCAGCCCGAACTTCGCCAGCAGCGTCCGCACGTCCGCCGGTGCCAGATCGGGTACGGCGGCGCCGAACGCGTCGAGCAGCGGCTGGTCGCCGAGGAACAGTCCCCGGGCCTGGTCGACCTCGCCGACCACCACCCCCGGCCCGAGCGCGGCGTGCCCCTCGTCCAGCGGCAGCCGCCCCAGCAGCGCGGCGAGCAGGGTGCTCTTGCCGGAGCCGTTCGCCCCGGTGATCGCCACCCGGTCGGCCCAGTCGATCTGGAGGTCCACCGGCCCGAGCGTGAACCCGCCACGGCGTACCACAGCTTGCCGGAGCGAGGCCACGACGGCGCCGGCGCGGGGCGCGGCGGCGATCTCCATCCGCAGCTCCCACTCCTTGCGCGGCTCCTCGACCACCTCCAGCCGCTCGATCAGCCGGGCGGTCTGCTTGGCCTTCGCGGCCTGCTTCTCGGTCGACTCGGTGCGGAACTTGCGGCCGATCTTGTCGTTGTCGGTGGCCTTGCGGCGGGCGTTCTTGACGCCCTTCTCCATCCACGCCCGTTGGGTGCGGGCACGCGCCTCCAGGCCGCCCTTCGTGTCGGCGTACTCCTCGTAGTCCTCGCGGGCGTGCCGGCGCGCCACCTCCCGCTCCTCCAGGTAGGCCGCGTAGCCGCCGCCGTAGTGCTTGACCTGCCGCTGGTGCAGGTCAAGCTCGACGATCCGGTTGACGGTGCGGGTGAGGAACTCCCGGTCGTGGCTGACCAGCACGGTCCCGGCGCGCAGGCCGGTGACGAAACGTTCCAGCCGGTCCAGCCCGGCCAGGTCGAGGTCGTTCGTGGGCTCGTCGAGCAGGAAGATGTCGTACCGGCTGAGCAGCAGCGACGCGAGCCCGGCGCGGGCCGCCTGCCCGCCGGACAGGCCGGTCATCGGGTGGTCCAGGCCGACGTCGAGACCCAGCTCGGCGGCGACCTGTTCGGCCCGCTCGTCAAGATCCGCGCCGCCGAGGTCGAGCCAGCGTTCCAAGGCGTTCGCGTACGCGTCGTCGGCGCCCGCCGCCCCGGCGGTGAGCGCCTCGGTGGCGGCGTCCAGCGCGGCCTGCGCGGCGCTCACCCCGGTCCGCCGGGCCAGGAAGTCGCGGACCGTCTCGCCGGGGCGGCGCTCCGGCTCCTGCGGCAGGTAGCCGACAGTCGCCGTGGGCGGGCTCAGCGCGACCGAGCCCTGCTCGCGGGGGGTAAGACCGGCGAGGGTACGCAGCAGCGTGGACTTGCCGGCGCCGTTCACCCCGACCAGGCCGACCACGTCGCCGGGTGCGACGACCAGGTCGAGGTCTTCGAAGAGGATGCGGTCACCGTGGCCGGCGGTGAGGTCCTTGGCGATCAACGTGGCGCTCATCAGGTGCCCGAGCCTACCGGCGGGCGCATCCGGATTACCGTGACCCGCGCCCGCGCCGGCGCCGATCTGAGGGAGACTCACAGCCGTGGTGACCACACTGGCGATCGACTGTGGTGGCGGCGGGATCAAGGCCTCCGTGCTGGATGCCGCCGGGACCATGCGCGCCCGGCCGCTTCGCGTGCCCACGCCGTACCCCTTGCCGCCCGGCCTGTTCGTCAAGACGCTGCTGGATCTCGGCGCCCGCCTGCCCACGGCGGACCGGCTCACAGTCGGCATGCCCGGCATGATCCGGCACGGCGTCGTGGTGGCCACGCCCCACTACGTGACCCGCTCCGGGCCGCGCAGCCGCGTCGACCCGGACCTGGTGGCCGAGTGGTCCGGGTACGACGCGCGCACCGCGCTGGCCGAGGCGTTCGGCGTGCCCGCGCTGGTGCTGAACGACGCCGAGGTGCACGGCGCGGGCGTGGTCGCCGGGACCGGCTGCGAGCTGGTGCTGACGCTCGGCACCGGGCTTGGCAGCGCGTTGTTCGACGGCGGGGTGCTGGCGCCGCACCTGGAGCTGTCGCACGCGCCGGTGCGGTGGAACACCACCTACGACACGTACGTGGGGGAGCCGGAACGGCGGCGCCTGGGCGACGCGTTCTGGTCGCGGCGGATCCGGCAGGTGGTGGACGGCCTGCGGCCGGTGTTCCGCTGGGACCGGCTGTATCTCGGCGGCGGCAACTCCCGGCTGATCCGGCCCGAGCAGGTGGCCCGGATGGGCGACGACGTGGTGATCGTCCCGAACACTGCCGGAATCGTCGGTGGTGTCCGAGCCTGGGAGCTGATCGGCGGCCGGTACGACCCGACCGGCTGATCTTCGCCGGCAGGAACACTCGCGCTCGCGCCGGTGTTGTGCCAGCGTCGGACCTTAGGGCCTGGCGCGACACGAGGGGGAGGTGGGTCGAGTGGATCTTCTGGCGGAGTACCGGCGGGCGACCATGTTCTTCGAAGCGGGTGACCCGACCGGAGCGGCCCGGCTGCTCGAACCGATCATCGAGGCCGAGCCGGACAACTCCTCGGTCCGGCAGCTGCTGGCCCGCGCGTACTTCCAGTCGGCCCAGCTCAACCGGGCCGAGGAGCAGCTGCGCGAGCTGGTCGACCGGGACCCGAGCGACCACTACGCGCACCACGTGCTCGGCCGCACGCTGGAGCGGATGAACCGGCCGGCGGACGCGCTGCGGCACCTGCGCATCGCGGCCGCGATGTACTCGACGAACACCGACTACGCCACCGCGCTGCGGCGGGTGGAGGGCAAGGTCGGTCGTTGACCGATCACGTCGGTCGTTCGCTGATGACGCGGAAGGGCAGCCCGGGCGGGCTGCCCTTCCGCGTACCTAGGATGGGACCGTGAAGCTCAAGCTCGACCTCCACGACATCTACAACAAGGGCCACGACATCGATCGTGCGCTGCGCGGGATCATGGACGAGGCGGTCGCGAAGAAGGCCACGCTCGTGGAGATCATCCCGGGCAAGGGGTCGGGCGCGCTGAAGAAGAAGGTGCTGCGCTTCCTCGACCAGAAGGACGTGAAGCAGCTCTACCACCGGGTCGAGAAGGACTCGAAGAACTTCGGCCGGCTGTTCGTGCACTTCCGCTGGAAGTAGTGGCCGCATACCCCCCTGACCCGCACCGTGGGCCGTTCAGATGGGCCAGGAGCAGGATCATGCCGTTCCCGGCCGTCGTCGGGCTCCGGACGGTCGTCCTCCTCCTGGTCCTCGCTTCTCGGCCGCCATGATCGATGGCCGTTCCGGGGCTTCACGTTAAGGGATCATCCCCCGTATCTCACCGTGTGGTAGTAGGCGGCATAGGGTGAGTTCACATAGCAAGGGCAAAACGATCCCCTCTCGTCCTTCAGGATCGTGCCGCCTTTGGTCAGTGAGCTGTCCCAGGGCTGATAGCCGGAAGCACCCTTGATTCGCAGAGCTGCATTCGTGTTCGGATCGCTTGCCCCAAACGTGGAGCGGGGCATTTTGGTGCTGCGGCCAGTGCCGTTGTACAGCTCGTTTGAAGTCGACGCGGCCATCGAGTTCGGCAGGCCGCAGACCCGCTCTGCAAGCGAGTTGTAGTTGTAGTAGGCCCGCCAGCACCCGCTACCTTCAAACTCAACCCGATAGATCACTGATCCGCCCTTGGATAGCGGGCTCACCTGCCTGCAGCTTGTGCTTTGGCCTGGGAGTTTCCACTCGACATAGAGGCGGTACTCGTTGGTCGGCGTGGTCGGGCAGCCAAGAATTGTGCCGCTGTACCAACCGATCTGCAGCCACGCGTTCCAGACGGACCAATTCGACCCGGTGGACACCATCTGCACGAACCCGTTAACGTGATCAGTGTAGGTCGAGTAGAGCTGTGGATCTTCAGTCGGCGTGGTTATCTGGCCATTTACCCCAATCCACCCGTTGTAGGGCGTGGCGAATGCATAGCAGCCATGATCCTCTTCGGTAGATAAAGCCGTGAGGAGTTCTGCATGATGGTAGGGCCCGTCGCACACGCTGGCGGCACTTGCATCCTCGGGCAGGGGGTGGCTCGGGGCAGGTCCCGCTTCTAGGGCCTGAGCATTGCCATCGCTGGCCGAATAGGCAGATGCTGTGGAGGGGGTGGCGAAGCCGGGGCCGACTCCCAGAATTGTGACGGCAAGGAGAGCCAAGACCTTGTTTGGACGCACTCGAACTCCAATTCCGCTAGGAGGAGACCGAATCCTAGCCGAGTCGCCCCATCTCCGATGCCCCGGTCGTATCGCTGGCCCGCATGCAGCGCCGTCGATCAGTAAACGGTTCGGGTGGCGGGCGGCAACGTGCACCGATTCGCCTCCGCGCGTCGGGCTGCGCGGACTATGACACCAAGATCTGTCGACAGTCTGCGTACCAGGTCGGGAGGCGGGAAGCCCGCTTTGGTCGTCCTTGCCGATAGCCGAGATTAATGCCGCTGGAAGTAGTGGGGCACGCCAGTAGCGTGCCGTGACGTGGGCGAACTCGTCGAAGCAGTCGAGCTGCTGTGGCCGGTCGTCGGCCGCGATCTCGTGGCGATCACCGAGGCCTGGCACTGGTTCGGCGGTCGGCGTGGCGGTGACGGAGTGATGCCGGCAGCCGGCTCAGCCGGCCGTACCCCGCAGGTCGGTGACCAGCCGACGGTATTCGTCAGGCGTGCCGATGGTGGCCCGATGGTCCGGGTGGGCGACGTAGTGGTCGATCACGGATGCGAGGAAGCCGGGCTGGACGCCGTCGACGGGTATCGCGGGGCGGCCCACCAGGCCACGACGCCGTACCAGCGCCGGGTTCGCGATCGTCAACGGCAGCCGCAGGGTGGATTGCGTGTCGTTGCTCGGACCCTCGACGCGCGGCCCTGCCTCCCACGGGATCATCCTCGACCCGAGGAGTCCCATCGTGCGTACGCCGTCCGGGCTGAGCCGCACGCTGTGCCCGCGCCACGCCGTGGCTACCAGCAGCGCGATCAGCGCGAGCCAGAGCAGGCCGATGACGACCTCGGACGTGGTCGCGGTGCCCGCGTCCACGGAACGCAGGTATGAGCCGGCGGTTGCGGAGGACTGACCGAGGAGCCCCAGGGCGAGGAGGACCCGCCACGCCGGGACCGGTGAGGCGAAGGCCGCGTTTCGCGGCAACACCACCAGAGCGGCGGGCCGTGTCCCCATGCGGATGACTGCCAGGATCAGGAGGGTCAGCGCGAGGAGGAGAAGCGGGAGGGTCGACGCCCGCGCCACGTCCGGGGCGTAGCCCATGGCGGCGGCGTTCCCGGCCGCCACCAGCAGGCCCGCGAGTAGGAGGGGACGTCGGTGCCGCACCACGGCGGCCGAGATCGCGTCGATCACTTCCGCGACCCTACAACCGGGGTTCACCCCCGTTCGCTGCGCCGAGATGCGACGCCCTGGTCCGGGCGTCCGCCGAACATCCAGTTGTGCGACTCCACCTGGGCGTACCGGTCGGCCAGCACGGCGCGCGCCTCGTCCGGCCCGGCCGCCCGCACCAGCACCGCCGTACCGAGCCATGTCACGCCGTCGTCGGACAGCAGCGGCCCGTACGCGATCAGCTCGTCCTGTTGCTGCGGAAGCACCGGGCCGCCGCTCTGCTCCGGGCCGAGGCCGAGCACCAGGTAGCGGTTCCCACCGGTCCGGCCGCCGGGGAAGTCCCACATGCTGCGGCCCAGCATGTTGCGCCACCGACGCAGCATCACGTCCCGGTACGCGCCGGCCTGGTAGTTGGGCTCGTCGAAGGCGAACGCCCGGGCGGCGGCGGGGTCGGGCAGGCTCACGATGTGCACGCTGCCGGTGGGCGAGCCGTCATCGGCGAGGGTCGGTCCGCGCGCGATCATCTGCCCCGCGTACCGGTCCATGTAGGACCAGTGTTCCTCGACCAGTTCCTGACGCAGAGCTGCCGAGCCGAGCCGATCGCGGTGGTAGCAGAAGAACTCCATGCCCCGAGTCTCGCGGACGTGGCCCGCCGTCGATCAACGAACGTAGCCACGGGCTCGACTGCGCGTCTGTCACGGTGCTCGGCCTGGGCCCGATGGGTCGCGCGCTTGCCGGCGCCTTCCTGGACGCCGGAATCGCCACCACGGTCTGGAACCGCACGCCCGGCAGGGATCGCGAGTGGCGGTATCCGCACGCGGGATACCGCCACTCCGGCGAGGTGGAGTCGATCAATCGGCGGTCAGAGCGGGTACGTGCGCGCCACCGCCAGCATCTCCGAACTGTGCGAGCCGACCACGCCCACACCCTCCGGCCGAGGCCGGAAGCCGGGCACCCCGGACAGCCCGTCACTGGCGTCCATGGCCCGCACGTTCACCGGCCCGGCCGCCGGGGTCAACGTCAGCGTCACCTCGACACCCTCCGGCGGCGGGGCGTGGAACACGATTCCGAAGCCCCACTTCCCGCCGCCCGGCTCGACCGGCGCGTCCCGCCCGGCCACCGAGGCGGACCGCACGGTGGCGGTGGTGGTGTCGACGTGCAGCGTGAGCAGGCGTACCTGCCGTTGCGGCGTCACCCGCACGCGCAGCACCCGCTGGTCGCCCGAGCCGCTGTCGGAGAGCAGTTCGAGCTTCGGTGCGGGCAGGGGCGCGGCGTCGGCCGGTCCGGCGCGCATCTCGCCGTTGCCCAGCCCGGGGAAGTCGTCGGCGACCGAGATGCTCCGGTCGACGTAGCCGTCGGTCCAGGGCTGTGGCTTCTCCTCCCGGCTGAGCCACGCCGCCTTCCCGGTGCCCGCGTCCAGCGCGTACATCAGGTGGGTCGGCACGGGATGCGCGGCGTCGAAGCGGTCCACCGCCAGGCCGACCCCGGCGAGCACCACCGCCGCCAGCGCGGCGGCCGCGGCGGGCAGCGCGCCGAGCCGGCGCGCGCGCAGCGCGAGCAGGCCGCGCTGGCCGCCGGCCCGGGGGTGCAGCAGGTCCACCACCGGGAGTACGGCGAGGCCGAGCAGCACCGCGACGAGCGCGGCTACCGCGCCCATGCCCATGCCGAGCGCCGGGAACAGCAGCACCACCGGCGGCAGCAGGACCACCACCGCCACCGAGGCGGCGAGCGTCACCGCCACCACCGGCCACGGACCGTCACGCCGGGTGACGAGCGCCACGAGACCGGCGAGCGCGCCGGCCAGCGCCGGCACTGTCGTCAGGTACGCCCCACCGGGCACCGCCACGGCGAGCAGTACCCCGAACACACCGAGCCACGCCAGCCCGCCGAACGCCAGCGCGGCCGGGCCGACGCGGCGGCGCAGCAGCGCGTACCAGCAGAACAGCACAGCGGCGGCGAGCGCCACGACCGCGAGCCGGTACCAGACCGGGCGGTACGGGTCGAGCAGCTCGGCGTACCCGGGCCGGATCGTGGTGATCGCGGCCCAGAGCAGCCACGCGCCGAGCGGCGCCACGACGACCGGCACCAGGGCCAGGCCGAAGCCGGCGGCGAGCGTGCCGGCGGTGGCCCGGCCCCGGCGGCGCAGCAGCCAGCCGAGCGCGCCGACCGCGAGCAGCGCGACCACCGCGAGCGGAAGGGTCAGCCAGCCGGGGTAGCGGACCAGCGCGCCGAACACCGGGAAGTAGGTGGCGTCGTGCCCGGCGCGCAGGTCGCCCAGGTCGGTACGGCCGAACTCGCGGGCCAGGCCGAGCGCGTTGTCGCCGTGCATCTGGAGGCTGCCCCGGTCCACCCGGGTCGGCACGTCGAGCGGGGTGTGGTAGATCGCCCCGCCGTCGATGTAGGCGGAGTTGAGCCCGACGAACTTCCGGTCCAGGAACGCGGTGAAGTCGGTGTCGTTCGGCAGCGCCCGGTAGATCTCCACCGCGAACGAGGTGCCCACCGGGTGCGGCGCGGCCTTGCCGAAGATCTCGACCAGTTTCGCGTTGTCCCGGGACGTCTCGAACATGATCACCGGGCCGGTGGAGCCGCGCGCCTCCAGGTTGAGCACCACCCCGCCGTCGCGGGCGAGCGGGTGGTCGCCGGCGAACCCGGCGGCCCCACACAGGCACGCCTCCTCCGCGTCGGTGAGCACGAAGACGATGTCGTTGCGGGGTCGCGGCCCGGTGGTCAGCGCCCGTGCCACCTCCAGGATCGCTGCGGTGCCGGCCGCGTCGTCGTTGCCGCCCGGCCCGGTCTGCACCGAGTCGTAGTGCGAGACCAGGAAGACCTTCCCGGTCGGGTCGGTGCCGGGCAGCCGGGCCACCACGTTGCGGACCCGGGCCAGCGTCGCCCCGCCCGCCGCGCCGGACAACTGCCCGGCCTCGGGCGCGACCGCGTCCTGTACCTCGGTCTCCAGACCCAGCCCGCGCAGCGTCGCCACCAGGTGTTCGCGTACCCGGTCGTTGGCGGCGCTGCCCGCCACGTGCGGCTCGGCCGCGATCACCTGGACGTTCCGGTACGCCCGGGCGGCGCTGAACTCGCCCGCGGGCGCGTCCGCCGGACGCGGCGCCGGGGTGGCGAGACCGACCAGGACGCCCGCCCCGACGGCGAGCAGCGCGGCAAGGGCGGCCACGGCGGCGATCGGCCGGCGGCGGGGCCTGGTGAACGCGCGGTCGGCGGGGCGGGTGGGGGGTGCGCCCACGGGGACTCCTCGGGGTGGATCTACGGGGTGGGGATCATCCTGCACCCCCGAGGGCTGCGGCGGCAGTCCTCGGTCGGTGCGCTGCCGGTGCGACAACTGTTGCCGCGTAACATCGTGGGTCGACCGTGCCGCTGTGGAGGTGGACCGGTCACACGCTCCGCCGCGCCGGTGCCGGTCGCGTTGTGTGCGACTGTTGTCTGAGTCAGGATCAGCAGGGCATTCGGAAGGAGCCCGACATCACCAGCGAACTCCCGCGACTCGCGGCGGTGACCCGACCGGTCCGGGGGGCCGGTGCGTCGGGTGCCGCCTACGTGCCGTCGGCCGGGGCGGGGCTGCACGGCGGCGTACCGCCGGGCGAGCGGCTGCGGGTGCTGCTGGTCGAGGACGACGAGGGCGACGCCTTCCTGGTCGGCGAGCTGCTCGCCGAGACCAACTCGATGATCGACCTGCTGGTCGCCACGAGTCTCAGCGAGGCCCGGCAACGGGTGATGGGCGTGGACTGCGTCCTGCTCGACCTGGGTCTGCCGGACGCGCAGGGCCTGGACGGGCTGCGCCGGGTGCTGGAGATGGCGAGCGGCGCCGCGGTCTGCGTGCTGACCGGTCGGTCCGACGAGCACCTGGGCATCGTCGCGGTCGCCGAGGGGGCGCAGGACTACCTGGTCAAGGGCCAGGTCGACGGTGTCCTGCTGACCCGGGCCCTGCGGTACGCGGTGGAGCGCAAGCGGGCCGACGAGAACGCCCGCCGGCTGCGCGAGGTGGAGCTGCGCCAGGCCGAGTCCGCCCGCCTGGAGCGCGGCCTGCTGCCACAGCCGCTGATGACCACCGACGAGGTGTCGGTGCACACGTTCTACCGGCCCGGCCGGCACGCCGCGCTGATCGGCGGCGACTTCTACGACGTGGTGCAGACCCAGCCGGACCGCATCGACCTCATCGTCGGCGACGTGTGCGGGCACGGCGTGGACGAGGCCGCGCTCGGCGTCGAACTGCGCGTGGCCTGGCGGGCGCTGGTGCTGGCCGGGGTGCCGGACGACGAGGTGCTGCCCGCGCTGGAGCAGGTGCTGATGAGTGAGCGCCGACTCCAGGAGATCTTCGCGACGGTGGCCACCACCCGGCTCGACCTGGCGTCGGCGCGGGCCACCGTACGCCTCGCCGGTCACCCGCCGCCGCTGCTGCTCAGCGGCGGTAAGGTCGCGCCGGTGCCGGCCAAGGGCGGGCTGCTGCTGGGCGTACGCCCACGCCGCCCGATCGCCTTCGACCTGGAGTTCGACACCGACGACTGGTCCCTGCTGATGTACACGGACGGCCTGATCGAGGGCCGGGTGGACGGCGGGGACGAACGCCTCGACGTGCCGGGCCTGACCGGGCTGCTCGCCGACCCGGCGAACCGGGCGGTGCCGCTGGCCGAGCTGCCCGCCTGGCTGGTCGGGCGGGCCGAGCAGATAAACGGCGGCCCGCTCGCCGACGACGTGGCGATGCTGCTGGTCACGCGGGGCAGCGGACGGTGAGCGCGAGCGCGAAGGGCAACGGGGAGGAACCTGTGAAGGCGTACCAGCAGGGGTGGACCCTGCGGCGGCGGGTGGTCGCGCTCCTCGGCGTGGTGGTGGTGCTGCTGCTCGGGCTGGCCGCCGCCGAGGCGGCGGTCGCCGCGAAGAACCGCGAGAACATCGACGCGGTGCTGCTCAAGACCGGCCCGCTGCGCGTCCAGGCGCAGGAGCTGATGAGCGTGCTGCTCGACCAGGAGACCTCGGTGCGCGGGTACGCGGTGAACGGTGACCGCACCGATCTGGAGCCCTACCAGCAGGGCGTGCAGCGGGAGCAGAGCCTGGCCGCGTCGATCCGCGACCTCTCCGCCGACTATCCGGACGTGCGCCGGTCGCTGGACGTGGTGGAGCGGGAGACCGCGCAGTGGCGGGCCCAGGTGGCCGAGCCGGTGATCACCACTGTCGAGCGGGACGGCCCGGAGGCCGGCCAGGCGCTGATCACCGACGAGACCCGTCAGCAGTTCGACGGCATCCGGTCGGCGGTGAACACGCTCCAGGACGAGATCCTCACCGTCCGGGAGGAGACCGCCGACCGCGTCAACTCGACGAGCAACGCGCTGGTCGTGCTGCTGATCGTCGCCGCGCTGGTGGTGACCACGGCCGGCGTGGTCATGCTGCTCTCGCTGGACCGGATCCTGATCCGCCCCCTGGCCGCCCTGGTCAGCCAGGTACGCGAGGTGGCCGACGGCGACTACCGGCACCACATCGAGGGCTCCGGCCCGCCGGAGTTCCGCCGGCTGGCCGAGGACATCGACCAGATGCGCATGAAGATCGCCCGCGAGCTGGACGAGGTACGCGAGGCGCGGGAGCGCATCGAGTGGGTCAACAGCCAGTTGCAGAAGCAGGCCGAGGAGCTGACCCGCTCCAACCGTGACCTGGAGCAGTTCGCGTACGTCGCCTCGCACGACCTCCAGGAGCCGCTGCGCAAGGTGGCGAGCTTCTGCCAGCTTCTCCAGCGGCGCTACGCGGGGCAGCTCGACGAGCGGGCCGACCAGTACATCGCGTTCGCGGTGGACGGCGCGCAGCGGATGCAGCGGCTGATCAACGACCTGCTGGCGTTCTCCCGGATCGGCCGGTTGACCACCGGTTTCACCGAGGTCGACCTGAACAAGGTGATGGGCGACGTGGCGGGGCAGACCGAGGCGGCGTTGCAGTACGCCGACGCGGATCTGACCTGGGGCGAGATGCCGACCATTCGCGGCGAGGAGCCGCTGCTGACCAACCTGCTGGTCAACCTGGTCAGCAACTCGGTGAAGTTCCGCCGGCCCGACGTGCCGCCGAAGGTGCACGTGTCGGCGCGGCTGGTGGACGACGAGTGGGAGATCAGCTGCCGGGACAACGGCATCGGGATCGAGCCGGAGTTCGCCGACAAGATCTTCGTGATCTTCCAGCGGCTGCACTCGAAGGACGCGTACCCGGGCACCGGCATCGGGTTGGCCATCGTGAAGAAGATCGTGGAGTATCACGGCGGCCGGGTCTGGGTGGACACCGACGCCGGGGAGGGCACGACCATCCGGTTCACGCTGCCCGCGCTGGAGGCCGACATCGAGGCCGCCAAGGCGGCGGAGGCGGCAGCGGACGGGGACGCCGCGGACGGGGACGCGGCGGACGGTGCGGAGCCGGCCGAGGCGCCGGCCGCCGAGGGCACCGAGACCGACCCGGCGGGCGCCGGGCGGCAGCCGGACGGCGAGGCACGCGAAGAGTCGCCCGCGGAGGCGGACCGACACGGTACAAACGGTGGCATGAAGGAGACGGTGGGATGACCGCGCCCGCGGACGGCAAGAGCCCGATCGAGGTCCTGCTCGTCGAGGACGACCCCGGTGACGTGCTGATGACCCAGGAGGCGTTCGAGGAGCACAAGCTCCGCAACCGCCTCACCGTCGTCTCCGACGGCGCGGAGGCGCTTGCCTACCTGCGCCGCGAGGGTCAGTACGCGGACGCGGTGACGCCCGACCTGATCCTGCTCGACCTTAACCTGCCCCGGCGCGACGGCCGGGAGGTGCTCAAGGAGATCAAGAAGGACGCGCAGCTCTGCCGCATCCCGGTGGTGGTGCTCACCACCTCGCAGGCCGACGAGGACATCCTGCGCAGCTACCAGCTGCACGCCAACGCCTACGTGACCAAGCCGGTGGACTTCGAGCGCTTCATCTCGGTGGTCCGCCAGATCGACGAGTTCTTCGTCAGCGTGGTCAAGCTGCCGCCGCGTGGCTGACCCGCTGCTGGACGACGTCGGCGCGCTGCTCAAGGAGGCGGCGGCCAAGGTCGTCGTGCCCCTGTTCCGCCGGCTCGACGCGTCAGACATCTCCGAGAAGGCGCCCGGCGAGGTGGTCACCGTCGCCGACCGCGAGGCCGAGGTGCTGATCTCGGAGGGCCTGCGGCGGCTGCGTCCCGGGTCGGTGGTGGTCGGCGAGGAGGCCGTCGCCGAGGACCCGGATCTGCTGCGGCACGTGCGCGGCAGCGGCGACGTGTGGCTCGTCGACCCGGTCGACGGCACCTCCAACTTCGCCGCCGGCCGCCGCCCGTTCGCGTTGATGGCGGCGCTGCTCACCGACGGCGCACCGGTGGCCTCCTGGGTGTACGACCCGCTCGACGGCACGATGGCGGCGGCCCGGCTCGGTGCCGGCACCGAGCTGGACGGCGCGGCGCTGCGGTCGCCGGAGACCGAGCCGCAGGTGGGCGCGCTGCGCGGCACCGCGACGACGAGGTTCCTGCCGGCGGACTTCCGCCGCCGGGTGGAGGAGGGCGGGCGCCGCATCGGCGAGCTGCTGCCCGGCCAGCACTGCGCCGGCCGCGAATACCTGGACATCCTCACCGGCGCGCAGCAGTTCGTGCTGTTCTGGCGCACCCTGCCGTGGGACCACACGCCCGGTGCCCTGCTGGTGCGCGAGGCCGGTGGGGTGGCCCGCCGGTTCGACGGCACCGACTACCACCCGGCCGACGAGGGCCGGGGACTGCTGGTCGCGGCCAGCCCGGAGATCTGGGACGAGGTGAGCACCGCCCTGCTGGGCGGTTGAGCGGCGCTGCGCGACGAGCCCGGCACGCTGCGTCGACGTCTGGCGCCGTACGCCGTCGCCGGCCTGGCGTCTCGCGCGTGGTCCGGTATCGTGACCGGCGGTCTCCGCCAGCAGGCCGCCATCCGGCGCCGGCGGAGACGCCGCTCGGTGTGCGGGGGCCGGCGGTCGACGGAAGGACCATCACGTGCCCAGGACCAGCCCTACCGGCCGGCGCGTCCGGCGGTCGCTGCTCGCCGTGTTCGCCGCGGTGGCCGTGCTTCTCGGCTCCGGCGTGGCCGCCGGACCGGCCGCCGCCGTACCCAGCCCGAACGCCCCGAACGAGGGCGGCAGCAAGCAGCTGCGGGCGGCGCTGGAGGCGGCGGCGAAGGGTCACATCGAGGCCCAGAACAAGCTGGAGAACTCCAAGCGCCGGCAGAAGGCGCTCGCCGCCCAGCTCGCCGACGTCGAGACGCGTCTCGTCGGGCTCAGCGAGCAGGCCGGTGAGGTGGCCGCGCAGTCGTACCGGATGGGCCGGCTGACCGCGACGTCGATGCTGCTCGCCAGCGCCGACCCGAACGACTTCCTCAAGCGCGCGGCCGAGCTGGACGTGATGGCCCAGCGGGACAGCAAGCGGCTGCGGGAGCTGGCCGACGCGAAGGCGCAGGCGGCCGAGGCGAAGCTCGCCATCGACGCCGAGGTGCGGGAGCAGGCCAAGCAGGTCGCGGTGCAGGCCCGCAAGAAGAAGGACGCCGAGGTGGCGCTGGCGAAGGTCAGCTCCGGCAGCGGGTCCGGGTTCAACGGCACCTCCTCCTCGGCGAAGCCCGCGCCGCGCAGCTCGGACGGCTCGTGGCCGTCGGAGTCCTGCTCGGTGGACGACCCGACGCCCGCGTCCGGCTGCATCACCCCGCGCACGCTGCACATGCTCCAGCAGGCCAAGGCCGCCGGTTACAAGCGCTACGCCTCCTGCCACCGCAGCGGCGGCGGCGGCGAGCACCCCAAGGGCCGGGCCTGCGACTTCTCCGCCGCCAGCGGCGGGTTCGAGGACAAGACCGCCACCGGCGGCGACAAGGCGTACGGCGACAGCCTCGCCGCCTGGGCGAAGAACAACGCCAACCGGCTCGGCATCATGTACGTCATCTGGTACCGGCAGATCTGGATGCCGAACACCGGCTGGCGGGCGTACAGCGGCGGCGGCAGCCCGGCCGCGGACCACACAAACCATGTTCACATCTCGATGTACTGACCCGGCCCGCCAGGACCGCTGCGTACCATCGCCACGGTGAGCAGCACATCGTCCGACGTCATGGCGGAACCGGCGGCCGACGCCCCGGTTCCGCCCCGGGCCCTGCCCAACGGGCTCGCCGCGTTCCTCGTCTTCTTCTCCAGCGGTGCGGTGCTGGTGCTGGAGACCGTCTCGTTGCGCCTGGTCGGCCCGTACGTCGGGGTGACCCTCCAGGTGACCAGCTCGGTGATCGGCATGGCGCTCGCCGCGATCGCGTACGGAGCGTGGTTCGGCGGATGGCTCGCCGACCGGCGTGACCCGCGCACGCTGCTCGCCCCGGCGCTGGTGCTCGCCGGCATCGCCACCGCTGTCACGCTGCCGATCGTCAGGTACGCCGGTGAGGTGTTGCGCGGCGGCGCGGCGAGCGCGGTGCTCCTGCTGACCGCGCTGACGGTGGTGCTGCCGGCGGCGCTGCTGGCCGGTATCACCCCGCTCGTGGTGAAGCTTCAGCTCGCCGACCTGCGCCGCACCGGCCAGGTGGTGGGCAAGCTGTCCAGCATCGGCACGCTCGGCGGCATCACCGCCACGCTCGGCACCGGCTTCGTGCTGGTGGCCGCGCTGTCCAGCTCCGTCATCGTGCTCGGGCTCGCTGCCGCGCTCGGGGTGACCGGGCTGGCGCTCGGCGTCTGGCTGCGACGGCAGGCGGGCGCAGGCGGGCCGTCCACACCGAGCCGGGTCAAGGCCGCGCTGGCGTTGCTCGGCCTCGCCGCAGCCGGGCTGACCGCCGCGGCACCGAACCCGTGTGACGTGGAGACCGCGTACCACTGCGCCCGGGTCGAGGTGGACCCGTCGTGGCCGCAGGGGCGCACGCTCTACCTCAACTCGGCCGAGCACTCGTACGTCGACCTGGGTGAACCCACCCACCTGAAGTACGCGTACACGCAGTGGATCGGCCTGGTCGCGGACGTGGCGCGGCCGGCGAGGCAGCCGGTGGACGCGCTGCACCTCGGCGGCGGCGGCTTCACCGTGCCGAACTACCTGGCCGCGACCCGGCCCGGCACCGACAACCTGGTGTTCGAGCTGGACGGCGGGCTGGTCGAGCTGGACCGGCGGGAGCTGGGGCTGCGCACCGGCCCGCTGATGCGCGCCGAGGTGGGTGACGCGCGGGTGCTGCTGCGCGGCGAGCCGACCGACAGCCGCGACTTCATCGTCGGCGACGCGTTCGGGCACCTGGTGGTGCCGTGGCACCTGGCCACCCGGGAGATGGCCGCCGACATCCGGCGGGTGCTGCGCCCGGACGGGATCTACGTGCAGAACGTCATCGACTACCCGCCGGGCCGGTTCATCCGGGCCGAGCTGGCCACCGTGAAGGCCGAGTTCGCGCACGTCGCGCTGATCGCGCCACCGGGCGCGATCGACGGGGAGCAGGGCGCCAACTTCGTGATCGTCGCCTCGGACGCGCCGCTGCCGCTGGACGCGATCCCGCCCGGGCTGAAGCTGCTGCCGGAGCGGGCCGAGCTGATGAACGAGGCGCAGGTGACCGAGTGGGTGGGCGACGCGATGGTGCTCACCGACGACTACGCGCCGGTGGACCAGCTCCTCGCGACCGCCTGAACGGGTGACTTTCCTGACCGATTCCGACCGCTGAGGTGTACCGGGGCCCACTTCGGGCAACAGGACCGACCATGGGTGGACCGGTCAGGAACGGCGTGCAACTGCTCGGCGAGCGATATCGGCTCGTCGAGCAGTTGGGTGCGGGCGGCATGTCGGTCGTCTGGCGCGGCTACGACGAGGTGCTGGGCCGGCAGGTAGCAGTCAAGGTGCTGGCCTCGCGGCTGGCCAGCGACAAGGCGTTCCGGCACCGGATCCGGGTGGAGGCGCAGGCCGCGGCGCGGCTGTGCCACCCCAACATCACCAACGTGTACGACTACGGCGAGTCCGTGCAGGTCGGCCTGACCGTCCCGTACGTGGTCATGGAGCTTGTCGACGGCGGTCCGCTCAGCGGCCGGCTCGGTCGCGACGGGCAGCTTCCCTGGCGGGAGGCCATGACCATCGGCGCGGAGGTCGCCTCGGCGCTCGCCGCCGCGCACGCACGTGGCGTGGTGCACCGGGACGTGACCCCGGGCAACGTCATGCTGACCCCGACCGGGGTGAAGGTCGTCGACTTCGGCATCTCGGCGCTGGTGGGGGAGAGCGACAAGGGGCCGGACGGCGCGCTGCTCGGCACGCCCGCCTACCTCGCTCCGGAGCGGCTGGACAACGGCCACGTCTCCCCGGCCACCGACGTGTACGCGGTCGGGCTGCTGCTGTACCGCATGCTGACCGGCCGCCTGCCGTGGCAGGCCAGCACCACCACCGAGATGCTGCGCGCGCACATGTACCGCGACCCGGACCCGATGCCCGCCGTGCCGGGGCTGCCCGAGCCGGTCGCCGCGCTGGTGCAGCGGTGCCTGGCCAAGCGCCCCGAGGACCGCCCGGCCACCGCCGAGGTGGCCCGTACGCTCGCCGAGGCGGCCGGCATCGCGGCGATCGTGCCGGTGTCACCGGCGTTCGGCCGGATGGACCCGGCGCTCGCCGAGAACGCCGGCACCACCATCCTGCCGTGGTCGGCGGAGACCGACGCGCTGCCGTTCTCGGTGGTGCGTACCCGCACGCGGCGGGCGGTGGCACGGCGGCGCAAGGTGGAGGCGGGCGTGGCCGCCGTCGGCCTGATCGCGGTGACCGCCACCCTGTGGGGGCTGACGTCCCGCAGCCCGGCCAGCGGCGGGGTGGAGCCGACCGAGGCGCGGATGAGCATGCCCGAGCCGATCCCCTGCGCAGTCGACTACTCGCTGCGCCGCGACACCGGCAAGGACTTCGCCGCCGAGCTGACGCTCACCAACACCAGCGACCGGGAACTGCGCGGCTGGACCATGGACTTCACGTTCCCCGGCAAGCAGACGGTCACCACGGCCCAGCCCGCGGCACGTCAGGTGGGGCGTACCGTCTCGATCGCCGCACCGGCGGCGGACCCGGCGCTGGCGCCCGGCGCGTCGACGAAGCTGACGCTGGCCGGCCGCTACACCGGGAGCAACACGCTGCCCGTGGAGTTCCGGGTCGGGGACAGCTCCTGCGGGGTGCAGGTCTCCGGCATCGCCGGTTCGGCGCCGACCACCGCGCCGCCGGTGCAGACGCCGGTCAAGCCGGCCAGCAAGGCCACCGCCAAGAGCGGGCCGGCGAAGGCCAAGCCGAAACCGAAGCCCAAGGCCGAAGGGCCCGGCAAGGCCAAGGGCAAGGAGAACGGCAAGGGAAAAGCAAGGTAGACCGGCCGAAGGGGGGTGGGAACGCCAAGGGCAAGGGTCCGAAGAAGGGCTGACGGTCAGGTCGGCGCGGCCGTCAGGTCAGCGCGGAGAAGCGCTGCACCTGGGTGATGCCGCCCTCCACGATGAGGACGCTGTCCGCCGCCAGCACCGTGTCCGGCCCGGCGTACCGGAACGGCTCCCCGGCCTGCTTCGCGCCCACCACCATCACGCCGTACCGGTCCTGCGGGGCGATGTCTCGCAGGGACCGCCCGACCAGCGGCGCGGGCACCTTGATCTTGGCGATGGCGAAGTCGTCGTCGAACTCGATGAAGTCCAGCATCCGGCTGACGATCAGGTGGGCCACCCGCTCCCCGGTCTCCGCCTCGGGGAAGACCACATGGTGCGCGCCGACCGAGTGCAGGATCTTCGCGTGCTTCTCCGAGACGGCGCGCGCCCAGATCTGCTCGATGCCCAGCTCCGCCAGGGCCAGCACGGTGAGCACGCTCGCCTCCAGCGACGCGCCGATCGCGACCACCACCCGGCGGAAGTCCGCCATCCCGAGCTGGCGCAGCACCGCCTCCTCGGTGCTGTCCGCCTGCACCACCCGGTCCAGGTCGGACGACCAGTGCTGGACCCGGGCCGGGTCACGGTCGACCGCCAGCACCTCGTGACCGAGGCGTGACAGGGAGCCCGCCAGGCGCGAGCCGAACCGGCCCAGGCCGATCACCGCGATGCCCGTCTCCTCCGGATGCCTAGCCGACAATGGGTTGCTCCTCCGGATAGCGGTACAGCCGTCGACGGGTGTTCAACGCGATGGCCGAGCCGAGGGTGAGCGGCCCGACCCGGCCGACGTACATGAGCGCGGTCAGCACGTACTGGCCCGGCGGGGAGAGCTGCCCGGCCACCCCGACGGTCAGGCCGGTGGTGCTGAACGCGGAGGTGACCTCGAACAGCGCGGCCGAGAACGACACCTGCGAGGTCATCGCGATCAGGCCGACAGTCCCGCCGGCCACCAGCGCCACGCTCAGCAGCGCCACCGTCAGCGCCTGCCGCTGGCTGGACGTGGCCACCCGGCGGTGCCCGACAGTGGTGTCCAGCTCACCCCGCAGCTCGGCCCAGATGGCGAAGCCGAGCAGGAAGAACGTGGAGACCTTGATGCCGCCGGCGGTGCTGGCGCTGCCGCCGCCGATGAACATCAGCCCGATCAGCATGGGGTAGCTCTCGTCGGTGAGCCGGCCGACGTGGATCACGTCGAAGCCGCCGGTACGGCTCAGCGCGATCTGGGCGAACGACGCCAGCAGCTTGCCCGGCACGTCGTAGGTGCCGATCGTGAACGGGTTGGCCCACTCGGCCAGCAGCAGGTAGGCGACGCCGAAGACGATCAGCACCACGCTGCCCCAGACGGTCAGCTTCGTGGCGACCGCCCAGCGCGCCGGCTGCCGCCACTCACGTACCGCCTCGAACAGCGCCGGGAAGCCGAGCCCGCCGATGATCGCGCCGAGGCTGAGGGGCAGCGCCACCCACCCGTCGCGGGAGAACGCGATCAGGCCGTCGGAGTAGAGCGCGAACCCGCCGTTGTTGAACGCCTGGACCGAGTGGAACACCGCCGACCAGAGCGCCCGGCCCGGCCGGTAGTCGTACGCCAGGAACAGGCGCGCGGCGACCACCGCCGTCATCACCGCCTCGGTGGCGAAGACGGTGGCCGCGATGCGCACCAGCAGCCGGCGTACGTCGCCGAGACCGAACTCGGCGGTCTCCGCCTGCACGAGCAGCCGGTTACGCAGGCCGAGCTGGCGGGACACCGCGAGGATCACCAGCGACGCCCCGGTCAGGATGCCCAGACCGCCGAGCTGCGTCAACACGGTGATCATCACGAGCCCGAAGCCGGTCCAGTAGTTCGGCGTGTCGGTCACCGCCAGCCCGGTCACCGACACCGCCGACGTGGACGTGAACAGCGCGGTGACGAACGGGGTGTACCGCTGCTCGCTCGTGGCCCAGGGCAGCATGAGCAGGCCGGTGCCGGCCAGGATCACCGCCAGGAACCCCAACGGCACCAGCCGTACGGGCTTCCGGAGCAGGCGGCGCACCCCGTCATCTTCCGTCCGGAGATTCACCGGCAGGTCAGGAACCGACCAACTGGCGGTCAACCACACCCGGTCTGCTGTGCGTACCCATCAACGACAGGAGACGGCGTTGCGACGTACCCTTTCCGCCCTCGGCATGGCCGGCGCGCTGCTCGCGGCGGCCGCTGTGGTGGTGCCGGCAGTGGCCGCCCAGGCCGGCCCGGACCACCGCGCCGCCGGCCCGGACCACCACGCCGAGCGTGCCCACGCGCCCCAGCGGCCGATCGTGATCGGCCACCGCGGCGCGAGCGGCTACCGCCCGGAGCACACCCTCGAGGCCTACCGGCTCGCCATCCGCCAGGGCGCCGACTTCATCGAGCCGGACCTGGTCGCGACGAAGGACGGCGTCCTGGTCGCGCGGCACGAGAACGAGATCTCCGGTACGACGGACGTGGCCGCCCGCCCCGAGTTCGCCGGCCGCAAGGCGACGAAGACCATCGACGGGGTGACAGTCGCCGGCTGGTTCACCGAGGACTTCACGCTGGCCGAGCTGAAGACGCTGCGGGCCAAGGAGCGCCTGCCGCAGGTGCGGGTCGCCAACACCGCGTTCGACGGCAAGTTCGAGATCCCGACGTTCCAGGAGGTCATCGACCTGGCGCGAACCGAGTCGAAGGCGCGGGGCCGGACCATCGGCGTCTACCCGGAGACCAAGCACCCCACCTACTTCGCGTCGATCGGCCGCCCGCTGGAGGAGCCGCTGGTCGCCGTGCTGCGCCGCAACCGGCTCACCCACCGCGCCGACCCGGTGTTCGTGCAGAGCTTCGAGACCGCCAACCTGCGCAAGCTCGACAAGATGATCGACGTACGGCTGGTGCAGCTCATGGACGCGAGCGGCGCTCCCTACGACTTCGTCGCGGGCGGCGACAAGCGGACCTACGCCGACCTGGCCACGCCCGCCGGACTGGCCTGGATCTCCCGGTACGCCGACGGCGTGGGCCTGAACAAGAACCTGATCGTGCCCCGGGACTCCGCCGGCCGGCTGCTCGCGCCGACCCCGGTGATCCGCGACGCGCACCGGCAGAAGCTGGTGGTGCACGCGTGGACGTTCCGGGCCGAGAACCAGTTCCTGCCGGTGGACTTCCGCATCGGCGCCGACCCGAACGCGCGTGGCGACATCACGTCCGAGTACGAGCTGTTCCTCGACCTGGGCCTGGACGGCGTGTTCAGCGACCACCCGGACACGGCGGTGGCCGCCCGAGCCGGCCGCTGACCGCTGCTCCTGTTCACGGGGTGCCCGCCGCAAGCGGCGGGCACCCCACGCGCTTGGCGCTCCCGAGATCTTGGTACGAAACGGCCCCTATGAGGGCCCTTTCGTACCAAGATCTCCCGCGCTTCGCCGATCTTGGAGTTGTGGCACCTCGTAAACCACCCTTATTCCGGCATCCTGGGCGCCACAACTCCAAGATCGGCGGGCGGAAGGGGGAGGGAGGCGGTGAGGGGGGTGGGTCAGCTCGGGGGTTCGGCTACGTAGGTGCCTCGGCCGGGCTGGCCGGTGATCAGCTCGCGATCGTGCAGCAACGAGAGAGCGCGGGACGCCGTGTTCATGTGGACGCCGTAAGCCTCGGCGAGTTCACGGGTCGAGGGCAGCTTGTCGCCGGGCTTCAGCTCGCCGCTCTTGATCTTTGCGGCGAGTTCGTTGGCGATCTGACGATATGGCGCTTCAGCTGTAGGCATGGTGAGGACTCCGGTCGGTTCGGCACCTCCGATCATGCCGGGCCTACACCAGTAACTGCAACAAGCAGAAAGCCCGATGTGGACGCTCGACCTACACAGGTATTTTGGGTAGGCTGACCCGCGTCCGGCTCCGGTTGGTTCGGCAAACCTCGGGAGTCGGACCCGGATTGGGCTCCGGGGTCGTACCGCCGAACGGGCTGCGGTCTCGGGGTCGGCGGCCCGCCCGCGTCCCCTGTCTGCGGGCGGGCCGCCTCCACGGCTCGGTGAGGAGGATCGGCGTGCGTAACGTGCTCAACCTGTTCCAGCCAACCCGGCGACGTAGCAAGGGCGGGCCGCCCAACCAGGGCTGGTACCGCTCGGAGTCGTGCCGGCCGCTGAGCGTCGGACAGATCCGCGAGCGGAGGTTCCGCACCGTGCGGCACGGGCTCGACCCGGCGGAGGTGCACGCCTTCCTCTACCGGGTGGCCGGTGACCTGGCGCTGGCCCGGCGCGACGCGTCCCGGTACGCCGAGGAGAACACGCGTATCAAGGCGGCGCTCAAGAGCTGGCAGTCCCGGTTCACTCCGGGCGCGCAGCGGTGAGCCGGGAGCGGTTCGTCGTACACCTGCCGGTGCTCGCGGCCGACCTCGACGGCGCTCGGGGGTTCGCGCGGGCCATCTGCCGGGCGCTCGGGTTCCTGGCCGACGTGGAGCGCGCCGGGACGACCGTGTCGCGGGAGGACGAGCAGTCCGTACGCCACTGGGTCTGGTGCGACCGGCCGCGCGACGGTGGCCGGCGATGCGCACGGGCGGCCGACCACGACGGGGACTGCGGCGGGCGTTGACCGGCGCGCGATGGCGTGGGGCGACATTCCCGGCGGGGCGTGCGTGGCGGGTGCGGCCATCCCGGGTCGGTGCGGTTACGTGGCGATGTCCGGCGCTGTAACGTGCGGCCACCCCGTCACGGGTACTTGTGTGCGCCGACCACATAGCCCGTGGGTGACGTCACTTCTAGCGTGAGCCGACAACTGACATTCCCCTGTCCTCACCTGGAGTCGCAATGACGATCCGGCACACGCGACGGGTGTTCCTTACCGCTGCCACCTCGGTGGCGGTCGCTCTGGCCGCCACCGCCTGTGGCAGCCCGCAGGACACCGCATCCGGCGGCGGCGACGCCGCCCCGGTCAAGGTCGGTCTGGTCTACTCCCAGTCCGGGCCGCTCGCCAGCTACGGCAAGCAGTACATCGAGGGTTTCAAGGCCGGCCTCGACTTCGCCACAAAGGGCACCGGCAAGGTCGGTGACCGCACCATCGAGGTGAGCGAGGCCGACGACGCGGGCGACCCGGCCAAGGCCGTGTCCGCCGCGAAGGACCTGATCGGCAAGGGTACGAAGATCATCGCCGGGTCCACCTCGTCCGGGGTGGCGCTCCAGGTCGCGCCGATCGCCGCGCAGAACAAGGTGCTGTTCATCTCCGGCCCGGCCGCCACCGACGCGGTGACCGGCGCGAACAAGTACACGTTCCGTTCCGGCCGGCAGTCCTGGCAGGACGTGGTGACCGCCCGGTCGTTCATCGGCGACGCGGGCGGCAAGAAGGTGGTCGTGTTCGCGCAGGACGGCGCGTTCGGCGACGCGAACGAGGCCGCCGTCAAGGCCGTGATCGGCGGCGCGGGCGCGAACGTGAGCAGCGTCCGGGCCCCGGCCAGCGCCACCGAGTTCACGCCGTTCGCCAGCCAGATCAAGGCCGCCAAGCCGGACCTGCTCTTCGTCGCCTGGGCCGGCACCACCGCCGGCGCGATGTGGCAGACGCTCGACCAGCAGGGCGTCCTCGCCTCCACCACTGTCGTCACCGGCCTGGACATCCGCGCCTCCTGGCCGACGTTCGGTGCGGCCGGCAGCAAGATCTCGTTCCTGTCGCACTACTTCGACGGGGCCAGCGACACCGAGGCCGCCAAGGCCGCGAAGGCGAAGGTGCCGGGCGGCACGCTCGACCTGTTCCACCCGGACGGGTTCGCCGCCGCGCAGATGGTCGTCCGCGCCGTGCAGGAGGGCGGCGACGACGTGGAGAAGATGGTGAAGGCGCTTGAGGGCTGGGAGTTCGAGGGCGTCAAGGGCACCATGAAGATCCGCGCCGAGGACCACGCCCTGCTCCAGCCGATGTACCAGGCGAAGCTCTCCGGCAGCGGCACCGCCTTCACGGCGACCGCGCAGAAGTCGCTCACCGGTGACGAGAGCGCGCCGCCGGTCGCGCAGATGAAGGGCTGACCCGTGCTCGCCACCCGCGGTCTGACCTGGCGGATCGGTGAGGTCGCCATCGTCGACTCCGTCTACCTCGATCTGGCGCCGGGGGAGTTCCTCGGCGTGATCGGGCCCAACGGCGCCGGCAAGACCTCCCTGTTCAACCTGATCACCGGCCTGCGCCGGCCCACCGAGGGCACTGTCCTGCTGGACGGCGCGGACATCACCGCGCTTGCGCCGCACCGGCGGGCCCGGCTCGGCCTGGGACGTACCTTCCAGGCGTCCTCGGTCTTCGGCTCGCTGACCGTGCGGGAGAACGTCCGGCTGGCCGTACAGGCACACCGGGGTGGCTCGATGAAGCTGTGGCGGCGGGCGGCGGCCGACCGGGAGGTGGCCGCCGCCGCCGACGCGGCGCTCGACCGGGTCGGCCTGCACCACAGGGGTACGGCGCTCGCCGGCACCCTTGCCCACGGCGAGAAGCGCAAGCTGGAGATCGCGCTGCTGCTCGCCGGTGAACCACGGGTGATGCTCCTGGACGAGCCGATGGCCGGGGTGAGCGCCGAGGACGTGCCCGAGCTGGTCAGCGTGATCAAGTCGTTGACCGGCGACAGCGGCCGGGCGGTGCTCATGGTGGAACACCACATGGACGTGATCCTGGAGCTGGCCGACCGGATCGCCGTGATGCACCACGGCGCGCTGCTGGCATGCGACACCCCGGACACGGTGATGGCGAACGCCACCGTGCAGGAGGCGTACCTGGGGGAGGCGCTCTAAATGACTGAACCTGTCCTGTCCGTGGCGGACCTGTCCGTGCGGATCGCCGGACTGCACATCCTCCAGGGGGTGTCGTTCGAGGTCGCGGCGACCGGCGTCACGGTGCTGCTCGGGCGCAACGGCGTCGGCAAGACCACCACGCTGCGCGCGATCGTCGGGCTGACGCCGCGCGGCGGCGAGGTACGCGGGACCGTGCGGATGGGTGCGCGCAGCCTGCTCGCCCGCCCCACCCACCGGCTGGTCCGCGACGGCCTCGGCTACGTGCCGGAGGACCGCTGCGTCTTCGCCGCGCTCACCGTCGCGGAGAACCTGCGGCTCGCCGAACGGCGGGGCGTCACGCCCGCGTACGACAAGGTGTTCTCGCTCTTCCCGGAGCTGGAGCGGCGCGGACGGCAACGGGCCGGCTCGCTCTCCGGCGGGCAGCAGCAGATGCTCGCGATCGGCCGGGTGCTGCTCAACGACAACCGGCTGCTGCTCGTCGACGAGCCGACGAAGGGGCTGGCGCCGAAGGTGGTGACAGAGGTGGCCGAGGTGCTGGAACGGGTGGCGGAATCCGTGCCGGTGCTGCTCGTCGAGCAGAACCTGGCGGTGGTGCGGCGGCTGGCGACCGACGCGGTGGTGCTCTCCGCCGGGAAGGTCGCCTGGACCGGCGACGCCCAGGAACTGCTGCTGGAGACCGCGCTGACCAAGTCGCTGCTCGGTGTGGGTTCGGCGGAGGTGCCGGTGAGCGCGAGGAGTGAGCCGGGTTTGCGAGCCCCGCAGTCGCGAACGAAAGGCGGCACGGCATGAACACGGTGGTCCTGCTGACGCTGACCGGGCTGGGCCTGGCGGCGCTCTACTTCCTCGTGGCCTCCGGACTGTCCCTGGTGTTCGGCCTCGCCGACGTGCTCAACTTCGCGCACGGGCTGTTCCTCGGCGTCGGCGCGTACGCGACGTGGTGGGCGGCGGGCAACCTGCCCGGCGCCGGGCCGGACGGGTTCGGTTTCGTGCTCGCAGTCGTCTTCGGCGTGCTGGCCGGTTCGCTCGTCGCGGTGCTCGTGGAGCTGGTGCTGATCCGGCCGCTCTACTCCCGCACCATCGAACAGGTGCTCGTCACCGTCGGCCTGTCGCTCGCCGGGGTGGCGCTGCTCCAGGCCACCTGGGGCGCCGACCCGCGACCGTTCCCGCGCCCGGACTGGAGCCGGGGCGTGACATCGGTGCTCGGCGCGCAGGTGCCGAACGCCGGGCTGCTGCTGATCGTCGCCGCCGCTGTGGTGCTCGGCGCGCTGCTGGCGTTCCTGCGCTGGACCCGGTACGGCCTGATCATCCGGGCCGGTGTGGAGAACCGGGAGATGGTCACCGCGCTCGGTATCGACGTGCGCAAGGCGTTCACGCTGGTCTTCGCGATCGGCGGGGCCGCCGCCGCGCTGGCCGGCGCGCTCGGCGGCGTCTACTTCGGCACCGTCTCGCCGGGGCAGGGCGGCTCCCTGCTGATCTTCGCCTTCATCGTGGTGGTGATCGGCGGGATGGGCTCGGTGGTCGGGTCCGCGTACGCGGCGGTCGCGGTGGGGCTGCTGCAACAGTTCGTCAACTACTACGGCACGTCCGGCCTGGGTGACCTGTGCGTGGTCGGTCTGCTCGCCGTGGTGCTGCTGCTGCGTCCGCAGGGCCTGGCCGGAAAGGTGGCTCACGCATGACCAACTCGGTGGTCGACGCGCCTCCGGCGCAGGTGCCCGACGAACTGACCCCCGGGCGTTCCCGCTGGCACGGGCTTCGCCCGTACCTGCCGCTGGTGGCGCTGGTGGTGGCGGCGATCCTGCCGTACTCCACACTGCACCTGCCCGGGATCTTCGAGGGGCCGCTGAACTCGCCCGGCACGCTGCAACTGCTCGCCATCTGCCTTGTCTTCGGCGGGCTGGCGGCCGGATACGACCTGCTGTTCGGGCGTACCGGGATGCTCTCCTTCGGCCACGCGCTCTACTTCGCCGCCGGGGTGTACGGCACCGACATCCTGGTCACCAAGGCCGGGCTGCCGCTGTGGCAGGCGGCAGTGCTCACGGTGGTCGGCGGCACCACCCTGGCCGCGCTGCTCGGTGCGGTGGCCCTGCGGACGGTGGGCATCGCGTTCGCCATGGTGACGCTGGCGTTCGCGCAGGTCGGGGCGATCCTGGTGGCCCGCGACTTCGGCGGCCTCACCGGCGGCGAGGAGGGCCTGCCGCTGGACGTTTCCGGACTGCCGGCTGCTCTGGTGGGGGTCACCAACACGGTGAACCTGTACTGGCTGGCGCTGGCGTACCTGGCGATCGTGGTCCTCGTGGTGCACCGGGTCAGCGCCTCGCCGACCGGGCGGGTGCTCGCCGGGCTGCGCGACGACGAGCGGCGCATCGGGGTGCTCGGGCTCGACCCGTACCGGTTCAAGCTTGTCGCGTTCACGCTCGCCGGCGGTCTCGCGTCGGCCGGCGGGGTGGTCTACGTGCTGATCGTCGGCGGGGCCAGCCCGCACATCACCTCGTCGGAGCTGACGCTGTCGCTGCTGGTCATGGTGGTGCTCGGCGGCCCCGGCACGCGGTGGGGGCCGGTGCTGGGCGGCGTCCTCTACATGTACCTGGACCACCGGCTCACCGCGTTCGGCAGCAGCGACGCGGTGAACAGCCTGCCCGCGTTCCTCAGCCACCCGCTGAGCCAGCCCCTGTTCGTCCTGGGCACCGTGTTCATCCTGGCCGTCTACTTCTTCCCCGGCGGCCTGGCCAGCCTGCGCTCCCGCGTAACCCCTCTCCTGGCCGCCCTCCGCCGCCCCCGCTGACCCTCTCCCGGCCCACCCGCCCCGCTCCCGTCCCGTTGATCAAGGAGTTTGTGTCCTGATCCCACGGCCAGGATGACGCAAACTCCTTGATCAACGGGGCGGGCGGGAGGGCGGGAAGCGGGGAGGCCGGGGAGGGAGTGGGAGGGAGCGGTGGGGCACGCGCGAGGGGCGGCGGCCCCCCGTGTGGCCCCCGCCCCCGAGCGTGCGTCGTGGTCAGCCGTTGAGCATCTCGTACGCCGACGCCGGCGCCTTCTGCACCTGCGCGCCCGTCGGCGCGCTGATCTTCGGCGCCTTGCCGAAGTCGTAGTACTTGGCGACCAGCTTCATCGCCTTCTTCTTGCCCGCGGCCGGCACCTCAAGGGTCAGCGAGGTGAGGTTCCCGTCCGGCCCGACCACGGCCGTGAACGGCACCTTCTTCGCCGCGTCACCGAGCGCGTCCACGTCCACGGTGGTGAAGCTCTCGCGGATGTCCGCGCTCGCGGTCAGGTCGGCGAACCCGGCGTACGTCCCGTCGCCCCGGTCCTCGACCGTCTCCGAGGTCCGGATGACACCGCCCATGTTGGCCGGGTCGGCGTTCTGGTAGACCGGCACCTCCGAGGTGTCGTCGAGCTTGGTGCGGTCCAGGAGCATCCAGCGCTTCGGCAGCTTCATCATGTCCTGCAGGCCGGCCATTCCGGTGATCTTCACCCGCATCCAGATGTCCTCCTCGATCACGCGGAAGGTCATCCCCATGGTGAACTCCGGGTCCTTGCTCTTCTCCGACATGGACAGCTCAAGGCCGCGCGCCGCCGGGTCGACCACCCCGTCGAACTTGTCCGCGCCCTCGATCGTGGTGAACCGGAAGGCCGGGTCGTTCTCGTCCGGCACGGCGGCCAGCAGCGTGGCCTTCGGGTCGGCCGACGGGCTCGGGGCCGGCCCGGCGCTCTCGGTGGCGTCGCCGGTCCCGCACCCGGCGGCCAGGACGGTGGTGGCCAGTACGGCCGTCGCGAGAGCCGCGATCCGCCGGAGTTTCACGACGGATCCGAATCGCTGCGTCATGGTGTTCGACTCACTTTCCCAGGTGATTGTTGCCGGGTAAGTATCGGCAGCCGTCACGGCGGCCCCGCTGCCGATATGCTGCCGTCCGACTGCCGTCGGCCACAGTGGGCGACGGCAGCCGGTACGGGGGCGGAAACTCGCATGTCAGAGGCGCTGCGCTTCGAACTGCTCGGCCCGCAGCGGGCCTGGTACGCCGGCCGTCCGCTCGACCTGGGCCCGGCCAAGCAGCGGGCGGTGCTGGCCGTGCTGCTGCTCGCCGCCGGCCGTCCCGTCCCGACCGGGCAGATCGTCGAGGCGGTCTGGCCGGACGAGGCACCGGTGAACGGCCTCAACGTGGTGCAGAAGTACGTGGCCGGTCTGCGCCGGGTGCTGGAACCCGACCGGTCGCCGCGTACGCCGGGCCGGGTGCTCACCCTCACCGACGCGGGCTACCTGTTGCGCGTGCCGCCCGAGGCGGTGGACGTGGTGTGCTTCGAACGGGGCGTGCAGCGTGCGCGGGCGGCGCAGGCGGGCGGCCGTACGGCGGAGGCGCTGGCCGAGGTGAGCGCCGCGCTGGACCTGTGGCAGGGGGAGCCGTTCACCGGGTTCGCCGGCCCGTACTTCGACGCGGCCCGGCACCGGCTGGTGGAGATGCGGGCGGTCGCGCTGGAGACGCGTACCGACCTGGAACTGGCCGACGGCCGGGACGGCGAGCTGGTCGGACGCCTGGTCGAGTTGGTCACCGAGTTCCCGGTCCGGGAGCGACTGCGCCAGCAGCTCATGCTGGCGCTGCACCGCAGCGGTCGGCAGGCCGAGGCGCTGGCCGCCTACCGCGACTACGCCGGGCTGCTCCGCGACGAGTACGGCATCGAACCGGGCGAACCGCTGCAGGATCTGCACCGGCGGATCCTCCGCGCCGATCCGGGCCTCCTGGCGCGTCCGGAGCGGGCCGGGCCGGACGGGAGGTGGACGGGCCGTCCGGAGCCGCTTCCGGTCGCCGCCGGTACCCCCACCGGCGCACCGGCTCCACCGTCGCTCACGAGCCCCGCCGAGGCGCCGGGCCGGCCGCTGCCCACTGATCCGGCCGAGAATTCGTTTCCGCCCACCGCTGCGGCGCCGGTCTCGGCCCGGCTCACCGTGCCGGTCCAGTTCACCGTCTCCGCGCAGCCGGGCGGTCCGCTCCCGCAGTCACCGGCCGGCGAGCCGCCTGCCGGCCTGCCGGCCTGGGTCTCGCCCCCCGTCGCACCGCTGTTCGGCGCCGTGCCGCCGACCGGGCGTCCGTCCGGTGTGCCGGGGTGGCTGAGCGTCGTCGTGACGGTGGGCGGTGCGCTCACCGCCCTGCTCTCGTTCGGCATGCTCACCTGGCTGGTGGTGCTGCTGTACGGCTTCTGGCGGCGCAGCTGGGGCAGCGTCGTCGCCGCCGTCTGCTACCTGACCGTGGCCGTGACGTTCGTGACGGTCCTGGGCAGCAGCGAGTCCGAGGAGGTCACCGCACCCGAGATCACCCTGATGGCGATCTGGCTGGCCGCCTGGGCGGCGGGCGTCCCGCACGTGGTGCTGCTCAACGGCCGGCTGCTCGCCTGGTTGCGCGGCCTCTGGCGGGGGCGGCCGTACGCGGACCGCAACCGGCTGCGCCGGGAGTACGCCCGTTACCTGCTCTACCAGTACCCGTCGGCCCGCGACGACCTGCGCATCGGGCGCCCCGACCTGCCCCGCGCGTACGACGACGGCGGACTGGTGGACGTCAACTCGGTGCCGGACCAGGTGATCGTCGGGCTGCCGGGACTGACCCGGTCGCAGGCACAGCACGTGGTGGTCGACCGGAGGCTGCGTGGCCCGTACACGTCGATGGAGGAGCTGGCCTCGCGGTGCCTGCTGCCGGCGGCGGCGACCGACGTGCTGCGCGAACTGCTTGTCTTCCTGCCGCCCGCGCCGCAGCCCGGTCCGCCGGTGACGCCGGCCGCCCCTGGTAGAAATGCCGGATGAGCCAGGATCGGATGGCCGTCCGGGAACGCGCCGAGGCGGTGCTGCGGCGGCTGGCGGGTGACCACGCCCGGCTGCGCGAGGACCAGTGGCGGGCCATCGAGGCGCTCGTGGTCGACCGGCGGCGGGTGCTCTGCGTGCAGCGCACCGGCTGGGGCAAGTCGGCCGTCTACTTCGTGGCCACCGCGCTGCTGCGGGAGGGGAATCAGCACGGGCCGACGGTGATCGTCTCGCCGCTGCTGGCGCTGATGCGCAACCAGGTCGAGTCCGCCGCCCGGGCCGGCATCCGGGCACGCACCATCAACTCGGCGAACCTGGACGAGTGGGACCAGATCACCGCCGAGATCCACGCCGGGGCGGTCGACGTGCTGCTGATCAGCCCGGAACGCCTGAACAACCCGGACTTCCGCGACGGCGTCCTGCCGAAGCTGGCCGCCACCACCGGGCTGCTCGTGGTGGACGAGGCGCACTGCGTCTCCGACTGGGGGCACGACTTCCGCCCCGACTACCGGCGGCTGCGCACGTTCCTGGCCAACCTGCCCGAGCGCACGCCGGTGCTCGCCACCACCGCCACCGCCAACGCCCGGGTCACGCAGGACGTGGCCGAGCAACTGGGCGACGCGCTGGTGCTGCGGGGCACGCTGGACCGGGAGTCGCTGCGCCTCGGCGTACTCGATCTGCCGAGCCCGGCCCACCGCCTGGCCTGGCTGGCCGACCACCTGGACCGGCTGCCCGGCTCGGGGATCGTCTACACGCTCACCGTGGCGGCGGCCACCGAGACGGCCGAGTTCCTGCGCGGCCGGGGCTGGTCGGTCGCGTCCTACACCGGGCAGGCCGAGGACGCCGACCGGCGGGCCGCCGAACAGGACCTGCTGGACAACAAGATCAAGGCGCTGGTCGCCACCAGCGCGCTCGGCATGGGCTTCGACAAGCCCGACCTCGGCTTCGTCGTGCACCTGGGCGCTCCGCCCTCGCCGATCGCCTACTACCAGCAGGTCGGCCGCGCGGGCCGGGCCGTCGAGCACGCCGAGGTGCTGCTGCTGCCCGGCGTGGAGGACGCGGCGATCTGGCGGTACTTCGCCTCGCTCGCCTTCCCGCCCGAGGAACAGGTCCGCGCCGTGCTCGCCGCGCTGGACACCGAGCGGCCGATCTCCACCCAGGCCCTGGAACCGGTGGTCGACCTGCGCCGGACCCGGCTGGAGCTGATGCTCAAGGTGCTCGACGTGGACGGCGCGGTCCGCCGGGTACGCGGCGGCTGGCTCGCCACCGGCGAGCCGTGGGTCTACGACGAGGCCCGGTTGCGGCGCGTCGCCGACGCGCGCGCCGCCGAGCAGCGGGCCATGCGGGAGTACGCCTCGACGTCCCGCTGCCGGATGCGCTACCTGCGGGAAGGGCTGGACGACACCGGGGCGCAGGACTGCGGGCGGTGCGACAACTGCGCCGGTCCGCTGTTCGACGCCGAGGTCACCGAGGCGGCGCTGACCGCCGCGCAGACGTTCCTCGGGCGCCCCGGCGTGCCGATCCCGCCGAAGAAGCTCTGGCCGACCGGGTTGGAGGCGGTCGGCGTACCCCTGAAGGGCCGCATCCCCCCGGCGGAGCAGGCGCTGGCCGGCCGGGCCGTGGGGCGCCTGTCCGACCTGGGGTGGGGCGGGCGGCTGCGCGGGCTGGTCGGGCCGGAGGCGCCGGACGGCCCGGTGCCCGACGACGTGGTGGCCGCCGTGGTCGAGGTGCTGAAGGCGTGGGCGCACGGCGACGACCCGTGGCCCCGGCGGCCCGCCGGCGTGGTCGCGGTCGGCTCCCGGACGCGACCGCTGCTGGTCGGCTCGCTGGCCGAGCGGATCGCCGCCGTGGGCCGGCTTCCGCTGCTCGGCCACGTCGTCCCGGCCGGGCCTGGCGGTGGCGGGCCGCGCGGCAACAGCGCCCAGCGGGTACGCGCGCTGCACGGCGCCTTCCACCTGCCGGACGACCTGGCCGGCGCGCTGCCGGGGCTGGACGGTCCGGTGCTGCTGGTGGACGACCTGGTCGACTCGGGCTGGACGATGGCGACGGCGGCGCGGCTGCTGCGCCGGTCCGGCGCCCCGGACGTGCTGCCGCTGGCGCTCGCGGTCGCCGGCTGACCCGTCGCGGCGGGTTCGCGGCGCGGCGGGTTCGCGGCCGGTTCGCGGCTCGCGGCGGAAAGTTCCCGGACCGGGCGGAATGCGAGCGTCACCACCGTCGGCGGACCGTCGTCCGGCCCGCGTCCGGGCGGCGGTACCGTGGGGTCATGACCGAGCAGCGACCCGTCGTCCAGACGTACACCGTGACCGGGATGACCTGCGAACACTGCGTCAAGGCGGTGACCGAGGAGCTGTCCGCGCTGCCCGGTGTCGACGAGGTCCGGATCGATCTGACGAGCGGCACCGCCACCGTCACCAGCGCGGCGCCGCTGTCCGTCGAGTCCGTGCGTGCCGCGGTGGACGAGGCGGGTTACGAGCTGGTCGGCGGCGGTGCCTGAGTCGTTGTCGGTCACGTCCGGCACCGGCGTCGTCCCCGACGACGCCGAGGCCGGTTCCGGCGCTCCCGCGACAGGGCCCGGCGACGCGGTGGACCGGGAGACGCTGCGGCTGGCCATGGTGGTGGGCGGCCTGGTGCTCGCCGTACTGCTCGGTTTCGGCCTCGGGCGGATGAACGCGCCGGCCGAGGCGGTGCGGTCCGCGGGCGCGACGGCCGGGGGAGTCGCCACCGGCGACGGCGGTGCGCACGCCCACGCGCCCGGGACCGGCGCGCACACGCACGACGGCGCCACAGTCACCCAGGGCGGCGGCGACGGCGCGACGGGGCTGTCGATCACCTCGGCCGGCTACACGCTCGTGCCGTCGACCGAGCTGGTCGCGGGCCGCGCCGGTGAGCTGCGCTTCCAGATCCGCGACGACCAGCGCCGGGCGGTCACCCGGTTCGCCGTCGTGCACGACAAGCCGATGCACGTGATCATGGTCCGGCGTGACCTCAGCGGCTACCGGCACCTGCACCCGACGATGGCCGCCGACGGCACCTGGTCGGTGCCGATCACGTCGCCGGAGGCGGGTCCCTGGCGGATGTACGCCGACTTCACCACGGTCGCCGACGACGGCCGCCAGGTCGCCGTGGTGCTCGGCGCCGACCTGACCGCGGCCGGCGCGTACCAGCCCCGGCCGCTGCCCGCAGCCGCCACGTCGGCCACCGTCGACGGGTTCACCGTCGCCCACACCGGCACGCCGGAGGTGGGGAAGGCGGTGCCGCTGCGGTTCCGGGTCACCGGCGCCGACGGCGCGGCGGCGTCGCTGGAGCCGTACCTCGGTGCGTACGGGCACCTTGTGGCGTTGCGCGAGGGCGATCTCGGCTACCTGCACGTACACCCGGAGCCGGTGCGCGACGGCGACGACGTGACGTTCTGGCTGACCGCGCCGGGGCCGGGGAGCTACCGGATGTTCCTGGACTTTCAGGTCGGCGGTGTGGTGCGGACCGCCGAGTTCACGCTGACAGTGGCCTGAGCCGAGGGCCGCTGCCCCGGTCGGTCAGCCGGCCCGGCGGACCGGGCGGCGGGCCAGGTAGCGGAGCAGATCGCGGATGTGGTGCTTCTCCTCGGCGGGCACGTTCGGGTCGGCGAGCCGGTCCAGGATCACCCGCACGTCGGCCTCCACCGGGCCGTCCTCGGCACCACGGCGGCGGGGCACCGGCCCGGCGTCGGGCAGCCCGAGCGCGCGGAACGCCGCCGCCACGGGCAGGTCGAGGGCGGCGCAGAAGCCGCGCACCTTGGCGAGCTCGGGATAGTCCTGCCAGTCTCCGGCCAGCCAGCGGAACACAGTGGAACGGCCCACGCCGGTGTGGGTGGCGAGGTCGGTCACCGTCCAGCCGCGTTCCTCGCGTGCGGCATCGATGGCCCGGCGTACGAAGCGCGCGAAGGCCATCTGCGGTGAAACGTCTGCGGAACCCATCCCTGGTGGATCTGTCCCCTTCCTCCGGTGGCCCGGCTCGCCCATCGAGCGTAGTACGCCCGGCGGGAGAAGTAACCGACTGATCGGCCCGGAGGGCCCGCTGGCAGGACCGATCAATGCGGAAGTGTGGTTCGGGTAATCTGCTTCGGGTAAGAAAATGGGGAACCCTGGGAACCGAAATGGAGGAGCAGCATGGCCGAGCCGGACCGTTCCGTGCCGCATCGCCCTGGCGCGGTGAGTCTCTTCTTCGTGGCCAAGGCCGCGGTGTTCGCGCTCGGCTTCTGGCTCTGGCTACTGGTGCTGGCGGTACGCGGCGGCGACGCGACGGGCGTACACCTGATCGCCGCGACCGGCGCGATCTGCACCACGCTGGTCTCGGTGGTGCTCGGCGCTCGGATGGCGTTGCAGCGCAACGCCGCCGTCCGGCACGCCGAACTGAAGCGACTGCTCGTCGACATCTCGTGGAACGCCTTCGCCGCCGCCGGGAACGGCGAGCAGCGCGGGAAGGTGGTGCCGTTCCCGAGCGTCTCCCACGACGCCGAGCAGGCCCCGAGCCGCGGCTCCGGTGAGCGGGTGTCGGTGCTCGACCGGGGTGACCGCAACCGGGGCGACCTGGGACGGTAGGCCCCCGGTCAGCGCGCCTCGGCCAGCAGCGTCTCCAGCCGGGGCGTGACGCCCCACTGGTCGACCAGTTCGCGATATTCGGCCCGCTGCCCGTCGGTCGGGGCGCCGGCCGTCCGCCGCGCCCGGATCAGCAGGTTGCGCGGCGTGTGCTGGGAGTCGACGAACTCCACCACCTCGGCGCGGTAGCCGTGCAGGCGCAGCAGCGCGGCGCGTACCGCGTCGGTGAGCACGTCGGCGAACCGTTCCCGCAGGATGCCCTGCCGGGTCAGCAGCTCGTACGGCGCGGGCGCCGGCCCGGCCCGCAACTGCGCGGCCAGGTCGTGGTGGCAGCAGGGCGCGGCGAGCACCCAGCGGGCCTCCCAGCGCACCGCCCGGGCCAGCGCCTCGTCGGTGGCGGTGTCGCAGGCGTGCAGCGCCAGCACCAGATCGGGCGCCGGGTCGACCGGCGCCTCGGCGATGGTGCCGGCCACGAAACCGACCCGGTCGGACCAGCCCAGGCGCTCGGCCAGCTCGGTGTTGCGGCGGCGCTGGTCCTCGCGGACGTCCACCCCGACCAGGGTCACGTCCAGGCCGCGCCCGACCAGATAGCGGTAGGCGGCGAAGGTCAGGTACGCGTTGCCGCAGCCCAGGTCCACCACCCGCAGCGGGCCGGTGAGGTCGTCGGGCAGCGTGGCCGCGAGCGCACGCAGGAACGCGTCGACCTGGCGGCGCTTGGCCGCCGAGCCGCCGATCTCGCGGAACAGGGGATCACCCGGGTCGAGCAGCCACTCCTTGGCCCGGTCGTGCCCGCCCGGCTCGACGGCCGGACGGCTGGCCGCCGCGCGGTGCACCTGCGCCTCGCCGGACTTGGTGACCCGGAGCTGGAGCGTGGCGTCGGCGGTCTCGACGTGCCAGTTGCCGAACGGCTCGGCGAGCAGTTCGTCGACCGCCGCGCCGGCCTCCGTGCCAGGTGCCACGTTGCGGGTGTGCGGTCGTGAGCCGTCGGAGACGGCGATCTGCAACCGGGGGCCGGCCTTCAGCGTGACCGGCCGCAGTTCCGCGCGTACCACCGAGGGACGCTGCCCACGACGGCGCCCGGCGGCGACCGCGCGGGTCAGCCCCGGCGCGAGCAGCAGCGCCCGCACCTCAGCCAGCGCCGAGTCCAACGCCTCAGCCATCCCTACCTACCTCTCGTGCTTCCGCCCTGCCCGCCGACGCTGCGCCGACCATGACGTTGGCGGCGGCGCGCACGGCGTGCCGCACCGTCAACTTCATGATCGTCGCAGTGTGGGGGCGGGACGGGGACGGCCTCCGGGACCGGGGTCCGGGAGGCCGTTTCCGTGGGTGTCGGTCAGTCGGCGTTCGTCGCCTCGGCGGGCACGCCGGTGCTGCCGCCGCGGCGGCGACGGCGGCGACGCGGCTTGCTCGCCGCCTCGCCCTCCGCGGGCTGCGGTGCGGCAGCGGCGGTCTCGGCCGCGCCCTCGGTGCCGATCACCGCGGTCGGCTCACCGGCCACCGTCTCGCCGGCCCGGCGGCGACGGCGCCGACGCGGCGTACGCGAGGTCTCGTCGTCCCCGGCGTCGGCCTGCGGTGCGGACGACCCGGCGGACGAACCGCCCTCGTCACGCCGGCCACGACCGCGGTCACGGCCCTGCCCCTCGCCGCGCTCGCGGCCCCGGCTGTCGCCGCGCCGCGCGCCCCGGCGCGCCCGGCCACCGCCGCCCAGGTCCTCCTCGACCTCGGCGGACAGGCCGGCGCGGGTGCGCTCGGCGGTCGGCAGGGTGCCGCTGATCCCCGTCGGGATGTCCAGGTCGGTGTAGAGGTGCGCGGAGGTGTGGTACGTCTCCGGCGGCTCGGGCATGTCCAGCCCGAGCGTCTTGTCGACGATCCGCCAGCGGGGCATGTCGTCCCAGTCGACGAACGTCACAGCGACACCGGTGGCCCCGGCCCGGCCGGTACGGCCGATGCGGTGGGTGTAGGTGTCCTGGTCCTCGGGGCAGTCGTAGTTGATCACGTGGGTGACGCCGGTGACGTCGATGCCCCGGGCCGCGACGTCGGTCGCGACCAGGGTGTCGATCTTGCCGGCCCGGAACGCCCGCAGCGCCCGCTCACGCGCGCCCTGCCCGAGGTCACCGTGCACGGCGGCGACGGCGAAGCCACGGAAGTCGAGATCCTCGGCGACCCGGTCGGCAGCCCGCTTGGTACGGGTGAAGATCATGGTCAGCCCGCGGCCCTCGGCCTGGAGGATGCGCGCCACGATCTCGACCTTGTTCAGCGAGTGCGTGCGGTACGCGAGCTGCTTGGTCTGCGGCGACGGGCCGGTCTCGGCGGTGTGCCCGGCGTGGATGGTCACCGGGCGGCGCAGGAAGCGCCGGGACAGCGCGACGATCGGGTCCGGCATGGTGGCCGAGAAGAGCATGGTCTGCCGGTCTTCCGGCAGCATCGCCAGGATCTTCTCGACGTCGTCCAGGAAGCCCAGGTCGAGCATGCGGTCGGCCTCGTCGAGGACGAGCGCGCGGACCCGGTCGAGGCGCAGGTGCTTCTGCTTCTGCAGGTCCAGCAGGCGGCCCGGGGTGCCGACCAGGATCTCGACGCCCTTGCGGAGCGCCTCGATCTGCGGCTCGTACGCCACGCCGCCGTAGATCGGCAGCACCCGGACGCCCCGGGTGCGGCCGGCGGCGTCGAGGTCCTTGGCGACCTGGATGCCCAGCTCGCGGGTGGGTACGACGACCAGCGCCTGCGGGACGCCGTCGCTGCCCTCGGACGGGGCGAACACGCGCTCCAGCAGCGGGATGCCGAAGCCGAGCGTCTTGCCGGTGCCGGTCGGCGCCTGACCGATCAGGTCGACGCCGCGCAGCGCGATCGGCAGCGCGTACTCCTGGATGGCGAAGGCGCGGGTGATGCCGGCGGCGGCCAGCGCCTCGACTGTCTCCTGCCGCGCGCCGAGCGCGGCGAACGTGGGTGCCTCCGGGGGGACCGGAGCGGTGGGGGCCAGTGGCTGGCCGGAAATCTGCTCGCTCATATGGATTTGGGGGTGCCCTCTCGTGGTGCGCCCCTCAGGTCCTCAGGGCGCGATCGGTGTGGCGCGGGCCACGCGGTCAGGGGCGAGTTCGCCGAGCCGGACCGGGCCGCACGCGCGTCGGGGACCGGCGTTGATCAGCAAAGTGACCGAATCGGTGCCCACGGCAACTGTCTCATCCTACCTGAACGGTCACTGGGTCGTCCCGATTCCCAGGTGGTGGCCCTGCGCGCGGGGCGCGCTGTTGTGACTTGAGTCACAGACACGACGCGCACGGCCTGCGCCGCGCCGCGCTCAGCGAGAGGGGCGCGGCCGCGATCGAGGCTGATCCCGGGCTGTCGGCAGGCTGTCGATGTGGCCCGACGGCTGCTCGGTGAGGCGCTCTCCCAGGCGGGGCGGATGCCCGCCGCCCACCGGGGCGCACTCGATGCGCCGGGGCTGCTGCGCCGGTTGACCGGGGCGCACGCCGCGCGGACGACAGCGGTGTGGTCGAACAACTGAGCCGCCGTGGCGGGAGGCCCGCCACGGCGGCCGGTGCCGCGGGAATCAGCGAACGGTGAACCCGACCGCGCGAGGCGAGGCCTCGGCGATCTCGACGTAGGCGACCTTGCCGACCGGCACGATCACGCGCCGGCCCTTCTCGTCGGTCAGGGAGAGGGTGCCCTCACTCTTGGCGAAGGCGTCGGTCACGATCTGCTCGATCTCGGCCGGCGACTGCGCGCTTTCCAGGACCAGCTCCCGCGGCGCGTACTGCACGCCGATCTTGACCTCCACTGTGCCTCCTCAACTGGGGCGAAAAAGCCACCGTGGGAAGGCTATCCGATCCGGCGGCCCGATGTTCAGGCTGACTCACCTTGCAGCGGGAAGCTGGCGATGCCGCGCCAGGACAGGGCTGCGACCAGCGCCTCGGCCTCCGCCTTGGGCACCTGCCGGCCGCCGGCCAGCCAGAACTGGGCGGCCGTCTCGGCGGCACCGACCAGGCCCGAGGCGAGCAGTTCGGCGCGTGAGCGGCTGACTCCGGTGTCCGAGATGATCGTGTCGGTGATGGCCGCGATGCAGCCCTGCTCGACCCGCTCCACCCGCTGCCGCACCGCCGGGTCGTTGCGCAGGTCCGACTCGAAGACCAGCCGGAACGCCTCGCTCTCGTGGTCGACGAAGTCGAAGTACGCGCGCACCGCCGCGCCGACCCGCTCCTTGTTGTCGTTGGTGCCGCTCATCGCCGCCTGCACGTTTGCGACTATCGCGTCGCAGTGCGTGTCCAGCAGCGCGAGGTAGAGCTCCATCTTCCCGGGGAAGTGCTGGTAGAGCACCGGCTTGGAGACACCGGCCCGCTCGGCGATGTCGTCCATCGCGGCGGCGTGGTAGCCCTGCGCGACGAACACCTCCTGGGCGGCGGCGAGCAGCTGCTTACGTCGCGCCGAGCGGGGCAGGCGGGTGGGCCGACCGGCGGTCTGTGCACCGTTCCCCACTGCGGTCATCGGATCCTCCGAGTATCTGCGTACGAGCCGGCACGTATCACCCGAACCGGTCCGGGTTCGTGAACCCGTCGCGGAATTGGCCCGCCGCTGTAACTTATCGCCACTGTCACCACACGGTAGCCTCAGCGGGGGCGACCAAGGAGCGCGCGGTGAGTGAAACAGGGCAACCCGGAGCCGCCACCCCGGGAGAGCACGGCGACGGGACGGGCCAGCAGGACGACCCGGCCCGTGCCGGCGGCGGTTGGGCGCCCCCGCCGAACGGCTGGTCCCGCGGCGCTCCGGCGCCCGGCGGCTGGCCCTACGGCGACCTCGGCGGCTGGGCCGCCTCCTCGCCCCGGCACGGCGACCTGCCGGCCCCGCTGCCCGGCCACTCCGCGCCGGAACCGGCCCGCGCCAACGGCCGCCACGTCAACGGCGTGCACCACGCCGGTGAGGAGTCGCCAGTGACCCGCCAGGCGCCGGTCAGTGCCCCGCCCGCGGACGAGCCGCCCCGGCCCGCCGACGGCGAACGGCTGGCCGTCCCGGCCCCGCGCCCGGCGCCCACGATCGAACAGCAGACCGACCCGGGCGACGTCACCGGCTCCCGGCACGCCGCCGACGACCCGGCCACCCGGGCGCCGCGCTGGGCCGACAGCGGGCCGGCCTCCGCGCCCCCGGCCCTCCAGGTCCCGCCGGTCGGTGCCGCCGCCTCCGGTTTCGAGGTGCCGCCGGGTTTCCACGCGCCGAACACCGAATCCACCCCGTCACTGTCCCGGGGCTGGGCCGACCGGCCGGTCACTCCGGCGCCGGCGGCGAGCCGGCCGGAGCACGCACCGGGCGAGGTCCACCCGCCCGAGAGCCGGGCGGCCGCCGCCGAGCCGCGGGCCGCCGCCGATCCTCAGATGCCGGACGACCCGCGGGCCGCCGAACCGGACTGGTCGGGGCCGTCCTGGAACCGCCCGAGCTGGGGTGACGGCTGGGCTCCGCCGTGGGCCCGCACCGACGAGCCGCCGGCTGACCGGTCCGAGGAGCCACCGGCCCGCCGCACCGAGGAGCCCGCCGCCGAGCGGCGGGAGTGGGCGGACGACAGCGCCGCCCACCGCACCGTCCGCGACGACCGCGCGGCCGAGTGGGCGCCCGAGCCGGTGCGGCCGTACGAGCCGGCCCGCGTCGAGCCGCCCGCCGCCTACGAGCCACCCCGGCCCGAGCCGGTACGGGGATACGAGCCGCCGCGCGCCGAGCCGGTCCCCGCGTCCGAGGCGGCGCGGTCGTACCAGCAGTCCGCCGGTCCCGAGGCGGCGCGGTCGTACCAGCAGTCCGCCGAGTCCGAGGGGCCCCGGCAGTACGAGCCGGGTGCCGGGCCCGAGCCGGCGCGCGGGTACGAGCCGCCGGCCGGGCCGGAGCCGACAGTCGAGGCGACCCGGCCGTTCCGGCTGCCGCGGGGCGACGCCGAGCCGCCGCGCGGCTACGAGCGACCCTCGTGGGCCGCGCCGCCGGTGCCGGTCCCGCCGCTGATCACGCCCCCCGGTCCCGGGCCGGCGAGTGTCCCGCCCGCGCCCGGTGCGCCGGTAACCGGTGCGCCGCCCGCGTCCGCCGGTGGATACGCCCCGGCGCCCGCCGCCGAACCGGCGGCCACCGCCCCGCCCGTCTCCGGCGTTCCCGCCACGAGCGGCACGCCGCGCCCCGACCAGACCCCCGCGCCCCACCCGACGAGCGCCCCTCCCTACGCGGCCCGCCGGTCCGCACCGGAACCGGTGCCGGCCGCCGACGCGGTCGCCGAGCCCCGACCCGAGGAACCGTCCCCCGTGCTGCCGCAGCGCGTCCCCTCGGAACCGGACGTGCCAGTCGTGCCGGAGCCACCGGCAGTGGAACCGTCCGCCGAGACCCCCGAACTCGCCCGCATCGCCACCCACCTGCGCCGTGACGACGAACCCGCGCCACTGCGGGAGCGGCCGGAGGGCTTCGACGTCAACGCGATCCTCGACGCGGTCCGGGAGGTGGCGGGCGTACGCGACGCCGCGCTGCGCCGTACCCCGGCCGGCGCGCACAGCCTCCGGCTGGACCTGTCCGACGGCGCGGACCCGGCCGAGGTGAGCCGCCTGGTGGCCCGGCTGCTCCAGGAACGGATGGGCCTGGCCGCCGCCCCGCAGAACCTGCCCGGTGCGCCGGCCGTGCCGCCACCGGCCCAGTTGCGCCGCCGGTCGGCCCGGCTGGACCGCTCCGGTGAGACGCGCGCGGGCGAGACCCGGGCGCCCGGGGCGCAGGCCACGCCGGGCGAGGCCCGTGCCGCGCAGCCCGAGCCCCGTGCCCAGGCTCCCAACGGTGACGAGCCGGGCGGCGACGAGACGCCGGCGCGTACCGGCGTGGTCCGTCCGGCCGCGAACCGCTCCGGCGACGCGCGGTTCGGCGCGGACCGGCTCGTGCGTCCGGCCGAGGCGCCGGCCGACGGGGACGAGCCGCCGCGCCGCCGCCGTCAGGCCACCCACCGGGGCCGGGCCACGGTGGACGAGACGTCGCTCGCCGCCGCGCCGACCGGCATGTCCACCGGCAGCCCGGTCACGCTCGGTACGTCGTACTCCGGTGGTCAGATGACCACGACGGAGACCGCGCCGTCGCGGCCGCTGGACACCGGCGGCCTGCCGGGCCCCCGGGTGGTGATCGAGCACGTCCTGGTGAGCACGTTCGGCCTGGACGCCACCACCGAGGTGCGCCTGGTCGCGGGCGACCGGACGGCCGAGGGCCACGCGACCGGGCCGGCTGTCGACGGGTACGTGCTGCGGCTCTGCGCGGTGGCCGCCGCCGCCGCGGTGGACGAACTGCTCGGTGGGAGCGTCCCGGCCGGTGAGCGGGGCCGCTGCTTCGTGGAGCACGCCGCCGTGGTGCCGTTCGGCAACTGCGAGGTGGCGACTGTCGTGGTGCTGCTGGTCTGCGACGGCTGGGTGGAACAGCTGGCCGGCTCGGCGCTGGTGGCCGGGGATCCCCGGCAGGCGGTCGTGCGGGCCACGCTCGCGGCGGTGAACCGGCGGCTGGAGGCGCTGCTGTCCTGAGCGCCGGTGTGCGGTACGACAGTGCGGTGTGCGGTACGCCGCGGGCGGGGAAGACTGGAGACATGAAGCGCGCCGCACTGTGGCCGGAGCAGAGCCTTCCCGCACACCACGTCCCGCCGCCCTGGCCCGGCCGGCACGTACGCCTCGACGGCACTCTCGTGCACGTCCGCGACACCCCGGCCACCGGGCCCGGCGCGGAGCCCGCCCTGTACGTGCACGGGCTCGGCGGGTCGGCGCAGAACTGGACCGACCTGGCCGGCCTGCTCGCGGACCGGCTGGACGGCCAGGCGATCGACCTGCCCGGGTTCGGGCGCAGCGAGCCCGGGCCGCGCTACACCATCCCGTCCTTCGCCGAGCGGGTGATCAGCTGGATCGAGCACAGCGACAGGGGGCCGGTGCACCTGTTCGGCAACTCGCTGGGCGGCGCGATCTCGGTCCGGGTGGCGGCGCTGCGCCCGGATCTGGTCCGCACGCTCACCCTGATCTCGCCCGCCCTGCCGTTCCTGGACTTCCGGCGCTCGTTGCAGGGGCGGATGCTGCCGTTGCTGGCGATCCCCCGGGGCGAACGACTGGCCGCCTGGCGGCTGGCCCAGTTCAGCCCGGAGGTGACGGCGCAGCAGGTGATGGAGGCGTGCGTGGCCGACCTGACCCGGATCAGCGAGCAGCGCCGGCAGGAGGCGATCGACGAGATCCGGGTCCGGTACGAGGCGGCCCACTACGCTGCCGCGTACGTGCGCACGTTCCGGGGCCTGGTCGGCAGCTTCCTGCGGTCGTACCTGCCGGGTGAGGGCGCGCTCTGGCGGCAGGCGGCGGCGGTGCGGGCGCCCACGCTGGTGGTGGGCGGGCGGCAGGACCGGCTGGTCGACGTGCGGGTGGCGCCGCAGGCGGCCCGGGTGATCCCGGACAGCCGGCTGCTGATGCTCGACGGCGTCGGGCACGTGGCGCAGCTGGAGGTGCCCCGGACCGTGGCGCGGGCGGTGCTGGGGTTGCTCGCCGAGGCGACGCCGTCGCGCGCCACCGGCACGGGGGAGAGCGGAACGGGGCGTGACATGGCAGGCTGAGCCGGATGCCCCGCTCCCGTTCCTCCTTCCCGCACTGGCGTTCCGCGCTCGTGGTCTGCGCCTTCGTCACCGCCGCCGCGGTCGGCGTCGGCGTGGCCGTGCAACTGCCGTCGGCGGGTGCGGGCACCCGGGGCACCGACGGGTTCGTCGCCCAGCCTCCGGTCCCGACTGTGGCGCCGTCGACGCCGAGCGTCCCGCCGTCGCCCTCGGTGGTGCCCAGTTCCCCGGCCGCGCCGGTGCTGACGCTGTCCGGCCCGGGGCCGGCGAAGGGGCGGGGCAGCTTCGCGTACGACGACCGGACCAGCGGCGTGCTCGGCCGCTCGGGGCCGCTGCACCGTTACCGGGTGGCTGCGGAGAACGGCTCCGGCGAGGAGGTCCGCGACTTCGGCGAGGCGGTGCAGCGGGCGCTTGCCGGTCCGGGTGGCTGGGCCGGTGGCAGGCTGCGGTTGCAGCGGGTCGGCCCGGACAGCGGGCACGACTTCACGATCTACCTGGCGACCCGGGAGACGGCCCGGCGGCTGTGCGGGGCGGGCGGGATCGACATCCGGGTGGGCGGGGTGCCGTACACGTCGTGCCGGGTGCCGGGCAGGGTGGTGATCAACCTGGACCGGTGGCGGACCTCGGCGCCGCACCTGGTCGCCGCCGGGATGCCGCTGGACACCTACCGGCTCTACGTGGTCAACCACGAGGTGGGTCACCAGCTGGGGCACCGGCACGAGGGGTGCCCCGGCGCGGGCCGGGTGGCACCGGTGATGCAGCAGCAGACGCTGTTCCTCAAGGGTTGCCGGCCGAATCCGTGGCCCTACGTGGCCGGGAAGCGGTACACCGGGCCGAGCCTGTGATCGTCCGATCGTGAGGAACATTCGCGGCATAGGCGGCAAAAGCAGCTAAATGCCCGAATTGCATGGCACGCTGAGGTCATGACCTCGTCGTACCCCTACGACAGACCTGCCGCGCCGCCGCCCGAGCGTCCCACCCTGCGCCGGATGCGCCGTCGCCGTCGCCGCTCGGTGCTGCTGCTGGCGATGCTGTTCGCGGCCGTCAGCGGCGCGTTGGGCATCGCCCGGCTGAGCGCCCCTCCGGCCGGGCGCACGCAGCTGCCGCTCGCCGCCGAACCGTCGTTGGCGCGCGGCGCCGAGCCGGACCTCCCGGCCCCGGCGCCGACCGGCTACCCCACCGCCGGCCCCGGCACGTTCGCGGTGGCCCAGGGCCGATCTCCGGTACGCGGACACGACGGCCCGCTGCGCCGCTACCGGGTCGAGGTGGAGCAGGGTACGGGGCAGGACGCCGACGGCTTCGCCGCGACAGTGGACGCGGTGCTGGGCGACCCGCGGAGCTGGATCGCCTCCGGGGAGCTGCGGGTGCAGCGGGTGCCCGAGGCGGCGGCGGCCGACTTCACCGTCTACCTCGCCACCCCGGTCACCTCGGAGCGGATGTGTGCCGAGGGCGGCCTGCGCACCGACCGGTACACCTCCTGCCGGCTGCCCGGCCGGGTCGTGCTCAATCTGGCCCGCTGGATGACGGCGGTGCCCGACTACGGCGCCCCGATCGAGGTCTACCGCACGTACGTGATCAACCACGAGGTCGGGCACGAGTTCGGCGAGCTGCACCAGGCCTGCCCCGCGCCGGGGGCGCCCGCGCCGGTCATGCAGCAGCAGACGTACGGGCTGGACGGCTGCGTGCCGAACGCCTGGCCGTACGTCGGCGGGATCCGCTACTCCGGCGAGCCCACCGACGGCGTCTGAGTTATTCCCGGTCCCGCAGTTCGGGCGCAGTGTCCCTCATCATGGCCGATCCCCGTCCCGGCGAGCAACAATGGCGCGGTCACACCGCCGATCCCGGGGAGTCCACCGTGTCGTTGCCCCCGCTCGTCGAACCCGCCGCCGAGCTGACCGTAGACGAGATCCGCCGCTACTCACGCCACCTGATCATCCCGGACGTCGGGGTCGAGGGGCAGAAGCGGCTGAAGAACGCCCGGGTGCTCTGTGTGGGCGCCGGTGGCCTCGGCTCGCCGGCCCTGCTCTACCTGGCCGCGGCCGGTGTCGGCACGCTCGGCATCATCGACTTCGACACCGTCGACGAGTCGAACCTCCAGCGCCAGGTCATCCACGGCGTCTCCGACGTGGGCCGGTCCAAGGCCGAGTCCGCCGCGGCGTCGATCCGCGAGATCAACCCGCTGGTCAACGTGGAGATCCACAACACCGCGCTGGACCGGGAGAACGTCCGGGACATCTTCTCCCGGTACGACCTGATCGTCGACGGCACCGACAACTTCGCCACCCGCTACATGGTCAACGACGCGGCCGTGCTGCTCGGCAAGCCGTACGTCTGGGGTTCGATCTACCGCTTCGACGGCCAGGCGTCGGTGTTCTGGGCCGAGCACGGTCCCTGCTACCGCTGCCTCTACCCGGAGCCCCCGCCGCCCGGCATGGTCCCCTCCTGCGCCGAGGGCGGCGTGCTCGGCGTGCTCTGCGCGTCGATCGGGTCGATCCAGGTCAACGAGGCGATCAAGCTGCTCGCCGGCATCGGTGAGCCGCTCGTCGGCCGGCTGATGGTCTACGACGCCCTGGAGATGAGCTACCGCAAGATCAAGGTCCGCAAGGACCCGAACTGCGTGCTCTGCGGCGAGAACCCGACCCTCACCGACCTGATGGAGGACTACGAGGACTTCTGCGGCGCGGTCTCCGACGAGGCGCAGGAGGCGGTGGTCGACTCGACCATCACCGCGCTGGAGCTGAAGGACTGGCAGGACTCCGGCAAGGACATCTTCCTGGTCGACGTGCGCGAGCCCGCCGAGTACGAGATCGTCCGGATCCCCGGCGCGACGCTCATCCCCAAGGGCGAGATCCTGTCCGGTGAGGCGCTGGCGAAGTTCCCGCAGGACCGGCAGATCGTGCTGCACTGCAAGTCCGGCGTCCGCTCCGCCGAGGCACTGGCCGCGCTGAAGGCGGCCGGCTTCGCCGACGCGGTGCACCTCCAGGGCGGCGTGCTCTCCTGGGTCAAGCAGGTCGACCCGTCGCTGCCCGCGTACTGAGTCGCGTCGATGGGCCCGCCCGGTGCGCCGGGCGGGCCCGTCGTGTTCTCCGGGGCCCTTGGCGTGGGCATACGCCGGGTCACGCAACCCCCACGGCGACCGGTGGGCCGGGGCGGTCCTGACCGAGCTACCGAGGCGTAACTTCGGCCGCGCCAGTACCGTCGGTGCCGTGGTGGACTTGGACGCGGCGATCGGATTCGTCGTCGCTCACGGTGACGCGGTGGACCGCGCCCGTCTCTCCCGGCTGCGCACCGGCGCTCCGGTGCCGCCCGGCGTGCTCGACGCCGCCGAGACCGGGCAGGCGCCCGGCGGCGGCTGGCCCGCCGTCCTCGACGGCGAGGTCGCCTCGATCGACGCGACCTGCTACCGCCTCGCCGAGCTGGACGACCTCGGGGCGCTGGGCCGCCCGGCCGCCCGGCACGCGTTGGACTGGCTGGCCGCCCGGCAACTGCCCGACGGCGGCTGGGACGAGGACCCCTCGCTGGCCTGGCTCGCCCCCGAGTGGGCCACGCCCGGCGATCCCGAGGCCCGGCTCTACCAGACCGCGAACGCGGGGTTCTGGCTGACCGTGGCCGGGCTGGACGCCCGCGCCGCCGGGCCACTCGACCACCGGGTCGGCGGCGCGTACGCCGGTGTGGTGCAGGCGGCGGCGCAGGCGCTGGCCGCGCAGCTCGCGCCGGACGGAAGCTGGCCGTCCTTCCTGCCCGCCGGCTGGCTCGCCGCCGCGGTGCTGCACCGCCAGCGGATGTACTACGAGTCGGCGCGCATCCAGGCGGTGCTGGCCGACCGGATCCCCCGGATGTCCCCGGCCGACGTGGCCTGGCTGGCCGCCACACTGCGCCGGGTCGACGTGGGCGAGGAGCAGTGGCTGCTGGTCTCCGCGCGCCGGCGGCTCGCCGAGACCCAGCGCAGCGACGGCGGCTGGGACAGCGACGACGGCCACCAGTTCGACGTGCACACCACGCTGCGGGCGATCCGCGCGTGCCGCCCGCACACGCCGGAGGCCCCGGTGTCCGGAGCGCCGTTCGTGGTGCCGCAGACCGCCGAGCTGCCCCCGCCACCCGCCGTGCCGATTCCGCGCCGGCCGGCCGTGGCCGCGCCACCACCCTCCGCCGCGCCTCCACCGCCCGCCGCCCCACCGCCTCCTGCCGTCCCGCCGCCTCCCGGCGAATCGCCGCCGCCGCACGTGCCGCCGGGATCCGGCCCCGAGTGGTCCCTCGGTCCCGGCCCTGATCCTTCGCCCGGTCCGGACGCCGGGCCCGCGCCGTGGTCGGCCTGGACGGTCCTGCCCGACCTGGCGGTGGAGGACGGCTCGGCGTCGGCGCCGGTGTCCCCGGGGATGCCCCCGCTCGTCGTGCCGCCCACGACACCGGGTGCCCCGGCCACCTCGGCGGACGGGGACCCACTCCAGCTCACATAGCCGGCCTCACTGTCAGCGCACGTGACCGTCCCCGGTGACCACGTACTTGGTGCTGGTCAGCTCCGGCAGGCCCATCGGGCCGCGCGCGTGCAGCTTCTGCGTGGAGATGCCGATCTCCGCGCCGAAGCCGAACTCGCCGCCGTCGGTGAAGCGGGTGGACGCGTTGACCATGACCGCTGCGGCGTCCACCCTGGCCACGAACTCCCGGGCCGCCCGCTGCGAGTCGGTGACGATCGCCTCGGTGTGGCCGGTGCCGTACCGGCGGATGTGCGCGACCGCGGCGTCGAGCGAGTCGACGACGGCGACCGAGATGTCGGCGGAGAGGTACTCGGTGCCGAAGTCCTCCTCGGTGGCCGCGACCACTGCGTCGGAGTGGGCTGCGACCTCGGGCGTGCCGTGCACGGTCACCCCGGCCTCGGCGAACGCGGCCAGCACGGCCGGCAGGAACCCGTCCGCGACGTCACGGTGCACCAGCAGCGACTCGGCCGTGTTGCAGGTGGACAGGCGCTGCGTCTTGGCGTTCAGCGTGACCGCCAGGGCCTTGCCGAGGTCGGCGGCGGCGTCCACGTACACGTGGCAGTTGCCCACGCCGGTCTCGATCACCGGCACCGTCGACTCCTCGACCACGGCGCGGATCAGCGACGCGCCGCCGCGCGGGATCAGCACGTCGACCAGGCCCCGGGCGCGCATCAGCTCCTTGACCGACTCGCGGGTGCTGGAGTCGAGCAGTTGCACCGCGTCCGCCGGCAGCCCGGCGCCGGCGACCGCGTCACGCAGCACCGCGACCAGCGCCGCGTTGGAGTGCGCGGCCGACGAGGAGCCGCGCAGCAGCGCCGCGTTGCCGGACTTCAGGCAGATCCCGGCCGCGTCGACTGTCACGTTGGGCCGGCCCTCGTAGACGATGCCGACCACCCCGAACGGCACCCGGATCTGGCGCAGCTCCAGGCCGTTGGGCAGCGTCGAGCCGCGTACCACCTCGCCCACCGGGTCGGGCAGCGCGGCCATCTGGCGCAGCGCGTCGGCGATGGCGGCCACCCGGCCCTCGTCGAGCGCGAGCCGGTCCAGCACGGCCGCGGACAGCCCGGCGTCGCGCCCGGCCGCCAGGTCCGCCGCGTTCGCGGTCAGGATCTCCGGGGTACGCGCCACGAGCGCGTCGGCCATCGCCTGCAGCGCGGCGTCCTTGACGGTACGGGTGGCCGTGGCCAGGGCTTCCGCCGCGTCCCGGGCTCGCCGGGCCTGCTCGACGACGCTCATCGTGCGTACTCCTTCGGACGGGGTTCAAGGAGGGGCCCCTTCTTAACAGACGTCTGTTAAGAAGGGCCCCTTGCTTACAGCAGGACCAGGTCGTCGCGGTGGACGACCTCACGTTCGTACGCCGGGCCGAGCGCCGCGGCGAGTTCGGAGGTGGACCGGCCGAGCAGGCCGGGAAGCTCCACCGCGTCGTAGTTGACCAGGCCCCGGGCCACCGGCGCCCCGGCGGTGTCGACCAGGTCCACCGGGTCACCGGCGGTGAACGCGCCGTCGACGGCGGTGATGCCGGCGGGCAGCAGCGACTTGCGGCGGCCGACCACCGCCTGCACCGCGCCCGGGTCGAGGTGCAGCCGGCCCCGGGGGGCGGTGGCGTGCGCCAGCCAGAACAGACGGGCGGCGGGGCGGCGGCTGCTCGGGTGGAAGTACGTGCCGACCGGCTCCCCGGCGAGCGCCGGCGCGGCCAGCGGCGCGGCGGTCAGCACCACCGGGATGCCGAAGCCGGTCGCGATGCGGGCCGCCTCGACCTTCGTCACCATGCCGCCGGTGCCCACCCCGGCGCGGCCGGCCCCGCCGACGTCCACGCCCGCCAGGTCGCCCTCGCCGTGTACCTCGGTGATGCGGGTGCTGCCCGGGCGGGCCGGGTCGCCGGTCCAGAGCGCGTCGACGTCGGAGAGCAGCACCAGCAGGTCGGCGTCCACGAGCGCGGCGACGAGCGCGGCCAGGCGGTCGTTGTCGCCGAACCGGATCTCCTCGGTGGCCACCGTGTCGTTCTCGTTGACGATCGGCACGGCGTGCAGGTCGAGGAGCTTGCGCAGCGTCCGGTACGCGTTGCGGTAGTGCGCCCGCCGGGTCACGTCGTCCACGGTGAGCAGCACCTGCCCGACGGTGCGGCCGTGCCGGGCGAACGCGGCGGCGTACCGGCCGATGAGCAGGCCCTGGCCGACGCTGGCGGCGGCCTGCTGGGTGGCCAGGTCGCGCGGGCGCCGGGGCAGCCGCAGCGGGGCGAGCCCGGCGGCGATCGCGCCGGAGGAGACCAGCACCACCTCGCGTCCGGCGGCGGCGAGCCCGCCGAGCGTGTCGACGAGCGCGTCGACCCGGGCGTCGTCGAGGCCGCCCGTCGCGGTGGTCAGCGAGGACGAACCGATCTTGACCACGATCCGCCGGGCCGAGGTGACTGCTTCGCGCACCCGACCATTCTGCGCGCTGCGGTCTGCCGCGCCGCGGCGCGTTCCCATATCGTGGCAGCTCGTGACACCTGACGAGTACGTCGAGGCGGTGCTGGCGCTTGTCGAGCGGATTCCGCCGGGGCGGGTGATGTCGTACGGGGCGGTGGCCGACGCGCTGGCCGACCGCTCGGGGCGGGCGTCGCCACGGCTGGTCGGCTCGATCATGGCGCGGCACGGTGGCGGCGTGCCGTGGCACCGGGTGGTGAACTCGGCCGGCCGGCTGCCGCCGGGTCACGAGCGCAAGGCGCGGGAACGGCTGCTCGCCGAGGGGTGCCCGCTGCGCGGGGACCGGGTGGACCTGGCGGCGGCGTCCTGGTCGCCGGACGAGGGGATGTGACGCGGGCCATAACGTGAGTAGCATTCGGCGCCATGACAGCTTCGGGCCTGCCCCGCCGGGTGCACCTCGGGTACGCACTGGGTTCCCTGGTCACCGGCGCGTTCGGCACCGTGCCCGGGCTGCTCCTGCTGCCGTACCTCACCGACACGCTCGGCGTCGCCGCCGGACTGGCCGCCCTGCTGGTGCTGCTGCCGAAGGCGTGGGACGTGCTGGTCAACCCGGTCGCCGGGCGGATCTCCGACCGGACCCGCTCCCGCTGGGGCGCGCGCCGGCCGTACCTGCTCGGTGGCGGGCTCGCGCTAGCGGTGCTGTTCGCCTCGATCTTCGCCGCGCCGTTCGCCGACGGTCCGGCCGCCGCCGCGTACGTGGCCCTGGCGTTCCTGGCCACCGCCACCGCGTTCGCGTTCTTCCAGGTGCCGTACGTGGCCATGCCGGCCGAGCTGACCGCCGACCCGGCGGAGCGTACCCGGCTGATGACCTGGCGGATCGCGGTGCTGGCGCTGGCCATCCTGGTCTCCGGCGCGGTGGCCCCGGCGGTGGTGAGCGCGGGCGGCGACGGCGTGCCGGGCCACCGGTGGATGGGCCTGTTCGTCGCCGCGCTGATCGTCGCCGGCACGATCGGCGTCTTCCTCGGCACCCGGTCGGCGCCGACCGGGACGGTGGGGGAGAGCGAGCCGAGCCTGCGCGCGCAGCTCGCTGTCGCCACCGGCAACCGGCCGTTCCGGGTGCTGCTGATCTGCTTCGTGATCCAGTCCGCCGGGGTGGCAACCGTGCTGGCCGGGGTGAAGTACTTCGCCGACCAGGTGCTGCGCGAGCCGGACAGCGGCCCGACGCTGCTGTTCGCCTGCTTCGTCGCGCCCGCGCTGCTGGTCATGCCGCTGTGGTCGCGGGCGGGCGCGCGGCTGGGCAAGCGGACGTCGCTGGTCGCCGCGTCGCTGATCTTCGCGGCGGGAGCGCTGGCCCTGGTCGCCGCGCCCGCTCTGCCCGCCGCCGCGGCCTACGCGGTGGTCGCGGTGATCGGCGTCGGGTACGCGGGCCAGCAGGTGTTCGCGCTGGCCATGCTGCCGGACTGCATCGCGTACGACACCGCGCGCACCGGGCGGCGGCAGGCCGGGGTGTTCACCGGGCTGTGGACCGCCGGGGAGACGTTCGGGCTGGCGCTGGGGCCGGGCATCTACGGGCTGGTGCTCCAGCTCTCCGGCTACGTCTCCTCGTCCACCGGCACCGCCGCCGTCCAGTCCGACTCGGCACGGCTGGGTGTGCTGCTCGGCTTCACCGTGCTGCCCGCCCTGCTCGTGGCGATCCCGCTGGTGCTGCTGCGCGGCTACACACTGACCCCGGCGCAGCTGGCCACCGCCGCACCCGTGGTCGACGACGCCGCGCCGGCCGCGCGGGCGTGAGCGCCGGCCCGTCCCACGAGAGGAACCACCCGATGACCGACACGGTAGGTGTGAGCGCTCTGCCCGCGCGGGGGATGCCCGCGACGGACGTACTAGGCGAGATCCGCGCGCTGCGCGCCGCCGACCGGCCGACGCACGGCGGGCGGCTGTTCGCGTACGTCTACGACCCCGGCGTGGCCGGGCTGGACGAGCTGGCGCAGGCCGCGTACGCGCAGAGCGCGCACGTCAACGGCCTCGACCCGACGGCGTTCCCGTCGCTGCTGGCGATGGAGAACGCGCTGGTCGGCGCCGCCGCCCGGCTGCTCGGCGGCGGCCCCGGCACCGACGCGCCGGACGTGGTCGGCAGCGTCACCAGCGGCGGCACCGAGTCGCTGCTGCTCGCCGTCAAGGCGGCCCGAGACGCCCGTCCCGACCTGGCCGAGCAGCGGATCGTGGCACCGGCCGGCGCGCACGCCGCGTTCGCCAAGGCGGCGCACTACCTGCGGGTCGCGCTGGACACCGTGCCCGTCGACCCGGTGACGTTGCGGCCGGACGTGGCAGCGATGGCCGCCGCGATCCGTCCGGAGACCGTGCTCGTGGTGGCGTCCGCGCCGTCGTACGCGCACGGGGTCGTCGACCCGGTCGCCGAGATCGCCGCCGTCGCGCGGGCCGCCGGGGTGCGCTGCCACGTCGACGCCTGCTTCGGCGGCTGGGCACTGCCCTGGCTGCGCCGGCTCGGCGCGCCGGTGCCGCCGTTCGACTTCGCCGTGCCGGGGGTCACCTCGATCTCGGTGGACCTGCACAAGTACGCGTACGCGCCCAAGGGCGTCTCGGTGCTGCTGCACCGCGATCCGGCGCTGCGCGCGGCGCAGTTCTTCGCGTACGCGGACTGGCCCGGATACACGATGGTCAACCCGGTGATCGCCTCCACCCGGTCCGGTGGGCCGATCGCCGCCGCGTACGCCACGTTGCGCCACCTCGGCGAGGACGGCTACCTGCGGCTGGCCGCCGCGACCCGGGACGCGGTCGCCGGGCTCGCCGACGCGGTCCGGGCCACCGGCGGCCTGCGGCTGATGGCCGAGCCGGAGACCACAGTGGTCTGCTTCACCAGCGACGATCCGGGGCTCGACCTGTTCGTGCTGGTCGACGAGCTGACCGCGCGTGGCTGGCACACCCAGCCCCAGCTCACGTACGCCGATCTGCCGGCAAGTGTCCACCTCACTGTCACCGCGGCGGTGGCGCCCCGGGTGGCCGAGTTCGGCCCGGCGCTGGCCGAGGCGGTCGCGGCGGCCCGCGCCGCCGGGCCGGTCGTGCTGCCGCCGGAACTGCTGGCGCTCGCAGGCAGCCTCACGCCGGAGGCGCTCACCCCGGACATGGTGGCCGGGCTGGCCGGCGGGCTCGGCCTGGCCGGCGGCGCCGGTGTGCCGGACCGGATGGCGGTGGTCAACACGCTGCTCGACGCCGCCCCGGCGCGGCTGCGGGAACGGCTGCTCGCCGAGTTCGTCGGGTTGCTCCAGCGCCCGGCCTGGTGACACGGCGACGCCCGGCCGGCGCGTGGGCGCCGGCCGGGCGGGCGACTGTCAGCTCGCGGCGGCCCCGGTCACCGTGAACGACGTGGTGTTGTCAGACGGGTCCACGTCCTGCGGGTCGTCGGCCCCCCAGAAGTAGCTCCCGGTCACGGTGAGGCGGCCGGTGCCCAGCTCACCCGTGGCCGTGCCGACGGGTGCCCAGAGGAAGACGTCGAAGGTGCGCTCCTCGCCCGGCATGAACCGGCCGCCCGGCACGGAGAACCAGTACGGGAAGCTCGGCGAGTCCTGCGGCTCGATGTGGTGCACCTCCACGCCCGCGGGCAGGGCGGCCTCGACGTTGAGAGCGAAGGTCGGCGCGTCGTTGCCGTAGCGCACGGTGACCGGCATCCGGCCGAGCAGGGTGCCGTCCGGCTGCGGGGCCAGCGTCACCGCGCTGCCCCGGATGCCGAGGTCGGTGTCGACGGCCTGCACGTACGGGCGCGGCTTCCGCAGGCTGCCGCCGGTGGAGCGGAAGAGGGTGGTGAAGCCGGTGGCGTCGGAAGCCGCGGCGGCACCGTCCGGGACGACCTCGATCCGCCCGCCGTTCGCCACCATCGGGTAGCTGCGGGCGGTGGTCCAGACGTGGAACCCGAGCCGGAAGGTGAGGCTCTTGCCCGCCTCGATCTGGTCGCCGCCGCAGGTGATCACCAGCCGGTTCTCCACCAGGCGGTTGTAGAGGCAACCACCGCC
>NZ_JBEZDP010000008.1:0-240646 GCF_040648395.1 Micromonospora sp. NPDC049151
GCAGCTCGGCCGCGGTGAGCGTCTCCGGCGCGCGGGTCTGCCCGTGCGCGATCACCGCCGGGTCGTCGTCGTCCAGCCCCGGCATGCGCAGCACCGTGCCGGCGACCCGCCCCCACTCTCCATATTTCAGGTGCGCCATCGACGCCCGCGCGTCTAGCGTCAGGGCATGCGTAGCGCGGTAGTAACGACGACGCCGGGTGTTCCCGGCGTGCCGCACTGACGTTTCCGTCGACGAGGCCCCGGGGCGATCCGCTCCGGGGCCTCGCGGCGTTCCGGGCCCGCTCGCCTCCGGGTCGTACCCGATCAAGGAGAGCGACATGATCGACCACCGCAGGCTCGGCCGGGAGCTGGAGCTGTTCGTCTCCGACCCGCTCGCGGGCGCCGGGCTGCCGATCTGGCTGCCGGCCGGCGCCGCCGCCCGGCACGCCGTCGAGGAGTACGTGCGGGAGCTGGAGCGCCGGGCCGGCTACCGGCACGTCTACTCCCCGCCACTGGCCAAACGGGAGCTGTTCGAGCTCTCCGGGCACCTGGGCTACTTCGCCGACGACATGTTCCCGCCGATGCGGCTGAGCGCCGACGACGAGTTCGTGCTGCGCCCGGCGCTCTGCCCGCACCACGCGCTGGTGTTCCGGGCCCGTGGGCGTTCCTACCGGGAGCTGCCGCTGCGGGTCGCCGAGCTGGGCGGGATGTACCGGGCCGAGCGTTCCGGGGTGCTCGGCGGGCTGTCTCGCGTACGAGCCATCTCGCTCAACGACGCGCACAACTTCTGCGCGCTGGAGCAGGTCGGCGACGAGGTCCGCGAGATCCTGCGGCTGATCGGCGAGGCGTACGCCGCGCTCGGCGTCCGTCCCGCCGGGTTCCGGTTGTCGCTGCGCGGGCCGGGCCGGCGGTACGTGGGCGACGACGCCGGCTGGGGGCGGGCCGAGGAACTGCTCCGCGCCGCGCTCGACGGGGTGGACGTCGTCGAGGCGCCGGGCGAGGCCGCGTTCTACGGGCCGAAGATCGACATTCAGATCGTCGACGCGGCCGGCCGGGAGTCGACCATCTCCACCGTCCAGCTCGACTTCGACAAACCGGAACGGTTCGACCTGTCGTACACCGACTCGGACGGCCGCCGGAAACGGCCGGTGATGGTGCACCGCAGCCTCGTCGGCAGCATGGAACGGCTGTTCGCGTACCTGATCGAGGTGCACCAGGGCGCGTTCCCGGCCTGGTACGCCCCGGTGCAGGTGCTGCTGCTGCCGGTGGACGCGGCGCAGGCCGACGCGGCCGTCGCGCTGGCCCGCCGCGCCGAGGCGGCCGGGCTGCGGGCCGAGGTCGACCACGCCGGTTCGCTCGGCGCCCGGATCCGGGACGCGTCCCGCCGCCGAGTCCCGTACACCGGGGTCCTCGGCCCCCGGGAGGTGGCCGACGGTTCGGTCTCGCTGCGCCTGCGCGACGGCCGGGTGCTCGACCCGATGCCCGCCGCCGAGGCGCTGGGCCTGGTCGGCGCGGTGGTCGCGAGCCGGTCGGCGGGGCTGCTCCCGCCGGCCTGACTCCGGCCCGTCCGGGTGCCGGTAAGGCACCCGGACACCGACCGGTGCCGGACCTGTGGCCGGGTCCACGTCAGTTCCCGGCCGGCGTGCCGGCACCGGCACGCATTCCCGCCGGAGGGCCGGCCGGGGTGGGCGCCGGGATCTCGTCTTCGATCACCGCGCCGGTGAACTGCGCCCGGTAGAGCCGGGCGTACGCGCCACCGGCGGCGACGAGCTGGTCGTGGGTGCCCTGCTCGACGATCCGGCCCTGCTCCATCATCAGGATCAGGTCGGCGTCGCGGATGGTGGAGAGGCGGTGCGCGATGACGAAGCTCGTCCGGTCCGAGCGCAGCGCCGCCATGGCCCGCTGGAGCAGCACCTCGGTCCGGGTGTCCACCGAGCTGGTCGCCTCGTCCAGGATCAGCAGCGACGGCTCGGCCAGGAACGCGCGGGCGATGGTGATGAGCTGCTTCTCCCCGGCGCTGACGTTGCTGCCCTCCTCGTCGATCACCGTGTCGTAGCCGTCCGGCAGGCTGCGGACGAACCGGTCGACGAACGTCGCCCGGGCGGCGGCGAGGATCTCCTCCTCGGTGGCGTCGGGGCGTCCGTAGGCGATGTTGTCCCGGATGGTGCCGCCGAACAGCCAGGTGTCCTGGAGCACCATGCCGATCCGGCCGCGCAGTTCGTCGCGGCGCATCGTGGAGAGGTCCACCCCGTCCAGCGTGATCCGCCCGGCGTCCAGCTCGTAGAACCGCATGACCAGGTTGACCAGCGTGGTCTTGCCGGCGCCGGTGGGACCGACGATGGCCACCGTGTGGCCCGGCTCGGCGACCAGCGACAGGTCGTCGATGAGCGGCTTCTCCGGGTCGTACCGGAAGGAGACGTGCTCGAACTCGACCCGCCCGTGCGGGTCGGCGATCCGGGCCGGCTCGGCCGGGTCGGGGCTCTGCTCGTCGGCGTCGAGCACAGCGAAGACCCGCTCGGCCGAGGCCACCCCGGACTGCAGCAGGTTGGCCATCGACGCGACCTGGGTGAGCGGCTGGGTGAACTGCCGCGAGTACTGGATGAACGCCTGCACGTCACCGAGGCTCATCGAGCCCGACGCCACCCGCAGGCCGCCGACCACGGCGATCGCGACGTAGCTGAGGTTCCCGATGAAGAACATCGCCGGCATGATCAGCCCGGAGACGAACTGCGCGCCGAAGCCGGCCCGGAACAGCTCCTCGTTCTTGGCGTGGAAGGCGGCCTCGACCTCCTTCTGCCGGCCGAAGACCTTCACCAGTTCGTGCCCGGTGTACGCCTCCTCGATCTGGCCGTTCAGCTCGCCCGTGTGCTTCCACTGGGCGATGAACTTGCCCTGCGAGCGCTTGGCGATCTGGCCGGTGACCACCACCGACAGCGGCACCGCGACGAGCGCGACGATTGCCAGCAGCGGCGAGATCCAGAACATCATCCCGAGTACGCCGACGACTGTGAGCAGCGACGTGAGCAGCTGGCTCAGCGTCTGCTGGAGCGTCTGCGACACGTTGTCGATGTCGTTCGTGACCCGGCTCAGCAGCTCACCGCGGGGCTGCTTGTCGAAGTAGGGCAGCGGCAGCCGGTTGAGCTTGTCCTCCACGTCGGCGCGCAGCGTCAGCACGGTGCGCTGCACCACCCCGTTGAGCACCCAGCCCTGCGCCCACTGGAGCATGCTCGCGCCGACGTAGAGCACGACGGCGAACGCCAGCACCCGGCCCAGCGCGTCGAAGTCGATGCCGGTGCCCGGGATCACGTCCATCCGGGCCAGCATGTCGGCGAAGTTGCCGTTGCCCTCGGCGCGGGCCGCCTCCGCCGCCGCCTCGGTGGTGGTGCCGGGCGGAAGCTGCCGCCCGATCACCCCGCTGAAGATGATGTCGGTGGCGTGCCCGAGCACCTTCGGCCCGATGACGCTGAGCCCGACGCTGGCCAGGGCCAGCGCGAGCACGCCGGTGAGCTGGAGCCGGTACGGCCGCAGCCGCCCCAGCAGCCGGCGTGCCGACGGCCCGAAGTTCATCGCCTTCTCGGCCGGCATGCCCATGCTCATGTGCGGTGGGCCACCGCCGGGCCGCCGCCCGGCCGGCGGCAGCCGGTTCGGCTCGTTCTTCTGCTGCGGAACCGACGGCGTCCCGCCGTTCCCCCCGCTCACGCTGTGCCCCCGTTCGTTCGCGACTGCGGGGCTCGCAACCCCGGCTCACTCCTCGCGCTCACGCGGCCACCTCCGCCGTCTGCTGCGACGCGACGATCTCGGCGTACGTGGGGCAGCTCTCCAGCAGTTCCTCATGTCGTCCCATCCCGACGACACCCCCGTCCTCGAGCACGATGATCTGGTCGGCGTCGACGATCGTGGAGACCCGCTGGGCCACGATCACCACCGCCGCGTCCGCGGTGACCGGCTTGAGGGCGGCCCGCAGCCGGGCGTCCGTGCCGAGGTCGAGCGCGGAGAAGGAGTCGTCGAAGAGGTAGATCTCCGGTTTGCGGACGAGCGCGCGGGCGATGGCCAGGCGTTGCCGCTGGCCGCCGGAGACGTTGGTGCCGCCCTGCGCGATCGGCGCCTCCAGCCCGCCCGACATCTCGGCGACGAAGTCGCGCGCCTGGGCGATCTCCAGGGCGGCCCACAGTTCGGCGTCGGTGGCGTCCGGGTTGCCGTAGCGCAGGTTGCTGGCGACGGTGCCGGTGAACAGGTACGGCCGCTGGGGCACCAGCCCGATCCGCCGCCACAGCTCGTCCGGGGCGAGATCCCGTACGTCCACGCCGTCGACCAGGACCGCGCCGGCGGTCGGGTCGACCAGGCGGGGGATGAGCGTCAGCAGCGTGGTCTTGCCGGCGCCGGTGGATCCGATGATCGCCGTGGTCCGGCCCGGCTCGGCCCGGAACGAGATGTCGTGCAGCACCGGCGCGGTCGCGCCCGGGTACTGGAACCCGGCGCCGCGCAACTCCAGCTCGCCCCGGCCGGTGACCTCGGTGACCGGGTCGGCTGCCGGCACCACCGACGAGTCGGTGTCGAGCACCTCCTCGATGCGCTCGGCGCAGACCGCCGCCCGGGGCACCATCATCAGCATGAAGGTGGCCATCATGACCGCCATCAGGATCTGCATGAGGTATTGCAGGAACGCGGTGAGCGCGCCGACCTGGATCTGGCCGGAGTCGACACGTGCCGCGCCGAACCAGAGCACCGCGACGCTGGAGACGTTCAGCACCAGCATCACGATCGGGAAGATCAGCGCCTGGAGCCGCCCGATCCGCAGCGCGGTGGCGGTCAGGTCCGTGTTCGCGGCCCGGAACCGGTCGGTCTCGTACGGCTCCCGTACGAACGCCCGGACCACCCGGATGCCGGTGATCTGCTCGCGCAGCACCCGGTTGACGGTGTCGATCCGGGTCTGCATGAGCCGGAAGCCCGGGACCATCCGGCGGATGATCAGGCCCAGCGCGACGGCCAGCACCGGTACGCAGACCAGCATCAGCCAGGAGAGCCCGACGTCCTCGCGCAGGGCCATCACCACGCCGCCGACGCTCATGATCGGCGCGGCCACCAGCATGGTGCAGCTCAGCAACACCAGCATCTGCACCTGCTGGACGTCGTTGGTGTTGCGGGTGATCAGCGACGGCGCTCCGAACCGGGCGACCTCGCGGGCGGAGAAGCTGTTGACGCGCCGGAAGATCGAGCCGCGCACGTCGCGGCCGAACGCCATGGCGGTCTTCGCGCCGAAGTAGACGGCGGCGATCGAGCAGGCGATCTGGAGCAGGCTGACCAGCAGCATCCACCCGCCCGTACGCATGATCTGGTCGGTGTCGCCGACCGCGACGCCCCGGTCGATGATGTCGGCGTTCAGGCTCGGCAGGTAGAGCGAGGCGATCGTGCCGACGAACTGGAACGCCACCACGGCGGCCAGCCATCGTCGGTACGGGTGCAGATGTGTGCGGAGCAGGCGGATCAACACGGATGGCTCCCCGTCGGCGGCTCGGTGTCGGACTCGCTGTCCCGGTTCAACCGACGGAGGTCCCCGTCGGACATGCCGGTGATGATTTCGATCAGGAACTGGCGGATCACCGCCCGGTTGGCCGGGTCGGCGTCGACCGACGTCAACGGCCGGTCGCTGTGAATCATGTCGATGATGGCGCGGGCGTGCTCGCCGCCCTTGTCGGTCAGGGCGAGCCGGACCGTGCGGCGGTCCTCCGGGGCGCGACGGCGGCTGACGAAGTCGTCGCGTTCCAGCGTGTCGACGATGCCGGTGAGCGTGGCGGGCCGGACGAAGCACAGCTCGGCCATTTCCCGGTGGCTCACCTCGCCGGCCCGCAGGAGGATCATCAGGACCCGCATGCCGGCGGACGTGAGCCCGTGTTCGGCGAGGTAACGCCCCCAGTGCTGTTCGACGACGTGACCGGCGATCGAGATCAGCCGGCCGAGTGGCGCGTGGTGCAACGCGTCGGGGAAGCGGACGAGCGGGCCCATGTTCACGAGCGTCAGGTTAGCTCCCGAACCATCAGGGCCCAAACTAATTCTGAGAATCTCCTCAGCGGCGGTCGGGGCGGGCCCGCGACGGCTCGTCCGGGGCGGTGGCGACGTACTCCCGCATCACCTCGGTGACCTCGCGCAGGAAGGCCGTGGTGGCCTCGGCCTGCTCGGGGGTGAGCCGGGCGACCGCCCGGTCGACGCCGACGAGCATCGGGCGGAGCGCCTCCAGCACCTCGCCGACGGCGCTCTCGGTCACCTGGAGGCTCAGTCGACGCCGGTCGTGCGGGTGCGGGGTCCGGGTGACGTGGCCCGCCTGCACGAGCCGGTCGACGAGCGTGGTCGCCGAGGCGGAGCGGATGCCGAGGCGGTTGCCCAGCTCGACCGGGCCCAGCGGCTCCGGGCTGGAGACCAGGTGGTCGATCGCCGCCGCGTCGGTGGCGTTGAGGCCCAGGCGGCGGGCCAGCGCGGCCCGGGTGTCACCGGCGATCCGCAGCACGTCGCGCAGCGCGCGGGAAGTCTCGCTGCTCGGCGGCGCGGCCGGCGTCGGCTCCCCGCTTGACGGCACCCCCTCCATGGGATAAAGCTAGCATCTCAGGTAGCTAGAGAATCTAGCTAAAGGGGGGGCGCAATGCGCGGCGACGGGCGCGGACGCTGGTTCGGGCTACTTGCCATCAGCCTCGGCGTGGCGATGATCATCGTGGACGCGACAATCGTGAACGTCGCGGTGCCGCAGATCATCCGGGACCTCGACATCACCTCCACCGACGCGCAGTGGGTGCAGGAGGCGTACACCCTGGTCTTCGCCGCGTTGCTGCTGGTCGCCGGCCGCTTCGCCGACCGGTCCGGGCGACGGCGGATGTTCCTCGTCGGCGTCACCGTGTTCGTGGTGGCCAGCGTGCTCGCGGCGCTCGCCGGCTCCGGCGAGACGCTCATCGCGTCCCGGGTGCTCCAGGGCATCGGCGGGGCGATGATGCTGCCCACCTCGCTCTCCCTGCTGAACGCCAACTTCACCGGCCGGGAGAAGGGCATCGCGTTCGCCGTCTGGGGCTCCACCATCGGTGGCGCGGCGGCGCTCGGGCCGCTGCTCGGCGGCTGGCTCACCACCACGTACTCCTGGCGGTGGGCCTTCGGCATCAACGTCCCGGTCAGCCTGGCCGTGATCGTGGCGACGCTCGTGTTGGTCGCCGAGTCCCGCGACGAGCAGGCCGAACGCGGCTTGGACCTGCTCGGCGCGCTGCTCTCGGTGATCGGCATGACCGGCGTGGTCTTCGCCCTGATCGAGGGCCGCACCTACGGCTGGTGGGAGCGGGAGCGGCCGTTCAGCCTGTTCGGGCTGGACTGGACCGCGTCGATCTCGCCGGTCCCGGTCTCCGCGCTGGTCGGCCTCGTCGCGCTCGGGATCTTCCTGGCGCAGCAGGTACGCCGCAACCGGTCCGGCCGCCCCGCACTGCTCGACCTGTCGCTGTTCGGCATCAGCTCGTTCCGCAACGGCATCCTGGCCGCCGCGATCGTCAGCCTGGGCGAGCTCGGACTGCTGTTCGCGCTTCCGCTGTGGTTCCAGAACGTGCTCGGCTACAGCGCCTTCCGCACCGGCCTGGCGCTGCTGCCGCTCGCCGTCGGCAGCTTCCTGGCCAGCGGCATGGGCGCGCCGCTGACGCAGCGCTGGGGTGCCGCCCGGGTGGTCCAGCTCGGCGTCGCCGCCGAGGTCGTCGGCGTGATCGGACTCGGGCTCGTGGTCGCGCCGGACACCAGCTGGTGGGCGCCGCTGGGCTTCCTGTTCGTCTACGGCCTCGGCGTCGGCCTGGCCACCGCCCAGCTCACCGGCGTCTCCCTGTCGCAGGTGCCGGTGCGCCGCAGCGGCCAGGGCTCGGGCCTGCAGAGCACCGCCCGTCAGGTCGGTTCCGCGCTCGGCATCGCGGTGCTCGGCACCGTCCTCTTCGCCGGCCTCGGCGGTATCCTCGGTGACCGCCTGGCCGACCAGCCCGGGCTCACCCCCGCCCAGCGGGACCAGGTGGTGAGCGCGGTCAAGGAGAGTGCCGGCGCGGCGATCGGCGGGCTGGAGGCGGACCCGCGCACCGCACCGATCGCCCAGGAGGCGAAGCAGGCGTTCTCCGACGCCACCCGGTACGCCGCCTTCGCGGGGGCCGGATTCCTGCTGATCGGCCTGGTCGCCTGCCTGCGCCTGCCGACGGTCCGGCACGGCGAGGCCGGGGACGCCTCGCCCGCCGAGGCGGAGCCGGCCCGCGCCTGAGCCGGGTCCCGTGCGGCCCGCCGGTCTCGTTCCGGCGGGCCGCCGGGGCGGGCCCGGCCCTCGCTGCGGTCACCCGCCGAGGGCCACCGCCAGCGCGGCGCCCACGAAGACGACCTGGAGCAGGGTACGGACGCCGATCGGCGTCACCGGGCGCCCGGCGAGCGTGAGCCCGCGCCGCGCGGCCGACACGTTCGCCGGGAACATGGCGAGCATCAGCAGCGCCAGCCCGGCCGCCGCCGGACGCGCGGTGGCCGGGACCAGCAGGGCGAGCGCGCCGGCGAGTTCCAGTACGCCGGTGACGGTGACCAGCAGGTCGGGCCGGGGCAGCGACGGCGGGACCATCGCGATCAGGTCGGCCCGGCGGGACGCGAAGTGGGCCACGCCGGTCAGCACCATCATCAGCGCCAGCCCGACCCGCAACGCGGGGTGCCACCCGTCCAGGGCGTCCACGCCGAGCAGGCCGGCGATCCGGGCCAGCGCGGTGCCGGCGAGGAGTGCGATCAGCGGTGCCATGGTCAGTCCCTCCGACGCGGAATCTTGTCGGTGACAAGATTCCGCGACGGGTGCCATCTTGTCAATGACAAGTTAGGGTGGCGGCATGGCCTCGTACCACCACGGCGACCTCCGCCGCGTCCTGCTGAGCGCCGCCGCCGAGGCGATCGCCGAGTCCGGGCCGGCCGCGCTGAGCCTGCGTGAGCTGGCCCGCCGGGCCGGGGTCTCGCACGCCGCGCCCGCGCACCACTTCGGCGACAAGGCGGGGCTGCTCACCGCGTTCGCCACCCAGGGCTTCGACCTGCTCGCCGACGCGCTCCGGCAGGCCGGCGACGACCTGCTCGACACCGGTGTGGCGTACGTCGGGTTCGCGGTGCGGCACCGCGCGCACTTCGACGTCATGTTCCGGCCCGAGCTGTACCGGGCCGACGACCCGGAGCTGATCGCCGCCCGGGCCCGGTCCGGCGAGCTGCTGCGCGGCGGGGTGGCCCGGCACACCGGGCGGGAGCCGGACGCGGACGCGCTGGCCGCCTGGTCGATAGTGCACGGCTTCGCCACGCTCTGGCTCTCCGGCGCGCTGCCGCCACGGGTGGGCGACGACCCGGAGGCCGCCGCCCGTACCGTGATCAGGCGGCTGTTCAGCTGAGCCGCGTCACCAGCTCGTCGGCAGCGGCATTCCCTCGGTGTACCCGGCGGCGCTCTGCACGCCGACGAGCGCCCGCTCGTGGAACTCCTCCAGACTGCGCGCGCCCGCGTACGTGAACGCGCTGCGCACGCCGGAGATGATCTCGTCGATCAGGTCCTCGACCCCGGGCCGGTTCGGGTCCAGATACATCCGGGCCGAGGAGATGCCCTCCTCGAAGATCGCCTTCCGGGCCCTGTCGAACGCGCTGTCCTCGGCCGTACGGGCGCTCACCGCACGCGACGACGCCATGCCGAAGCTCTCCTTGTAGCGCCGCCCGTCGGCGTCGGTGTAAAGGTCACCGGGGGACTCGTAGGTGCCGGCGAACCAGGAGCCGATCATCACGTTCGAGGCGCCCGCCGCCAGCGCCAGCGCCACGTCGCGCGGGTGCCGTACGCCGCCGTCGGCCCAGACGTGCCGCCCCAGCGAACGGGCCGCGGCGGCGCAGTCGAGCACGGCGGAGAACTGCGGGCGGCCCACGCCGGTCATCATCCGGGTGGTGCACATCGCGCCTGGCCCGACGCCCACCTTCACGATGTCCGCGCCCGCGTCGACCAGGTCGCGTACCCCGTCGGCGGTCACCACGTTCCCGGCCGCCACCGGCACCGGCGGGTCCAGCCGGCGGACCGCCCGCAGCGCCTGGAGCATCCGCTCCTGGTGCCCGTGCGCGGTGTCCACGACCAGCGTGTCCACACCGGCCTCCAGCAGCGCGGCGGCCTTGCCCGTGACGTCACCGTTGATGCCCACGGCGGCCGCGATCCGCAGCCGCCCCCGGTCGTCCACGGCCGGGGTGTAGAGCGTGGCGCGCAGCGCCCCCTGCCGGGTCAGCACCCCGACCAGGCGGCCGTCGCCGTCCACCACCGGCGCGATCCGCCGCCGGCCCGCCGACAGCCGGTCGAACCCGGTACGCGGGTCCGCGTCCGCCGAAACGGTGTGCAGCTCGGTCGACATCACGTGCCGGAGCTGGGCGAAGCGGTCCACCCCGACGGTGTCCGCCTCGGTCACCACGCCCATCGGCCGCCCGTCCGCGTCGACCACCACCACCGCGCCGTGCGAACGCTTCGGCAGCAGGTGGATCGCGTCGCCGACGGTCTCGGTCGGGCCGAGCGTGATCGGCGTGTCGTAGACCAGGTGCCGCTGCTTGACCCAGCCGACCACGTCGGCGACGACCTCGATCGGGATGTCCTGCGGGATCACCGCCACCGCGCCGCGTCGCGCCACGGTCTCGGCCATCCGCCGGCCCGCGACGGCTGTCATGTTCGCCACCACGAGCGGGATCGTGGTGCCGGTCCCGTCGGTGGTGGCCAGGTCGACGTCGAGCCGGGAGCCCACCTCCGAACGGTTGGGCGCCATGAAGACGTCGTTGTAGGTCAGGTCGTGCGCGGGGACCGCGCCGTGAAGGAACCGCACCCGGCCATCATTCCCGCCCCGGGCCGCGCCCGCCTGCGGTGGTGGCTCACACCACCCGGCCCTGCGCTGTTAAGAAGGGGCCCCTTCACTACCTCACGCGTTAAGAAGGGGCCCTTCCTTACACCTCAGGCGATGGTGCAGATCGCCGCGCCGGAGGTGATCACCGCGCCGACCTCGGCCGCGAGCCCGCTCACCGTGCCGGCCTTGTGCGCGTGCAGCGGCTGCTCCATCTTCATCGCCTCCAGCACCACGACCAGGTCGCCCTCGGCCACCTCGTCGCCGTCGGCCACCGCGATCTTCACGATCGTGCCCTGCATCGGGGAGGCGAGCGTGTCACCGCTGACCGCGGCGCCCGCCTTGCCCCCGCCGCCCCGGCGGGCCGGCTTCTTCGCGGCGGGCGCGGCTGCCGCCGTACCAGCGCCGAGCCCGGCGGGCAGGACGACCTCCAGCCGCTTGCCGCCCACCTCGACCACGACGGTCTCGCGCTCGGCCGGCTCGTCGCCGGCACCGGCGGCGGCGGTGAAGGCCGGGACGGTGTTGTCCCACTCGGTCTCGATCCACCGGGTGTGCACGGTGAACGGCTCGGTGGTGAACGCCTCGTCGCGGATCACCAGGCGGTGGAAGGGCAGCGCGGTGGCCATGCCGTCGACCACCATCTCGTCGAGCGCCCGGCGGGCCCGCTCCAGCGCCTCGGCGCGCGTCTCGCCGACGATGATCACCTTGGCCAGCAGCGAGTCGAAGTTGCCGCCGATCACGTCGCCGGCCGAGATGCCGGTGTCGACCCGCACGCCCGGCCCGGACGGCAGGCGCAGCGCGGTGACGGTGCCCGGCGCGGGCAGGAAGTTGCGGCCCGGGTCCTCGCCGTTGATCCGGAACTCGATGGCGTGCCCGCGCGGCGCCGGGTCCTCGGTGAAGCGCAGCTTCTCCCCGTCGGCGATGCGGAACTGCTCGCGGACCAGGTCGATGCCGGCGGTCTCCTCGGTGACCGGGTGCTCGACCTGGAGCCGGGTGTTCACCTCCAGGAAGGAGATCGTGCCGTCCGCGCCGACCAGGTATTCGACGGTGCCGGCGCCGTGGTAGCCGGCCTCCCGGCAGATGGCCTTGGCGCTGTCGTGGATCTGGGCGCGCTGGGCCTCGGTGAGGAACGGCGCGGGCGCCTCCTCGACCAGCTTCTGGTGCCGGCGCTGGAGCGAGCAGTCCCGGGTGCCCACCACGATCACGTTGCCGTGCTGGTCGGCCAGCACCTGCGCCTCGACGTGGCGCGGCTTGTCCAGGTAACGCTCGACGAAGCACTCGCCCCGGCCGAACGCGGCGACCGCCTCGCGGGTGGCCGACTCGAACAGGTGCGGGATCTCCTCCATGGTGCGGGCGACCTTCAGGCCGCGCCCGCCACCGCCGAAGGCGGCCTTGATGGCGACCGGCAGGCCGTGGTCGACGGCGAACGCCATCACCTCGTCCGCGTTGCCGACCGGGTCGGGGGTGCCGGGCACCAGCGGGGCTCCGGCGCGCTGCGCGATGTGCCGGGCGGTCACCTTGTCGCCGAGGTCGCGGATCGCCTGCGGGGTGGGGCCGATCCAGGTCAGCCCGGCGTCGATGACGGCCTGGGCGAAGTCGGCGTTCTCGGAGAGGAAGCCGTAGCCGGGGTGCACGGCGTCCGCGCCGGAGCGGGCCGCCACGTCGATCAGCTTGTCGATGCGCAGGTAGCTGTCGGCGGCGGTGTCACCGCCGAGGGCGTACGCCTCGTCGGCGAGCGTGGCGTGCAGGGCGTCCCGATCGGAATCCGCGTAGACGGCGACGCTGGCCAGTCCGGCGTCGCGGCAGGCGCGGATGACGCGGACGGCGATCTCGCCGCGGTTGGCGATGAGAACCTTGCGCACCTTGGGGCTCCTCCCGGGAGGTCGTTGCCGGGAGTTTAGCGGCCGAGCTGCGGGGCCTAACGATCGCTCAGTGTGGGATGCGGCACTGTAGTCAAACTTGCCTATTACGCTTGCGTCCGTGTCGGCGACGCGGATGATGATTCTCGGACTGGTCAGGTGGATGCAGCCGGTGCACGGCTACGACGTGCGTCGTGAGCTGCTCAGTTGGAGCGCGGACAAGTGGGCGAACGTGCAACCGGGCTCGATCTACCACGCGTTGCGCAAGCTCACCGACGAGGGCCTGCTGCGGACCGTCTCGGTCGAGCAGGTGGGCGCGCGTCCGGCGCGCACCACGTACGAGGTGACGCCGAAGGGGGAGGACGAGTTCGAGACGCTGCTGCGGGCGCAGTGGTGGCAGGTCCACGAGTCGCCGGACCCGTTCGTGGCGGCGTTCTCGTTCCTGCCGGCGATGCCCCGCGAGGAGGCCGCGGCGGCGCTGCGCAACCGGGCGAACCTGCTGCGCGCCGGAGTGGAGTCGATGCGCGCCTCGCTCGACTCGGACTGGGTGCGCACCCGCAAGCCGGTGCACGTCGGGTGGATGTTCGAGCTGTGGCTGGCCCGCGCCGAGGCGGAGACGGCCTGGTGCGAGCGGATCGCGGAGCGGATCGAGTCCGGAGTGTCGTACCTGCCCGATGGGATGGAACGGGCCGAGGGCTGGTCGGGTTGGACCGACGGGTCGGAGTGACACGACATAATCAACGTTGACCAAAGAAGCTATATCGCGTTAGCCTCGGCGGGAATCGCGGGGGATCCGTGCGTCCTCGCGGACGATCGGCGGCCACCCGGTCCGCCCGGACGACCAGGAGCAGAGATGATCGAGACCAGGGGGCTGCGGAAGACGTACCGCTCCCGCGAGGGTCGCCAGACGAAGACCGTGGACGCGGTCCGCGGCGTCGACCTCGACGTCGCCGCGGGGGAGATCTTCGGCTTCCTCGGGCCCAACGGCGCCGGCAAGACCACCACGCTGCGGATGCTCGCCACCCTCATCGAGCCGGACGGCGGCCAGGCCACGGTGGCCGGCGCCGACCTGCGCAAGGACCCGGCCGAGGTGCGCCGCCGGATCGGCTACGTGGCCCAGGGCGGCAGCACCTGGGACGAGTCGACCGCCCGCGAGGAGCTGGTGCTCCAGGCCCGCCTCTACGGCATCGGCAAGGCCGAGGCGCACCGCCGTGCCGAGCGCGCGCTGGAAGCCTTCCAGCTCACCGAGTACGCCGACCGCAAGTGCAAGACCTACTCGGGCGGCCAGCGCCGGCGCGTCGAGATCGCGCTCGGCATCATCCACGAGCCGAAGATCGTCTTCCTGGACGAGCCGACCACCGGCCTCGACCCGCAGAGCCGCGCGCACATGTGGGACGAGATCCGCCGGCTGCGTACCGAGGGCATGACCGTCTTCATCACCACGCACTACCTGGACGAGGCGGACGCGCTCTGCGACCGCATCGCGATCATGGATCACGGCGAGGTGGTCGCCGAGGGCACACCCGCCGAGCTGAAGCGGGAGATCTCCGGCGAGGTGGTGATCGTCGGCCTGGACGCCCCGAGCACCCCGCGCGCCGCCGAGCTGCTCGACACCGAGGCGTACGTGAGCAAGCTGGAGACCGTCGACGAGGGTGGCCTGCGCCTCTACGTCGACGAGGGCGCCACCGCCATCCCGCAGGTGCTGCGCCGCCTCGACCACGCCGGGCTGGACCTGCGCTCGATCGAGCTGCACCGCCCCAGCCTCGACGACGTCTTCCTCACCAAGACCGGCCGCTCGCTGCGCGAGTCCTGACCTCCGGAGAAGCTGTCATGAAACTCGCCCGCGACACCTGGCTGATCTTCCAGCGCCAGACGCTGCTGCTCCTGCGCAACCCGGTGTGGATCTTCGTCGGCGTCTTCCAGCCGGTGATGTACCTGCTCCTGTTCGCCCCGCTGCTCAAGCCGGCACTGAACGCGCCCACCCAGGCCGCCGCGTACAAGATCTTCGTGCCCGGCCTGCTCGTGCTGCTGGCCATCTTCGGCGGCCTGTTCCAGGGCTTCGGCCTGATCGCCGAGCTGCGCGCCGGCGTCATCGAACGCTCCCGGGTCACCCCGGTCAGCCGGCTCGCGCTGCTGCTCGGCCGCTCGCTGCGCGACGTGGTCTCGCTGATCGTGCAGGCGGTCATCATCACGCTGCTGGCGCTCGCGTTCGACCTGCGCGTGTTCATCGGCAACCTGCTCCTGGCGTACCTGATGCTCGCCCTCATCGCGCTGATGACCTCGGCTGTCTCCTACGGCATCGCGCTCAAGGTCAAGAGCGAGGACGCGCTCGCCCCGCTGATGAACACCGTCGCGCAGCCGGTGCTGCTGCTCTCCGGCATCCTGCTGCCGCTCACCTTCGCGCCCGGCTGGCTCCAGGGCGTGGCCAAGTGGAACCCGTTCTCCTGGGCGGTCGAGGGCACCCGCGCGCTGTTCAACGGCGACCTGGGCAACGACCGGGTCTGGCAGGGCCTCGGCATCATCGCGGTACTCGCCGCCGCCGGCGTTTTCTGGGCCGCCCGCCAGTTCGCCCGCAGCGTCCGCTGAGCAGGGGAGACCTGCATCTCAGCAGGGGTGGGGCACCGGCCGGGCGCGCGTAGCCTCAGGCCGGTGCCTCGCCTCGCCCGTGACCGGATCACCTGGCTGACCTACGCCCAGCTCGGTCTGTGGGGCTTCTTCCTCTACGGGTTCGGCCCGGTCGTACCCCTGCTCCGCGACGAACAGGGCACCAGCGCCGCCGTCGCCGGCCTGCACAGCACCGGTATCGCCGTGGGCGCGCTCGCCGGCGGCGCGCTGTTCGCCCCGGTCGCCCGCCGCCTCGGGCGCGGCCCGGCCATCTGGCTCGGCCTCGCCGGTGTGGCCGCGGGTGCCACAGCGCTCGGCCTGCTCCGCCCGCTGCCGGCCACCATCCTCGCCGTAGCCGTCGTGGCCACCGCCGGCATGCTCGTCATCAGCGGCGTCAACGTGGTGCTCACCGCCCGGCACGGATCCGCCGCTCCGGCAGCGCTCACCGAGGCCAACGCCGCCTGCGCCGGCATGGGCATCCTGGCGCCGCTCGTCATCGGCGTCGGCGTCGGTGCCGGTCTCGGCTGGCGACCGCTGATGGCCGTCGAGGTCGGCCTGATCACGCTGGTCGCGCTCGCCGCCCTGGCTTTCCGGGTACGCGGGCCGCGACCCGCCTCCGCTGTCGCGGCTGCCGGCGCAGCCGTACCGGTGGCCGCCCCCACCCGGGTGCCCGCCTCCGGGGAGCGTTCGGCGTCGGGGCGGCTGCCGCGCGCGTACTGGATCGCCTGGATCTTGATGTCGGTCACCGGGTCGATCGAGGTCTGCCTGTCCCTGTGGACGGCCGACGTGCTGCGGACCCACGCCGGGCTGAGCGCGGGCGGGGCGTCGGCGGCGGTCGCCGCGATCGTCTGCGGCATGTTCGCCGGCCGGATCGCCGGTGGCCGGGCCGCGCTGCGCTGGGCGCCGGTGCCGCTGCTGCTCGGCGCGCTCACCGTCTCGCTGGCCGGGTTCGCGCTGTTCTGGGCCAGTACGGTCGGCTGGCTCGCGGTCATCGGGCTGGTGGTGCTCGGGCTCGGCAACGCGCTGCACTACCCGCTGGCGATCTCGATCGCGCTGGCCGTCGCCGGCCCGGCCGCCGACAAGGCGGCGGGCTGGTCGGCGTACTCGATGGGTGTGGGTTTCGGGATCGCGCCGGTGGCGCTCGGGTGGGTGGCCGACGGGGTCGGCCCGCACCCGGCGTTCCTGCTGCTGCCCGCGTTCATCGCGGTGGCGGTGCTGCTCACGGTGCGGCTGGGGCGTGCCCTGCGCCCGGCGGCCCTGCCGGCCTGAGAGCCGCAGGGCTTCAGCGCACCCGGGCGAGCGTGACCCCGTCGGCGATCGGAAGCATGACCGCCTCCACGCGGACATCAGCGACGACCGCGTCGTTGAAGGCGGCGATCGCCCGGTCGTCGGCGTCGCGCGGGGCCAGGACCCGGCCGTCGCGCAGCGTGTTGTCGACGGCGATCACCGCGCCGGGACGCATGCGGGGCACCAGCTCGTCCCAGTAGATCGGGTAGCCGACCTTGTCCGCGTCGATGAACGCGAAGTCCAGGTAACGCTCGCGGGGCAGCTCACGCAGCGTCTCCGCAGCCGGACCGATGCGCAGCTCGATCCGGTCCCGCACACCCGCGCGCTCCCAGTAGCGCCGGGCCACGCCGGTGTACTCCTCGGAGACGTCGAAGCAGGTCAGCCGGCCACCAGCGGCCAGCCCTCGCGCGATCGCCAGCGAGGAGAGGCCGGTGAACGTGCCCACCTCGACCGCCTGCCGTACGCCGAGCAGCCGGGTCAGGAACGTCAGGAACGCCGCCTGTTCCGGCGCGACCTGCATGACCGCCTCGGCCGGCAGGACCGCCCGGGTCTCCTCGGCCAGCTCCCGGACGATCTCGTCCGGCGCGGACCCGTGGGCCACCAGGTAGGCGTGCAGTTCCGGGGTGAGCGGCAGCGTCTTCGTGGTCATGACCGGACGTTAGCCGAGATGCTCGATCTCCTGGCCCCCGGGCGCGATCTTCGTCCACAGGTCGACGATGCTCAGCTCCACCTCGGCGAGCAGCCGGCGCAGCAGCGGCAGGGACAACCCCACCACGGTGCCCGGGTCACCCTCGATCCCGGTCAGGAACGCCCCGCCCAGCCCGTCGATGGTGAACGCGCCGGCCACCGCCAGCGGCTCACCCGTCGCCACGTACGCGGCGATCTCGTCGTCGCTGATGTCGGCGAAGTGCACGGTGGTGCTGGCGACCGCCTCGGCACGCGACTCGTGGGTCACATCGATCAGGCAGTGCCCGGTGTGCAGTACGCCGCTGCGCCCGCGCATCCGCTGCCACCGCCGGGTGGCGTCCGCCGCGTCATCCGGCTTGCCCAGGATCTCACCGTCGAAGGCCAGCACCGAGTCGCAGCCGAGCACCAGCGTGCGCTCGTCCGGCGAGGGCCGCAGCCGATCGCGTACCGCCTGCGCCTTCAACCGGGCCAGTTCCAGGCACAGATCCTCGGCCCGATCGCTCACCACCTGCGACTCGTCCACACCGCTGACCAGCACGTCGGGCTCGATCCCGGCGGCCTGGAGCAACTTGCGGCGGGCAGGGGACTGCGAGGCGAGCACGAGGCGCACCGGTACGGAGGTCGACACCCCGCCGACGCTACCGGCTGACCCTCGGCGGCGGGTCGTCGGCACGTCGGCGCCGACGCCAGAACAGGTACCCGCCGACCGCCGTCACCAGCACACCCAGTGTGGCGAGGCCGCGTACGGTTCCGCTGCCGTCGCCGTCCTTGTCCGGGGCTGCCTCCACCGATGCGGGTGGGGTGACGTTCGAGGACTCGAAGCCGAGCGGGGGGACGTCGGCGGTGAGCGCGGCGACCAGGTCGATGACGCCGTAGCCGTACTGGTCGTCGCGGCCTGGCGGTCCCTTGTCGACAGCTGTGGCGGTCAGTCGGTGGGCGACTTCGGCAGCAGGGAGGTTCGGGTACTTGGAGCGGATGAGAGCAGCAGCCCCGGCAACGATGGCGGTTGCGCTGGAGGTCCCGGTGCCCTTTGAGTACTTGCCGCCGTAGCTCGTGCTGTAGATATCGACAGCAGGAGCAACGACATCGATCTCGGGGCCGCTAACCGACACGGAGGCGTGCACACCGGCGCGGTCAACGCCTCCAACTGCGATAACCCCTGGCTCGCTGGCAGGGTATCCGACTTGTCCGTCTTCTGGTCTATTTCCGGCTGCTGCGACAATCACAATATCTGCTGCCAAGGCTGCGCGTATCGCTCGGGCTAGCGCAGGGCTTGATGCGCCACTGCTCGAAATGTTGATGACGGTCGCGCGGTGTGTGATGGCGAAGTCGATCGCCGTAGCTAGATCGTCAGGTCGCCCAATATTGTTCGCTCCAGACGATTGGATGGGGATTATTTTCGATCGAGGGGCGATCCCGATCGCTCCTGTACCGTCACTCTGACCATGGGCGGCGATAAGGCCGGCCATGCCCGTGCCATGACTGTTTTCGTCATCACGGCCGTCTCCGAAAGATCCAGGGAGTGTGGAAGTTCCAGCTAGCAGGTTATTGCGCAGGTCTGGGTGTGCGGAGACGCCCGTATCGGGGACCGCGACCAGTACTCCATCGCCTTGAGAGATTGAGTTGGCAACGTCTGCCTTTAGGTAGCGAAGGTGCCACTGATCCCCCCTTATTCGGTTGCCTGCTTCAATGGATGGCTCAAGGAGGGTCTGGTGCCCTGGTGTGGCCACGAGCAGGGTTAGGAGGGTCGCAGCGATTGATTGCGTTGCGCTCACCGATTGAAGCCGATTGCCGGACCTGGGTCTATCGGTCCACCATCTTCGGGGGGAAGCATAACTGGATCGACGCCTTGGTTTGTCTCCCATGGGTGATCGGCGTCCCAGATTGGCTTGCCATCCTTGTCCAGATCCTGCCGGTTTCCGGAGTTAAGATTCGCCGCCCCCGAGGGGGATCCGCCGATCGGGAAGGACCCTTGACCAACTCCGGGATTCGCGCTCCGCCCGATTCCCGGCCTAGATCCTGCGGCGCCACTGGGGGCCGTACCTGCTCCGCCACCGCCGATTACTCCACCCACCGGGTTAACCCGCCGTGCAGAACTTGAGGCGGGCGGGCTGATTCCTTGGGCCGGCGGCACTCCTAGGAACCCATTGGGCAAAGCTTGACGCCCAACGTTGCCTGAAGGTGGGCGAGGCGTCCTGAGTTCATCGCTGGGAAGGCTCGGATATCCCGGCTTTAACGGGCGATTGATTGGGCTCCGTCCGATATTTGTCGTCGGTGGAAGGCCGATCTGCGCCCCGGTTCCAGGTGTGGCGGGGGACGCCGGGATGATCGATGGCGATGGTGTCAGAGGCGGTGCTTGCGCCGTTCCTGATCCGGCCCCTCCCAGTATCGGTCCCACGTTGTTTGAAGGGCTGGTCGGCGGCTTCGCTTCTGATGAGTAGATCGGTGGCTGCTTGGCGAGTGGCCGTCGTGCTGAGCTAGAGAGCTGGACTGGCACGACTGGCGGGATGACCGGTGGAACCTCGCCGTAGGCGTCAGGATCGTTGATCTGGCGGCCTGGGAGGCCTGAGCGGACTGGCGCAGGCGGGCGCTGGAGCATGACCTGGGCCTGCTGGAGTTCGCCGCTCAACCCCGTCATCAACCCGCGTGCCCGTACGTTCAACTGCTCCAGGTCGTCGTCGGTCACCGGGGGCCGCTCCGGTAAACGGCTGCCCGCCACCGCCTTCGTGTCGGCGATCGTCGCCTCGTACGCCTGCTTCTGCCGCAGCTTCTTCTCGTACTCCTCGCGCAGTGGTTGCAGTTCGCTCCGCGCGCTGCCGATGGCGCGGGCGGCGGCCGCCAGCGCGTCGTAGTTCGCGGCTGCGGCGTCGTGGGTGCGCTGCACGCGGTCGATGAGCTGGTCGAGTTCGGCGATGTACGCCCGCGCGGCGGCGTTGGTCTGCGGCGGCCATGCCTCGGCCAGGCCGCGCCGGTATTCCCGTAGGCGGCTCAGGTGGGTCAGGGCGAGGTCGCAGACCTTGCGCCATCCGGCCACCTGCTTCCACTGGCCGGCGGTGTCCTGGTCCTGCACGCACGCCCACATGCTGAGGACGTCCATCAGCCGCCAGTCGGTCAGCCCGGAGGTGCGTCCGCTGCCTCGTTCGATCACGGCAGGATCACCCGGCTCTGCTCGGGGGCGGTGGGGTCGGCGAGAGGTGGCATCGGGCGGGCGACGGTGCCGGACGGCCCCGCGAGTGCTCGTTCCACGTCCGCCACGCGGGCGGAGGAGAACGCGTCGGTGTCGTCGTAGCGGGCGGCGATCCGTCCGGCGGCGTCGGCGAGCCGGCCGGTCGCGGGTGCGAGATCCCACACGGCGCTGACCGCCGCCGTCTGGGTGTCGTGGTGGGCCTGGAGGAACTGCACCAGCTCGATGAAGGCGTCAGCCGGGTTGGGCACCGGGGCCTTCATGTCGTCGGCGATGTAGGACAGGTGCGGCGCGTAGTTGCGTGTCACCTCGTCCTGGAGGCGGTCGGCGAACTCCCGCATCTGCCGGATGTCGGCCTCGATGCCGCCGTAGCCACGCAGCCAGCCGGCTGGCTGGTTGTCCTCCGGGATCATCGAGCCTCCTGCCCGTCACCACACGGTTTCCCTGAGTGAGGTTAATGGCTCCACGGGGATCCCGGCAGCCCCACACGGGGGCCGCGGGCGGAACGGGACGTCAGCGGGGCAGGCCGGAGGCCCGCCACGCGCCGGGGCCGGCGATCGGGCCGGCCGGCGCGGGCCGCGCGCTGCGCGCCCAGTGCGACACGGGGGTCGGCGCGGCGGCCTGGGCCGGGCGGGTGCGCACCACGATCGCGCCGACCAGAGCGGCCAGCTCCTCGGCGGTGGGCACGCCACGGACGATCCGGAACAGCGGCTCCTCGGCAGACATGACCCAAGGGTACGCGTCGTGAATTCGACCTTCGGCGTACAGTGGCGTGCCGACGGTGTGGGCGTCGCAGCGGCCGGGTACGGTTCTCTGCGATGTCGAACGCGCTCCCCCAACTCGTCGCCGACCGGTACCGGCTTCTCACGCCGCTCGGTCAAGGCGGCATGGGCCGCGTCTGGAAGGCGCGGGACGAGGTGCTGCACCGGGACGTGGCCATCAAGGAACTGGTCCCACCCCCAGGTCTCACCCCGGACGAGCGCCGCGAGATGCGCGAACGTTCGCTGCGTGAGGCGCGGGCGATCGCCCGCCTCAACAACATCAACGTGGTCCGCATCTTCGACGTGCTGCGCACCGACGGCGATCCGTGGATCGTCATGGAGTACGTGGCGTCGAAGTCGTTGCAGGACACCATCGCCGAGGACGGCCCGGTCACCCCGGCCAAGGCGGTCGAGATCGGCCTCGGCGTGCTGAACGCGCTGAATGCCGCGCACAAGGCGGGCATCATGCACCGCGACGTCAAGCCGGGCAACGTGCTGCTCGGCGAGGACGGCCGCGTGGTGCTCACCGACTTCGGCCTGGCCACCATCCCGGGCGACCCGAACGTGACCCGCACCGGCATGGTGCTGGGCTCGCCCGCGTACATCTCCCCGGAGCGCGCCCGCGACGGCACGGCCGGGCCGGAGGCCGACCTCTGGTCGCTCGGCGCCACGCTCTACGCGGCGGTCGAGGGCAAGTCGCCGTACGCGCGCCCGTCCGCGATCGCCACGCTGGCCGCGCTCGCCACCGAGCCGATGCCGCCGCCGCGTAACGCCGGGCCGCTCAAGCCGGTGCTCCAGGGCCTGCTGCGCAAGGACCCGGACGAGCGGATCACCGCCGAGGTGGCCGAGCGCATGCTGCGCAAGGCCGCCGGGCGGCGGGCCAAGAGCATCTCGCTGCTGGACGGCGTACGCCGGCCGGGGCCGAACGGTCCGCGCGTGCCGCGCCCGCCGCTGGTGCCCGCGCCGCGCCCGGCCGACCAGGCGGAGCGTGCGGCCACCTCGGGGTCCGGGGTCGCCGCAACCGGGGGTACGGCGGCGGCAGCCGCCGACCCGACGGCGAAGGTGCCGGCGCCCACTCCGGACGCCGGGCCCACCGCGAAGGTGACCCCGCCGCCCGCCGACCCGACGGCGAAGCTCGACCCGGCGCCCTCGACCGACGAGACGCTTGTGGACGACGAGGCCCGGGTGGACGGCGTCGACCCGGCGCTCGACGAGACACGGCTCGACGGCGAGCCGGTGCCGGTCAGCCCGGCCGCTTCCGGTTCCGCGCCGGTCAGCCCGGCTCCGGCCCCCGCCGATCCGGCGCCGTCGACCGGCCGGGCCACTGTGCTGCCGGTCGAGAAGGCCCCGCCCAACCGGCGCAACCTGCTGATCGGCGCTCTGGTCCTGCTGCTGCTCGTCGGCCTGGTCGTGGCCGTGCCGCTGCTGAGCAACGGTGACGACGGCGACGGCGGTGAGCCGACGGCCGGCACCTCGGCGTCGGCGGCGCCACCGCCCGCGCCGAGCGAGAGCTCGTCGCCGAGCGCCCCGGCGACGAGTGCGTCGGCCAGCCCGTCTCCCTCGGCGAGCCCGTCGGCGTCCGGGGCGGCCGCGTTGCCGGCCGGCTGGCGTCTCTACACCGGCCCGAACGGCTTCAAGGTGCCGATCCCGGACAACTTCCAGGCGCGGGTGGGCAGCGACAACGTCGTGCTCTACGAGGTCGGCGGCAGCCGGCGGGTGCTGTTCATCCAGTGGACGCCGAACCCGAAGCCGGACGCGTACGCCGACTGGCAGGGCCAGGAGAAGTACCGCGCTTCGCGCGTCCGGGACTACAAGCTGGTCGACATCACCAAGTGCGACCCCTACTTCCGCACCTGCGCCGACTGGGACTGGCTGGAGACGCGCAACGGCGACACCCGCTTCCACGTGCGTAACCGTGGTGTGGCGACCGCCAGCAACCGGGGCTTCGCGCTGCGCTGGGAGGTGCCCGCGAAGGACTGGGACGCCAACCTGGCCAACTGGGAGATCATCACCAAGGGCTTCGTGCCGGACCGCAAGAACTGATCGGGAATCCCGCCGGTCACGAAACTCGCTCGCATGGCTTTCCGTCGTCGGGGGTATGAATCCTCCGACGACGGAAGGAGGCGCGACATGGGTTACCGACGGAGGTACACCGGCCCGCGGCTGGCACTGTGGATGCTCGTTGCGCTCGGCGACGTCGTACTGCTCCTGATCAGCGCCGGCCTGTCCGCGCCGGTCGCGGTGCTCGGCGTGTTGACGCTCACGGTCGCCGGTGTGGCGGCGTGGCGCCTGACGCGCCGCACGCCGGTGCCCGTCCCGGCCACCGCGCGCCGCAGAGCCTGACCGGGTACGACGACAGTGGGACCGCCCCTGTGAGGAGGCGGTCCCACTTGTGTCGCGCGTACGTCAGGCGGTGTTGTTCGCCAGCGCGATCAGCCGGCTGCGGTCACCGTTCCAGTAGTTGCGGTCGACGTTGCCGCTGATCCCGGAGACGGCGCCGGTGCTTGTGTACTGCCAGAAGCTCCACACCGGGGCGCCGGCCGGCAGCGTGCCGGGGGCGCTGGCCCAGCGGGCGAGCCACAGCGGGTGGTTGGCCCACGGGCCGGTCCAGCTGCCGGTGCACTGGTTCCACCAGCTCGTGGTGGTGTAGATGACCGCGTACCGGCCGGTGCGGGAGCGGTAGGTGCTGAGGAAGTCCTGGATCCAGTTGCGCATGCCGGTGGTGCTCAGGCCGTAGCAGTAGCCGCCGCTGTACGGGTTGCCCTCGATGTCCAGCGCGGCGGGAAGCGTACGGCTGTCGGCCGACCAGGCGCCGCCGTTGCTGGCCAGGTAGTTGGCCTGGGTGGAACCGGCGGAGATGTTCGGCCGGGCGAAGTGGTACGCCCCGCGGATGACCCCGGCGTTGTACGCGTTGACGTAGTTCGCGTTGAAGTTCGGGTCCTTGTAGCTCGTGCCCTCGGTGGCCTTGATGAAGGCGAACTGGATTCCCGAGTTGCGGACGCTGGTCCAGTTGATGCTGCCCTGGTAGCGGGAGACGTCGATCCCGGGCGTGGTCGCGGCGGCGGCCGGTCCGGCGGTCGCCACGAGGGCCACGGCCGCGGTGGCGGCGGCGGCCAGGCCGGCGGCGAGAAGCCGGCGTACGGAGAGTCTGGTACGGGCCATGATTGCCTCCAGAGGGACATCCACTGATTGATGCCCATCTTTGGAGGTTAGTGCCCTAGATCGCAATAGGAAGAAAGGAAATTTTCATCGACGGTCGTCGTTCGCCCAGGTGGCGCGACAGTTGCGGATCAGCGCAGGTCGCTCGGGTCCATCGCCCAACGGAACGGCTCGGTGACACTGAGCGTCTCACCCGCCTTGGCGACGGCATCCTCGACGTAGTGCGCGCCGTCGAGCCGGTGCAGCCGCAGCGAGTGGCTGTCGCCGTCCTGCTCGACGAGCAGGTACCACGGTATTCGGGCGATCGCGTAGAGCTGCATTTTGACCAGCCGGTCAGCGGCGGCGTTGCCGGGCGAGACGATCTCGCCGACAAGCGCCACGCGATCGGCGTCGAGGATCACGCCGTCGTCGTCGGCGTCCGTGACGACGAGGTCCGGGATCACGATCCGGTCCACGCCCAGCCGCACATTGATGGCGTCGTAGACGAACAGGCCGGACGGCTCGGCCGCCAGCTCCACGGAGTTCGCCAGTCGTCGCGCCACCCGCTGGTGCCGTCGGCTCGGGGCAGGGCTCACGATCAGGCTCCCGTCGAGCAGTTCGATGCGGTCGCGGCTGTCGCTCAACGCGAGGTAGTCGGCCTCGGTCCACGGACCGACGTGCGAGCTGTAGGGCTCCAAGGGAGCTGCGCTCACCGACCTCACCTCCGCTCCGGCGCCTCGTCCGATCAGTCTCACACTTTATGAGACTCGGCCGGTCGAGCGACACGGCTCGGGGCGGTAGGCTCCCCGCCCATGCCCCTGATCGACGGCCTCACCACGCTCTGGGACACGCTATTGAGCGCCCAGCCGGACCCGCCGCCGCTGCTCGTGGTGGTCACCGCCGTGGTCGCGCTCGCGGTGGTCGTGGCCCGGCTGCCCTGGCGGATCGCCCGTAACGCGGTGACCATCGCGCACGAGGGCGGCCACGCGCTCGTCGCGTTGCTCACCGGCCGGCGGCTGCACGGCATCCGGCTGCACTCGGACACCTCCGGGCTCACGCTCTCCGCCGGCCGTCCCACCGGTCCCGGCATGATCCTCACGCTGCTCGCCGGATACGTCGCGCCGTCGCTGCTCGGTCTCGGCGGCGCGTGGCTGCTGGCCGGGAACCGGATCACGCTGCTGCTCTGGCTCGCGGTGGCGCTGCTGCTGGCCATGCTGGTGATGATCCGCAACCTGTTCGGCGTGCTGTCGCTGCTGGTCACCGGCGGCGTGGTGCTCGCCGTCTCCTGGTACACCTCGCCCGAGGTGCAGGCCGCGTTCGCCTGGACGTCGGTCTGGTTCCTGCTGATCGGCGGCGTACGGCCGGTGTTCGAGCTGCACCGGCAACGTGCCCGGGGCCGGATGCCGCAGTCCGACGCCGACCAGCTCGCCCGGATCACGCCGTTCCCGGCGCTGTTCTGGGTGGGCCTGTTCCTGCTGGTGACAGTGGGCGCGCTGGCCGCCGGCGCGCTGCTGCTGGCCGGCCCGATCCTGGCCGACGCGGGGCTCACCGGCTGACCGTGCCGAGCCGCACCGCTGCGGACCGCGCCGAGCCGGCCCGCAGCGCGCCGTATCGCGTCGCGGAGCGGGCCGCTACGCGGCAGGGCAGAATCGGACCGTGCGATACGTGATCATCGGAGCGGGCGCGGTCGGCGGCACCATCGGCGTACTCCTGGCCGAGGCCGGCCGTGACGTGACGCTCGTGGCGCGCGGCGCGCACCTGGACGCGCTGCGGGAGCGGGGTCTGACGCTGCGCACGCCGGACCGCGACGTCACCGGCCGGCTCCCGGCGGTGGCCGGGCCGGACGGGCCGCCGCTGCCGGCGGACACCGTGCTGGTCCTCACCGTGAAGTCGCAGGACACCGTGGGGGCGCTCACCGCCTGGGCGGACGCCCCGGTCGAGGGCGGCGGCACGGCGGGCGAACGGCTGCCGGTCGTGCTGGCGCAGAACGGTGTCGCCAACGAGCCGGCCGCGCTGCGGCTCTTCGCCCGCGTGCACCCGGTGTGCGTGTGGCTTCCCGCCACCCACCTGGAGCCGGGCGTGGTGGTCGCCAGCGGGCATCCGCACCCCGGCATGCTGCACATCGGCCGGTATCCGAGCGGCGCCGACGACACCAGCCGGGCCGTCGCCGCCGACCTGACCGCCGCCGGGTTCGTCGCGCCGGTCCGCGACGACGTGATGCGCTGGAAGTACGGCAAGCTGCTCGCCAACCTCGGCAACGGCCTCCAGGCGCTGCTCGGCCGGGACGTGCCCGAAGCCCTGTCGAAGCGGGTACGCGCCGAGGGCGAGGCGGCGCTCGCCGCCGCCGGCATCGCCCACACCTCGGTCGAGGAGGAGGCCGCCGAACGCGGCGACCGGGTGGCGCACCGACCGGTGGGCGGCGAGGAACGCTCCGGCGGCTCCACCTGGCAGAGCCTGGCCCGTGGCGCGGGCTCGGTCGAGACCGATCACCTCAACGGCGAGATCGTGCTGCTCGGGCGCCTGCACGGCGTGCCCACCCCGGCCAACGCGGCGGTGCAGACGGCGGTCCGCCGGGCGGTCCGCGACCGGATCCCGGCCGGCGGCTTCCCGCTCGGCGAGTTGGAGAAATTGCTCGGCTGAGGGGGCAACCCGCGCCGCGCCGCCAGGCGTGTCCCCTGACGAACACGGGGAGGTGGCAGGTGCCCGACAGCGACGGCTTCGACGAGTTCTACCGGGGCAGCCGACAACGGCTGCTGGGCTTCGTCTACGTGCTCACCGGCGACCTCGCCGAGGCGCAGGACGCCGTGCAGGAGGCGTACATCAGGGCCTGGCAACGGTGGTCCACGGTGCGCGGGTACGACGACCCGGAGTCCTGGGTGCGGGTGGTGGCGAGCCGGATCGCGGTGAGCCGCTGGCGCAGCCTGCGCAGCCGGGCGCGCGCCTACCTGCGGCACGGCGCGGTGGCGGACGTTCCGGCGCCGAGCACCGAGACGCTGGACGTGGTCGCCGCGCTGCGCCGGCTGCCCGAGGCCCAGCGCACCGCGATCGCCATGCACTACCTGCTCGGCATGCCGGTCGTCGAGGTGGCGCGGGAGACCGAGGCACCGATCGGCACCGTCAAGGCCCGGCTCTCCCGGGGGCGGACCGCGCTCGCCGGGCTGCTCGCCGTGGTGGACCTGGAGGAGGAGGCGGCAGATGCCTGACGACGTCGCACTCGTGGAGTTGCTGCACCGGGATCTGCGCAACGTCACCTGGCCGGAGCCGGAGGCGATCCGGGCCACGGCCCGGCGGCGCAGCCGACGCTCCGCCGCGCTCGCCGCGGCCTCGGTGGTGGTCGTCGCGGCGCTCACCGCGACCCTCGTGGACCGTGCTGGTGCGCCGCCACTGCCCGCCGCCGGTGCCGCCGATGGGCCGGGGGAGATCGTGGCCGAGGCGATGCTGGAACCGGCCGACGTCCCCGTGCCCACAGGCGAGCGGCTCAGCGAGACCGGCCTCGACGAGCCGGTCCGGGTCGACGACCTCCTCCAGGTCTGCGCCCGCGAGCAGGGGCGGCCGGCCGAGGAACCGCGCTCGCGCTACTCGCGGTCGCAGACCCTGATGGAACCGCCGACCGAGCCCGCTACGACCATCGGATCGGTCCTCACGCAGGACGTCTACCGGATGGAACCCGGGGCGGCGGGCCGGTTCGTCGCCGACCTGGAGGGCACTGTCGCGGTCTGCGGCGCGTGGCGGACGACCGGCCAGGCCTACACCGAGCGGGGGATGGTCAGCGCCGAGGTCGTGCACCGCTGGTACGTCGCGGCGACCGGCTTCGCCGGAGATGAGGCGCTGCTGCTGCGGCACGAGGCGAGCGTGCCGCCGGACGAGACGACCGGCCGGCCGCCCGGCTATGCGCCGTTGTTCGAGGACCGGCTGGTCGTACGGGTGGGTGACCTCGTGACGGTGCTGATCCCGTCCGGCCGGCTGCGGACCGACCTGCCCCAGGGCCAGGTGCCCGAGGCCAGGGTGACCGAGGAACAGGTGCGGCAGATGGCGCAGGTCGCGGCCGAGCGGATGTGCGTGGCCGCGAACCCGGGCTGCTGACGCCGGTGCCCCCGCCGCTTCAGCGTCGGGGGCACCGGGCCGGCTACAGCGGGATGTTGCCGTGCTTCTTCGGCGGCAGCGTCTCGCGCTTGGTGCGCAGCACCCGCAGCGCCCGCACGATCTGGGTACGCGTCTCGTGCGGCGGGATCACCCCGTCGACGTAGCCGCGCTCGGCCGCGATGTACGGGTTGGCGAGCGTGTTCTCGTACTCGGCGATCTTCTCGGCGCGCACGGCGGCCGGGTCCTCGGCGTTCGCCAGATCCGAGCGGTAGAGGATGTTCACCGCGCCCTGCGCGCCCATCACCGCGATCTGCGCGGTCGGCCAGGCGAAGTTCAGGTCCGCGCCGAGGTGCTTGGAACCCATCACGTCGTACGCGCCGCCGTACGCCTTGCGGGTGATGACTGTGACCTTCGGGACGGTGGCCTCGGCGTACGCGTAGATGAGCTTCGCGCCGCGGCGGATGATGCCGTCCCACTCCTGGCCGGTGCCGGGCAGGAAGCCGGGCACGTCCACGAAGGTCAGCACCGGGATGTTGAACGCGTCGCAGGTGCGCACGAACCGGGCCGCCTTCTCCGACGCGGCGATGTCGAGCGTGCCGGCGAACTGCATCGGCTGGTTCGCCACCACGCCCACCGGGCGCCCCTCGACGCGACCGAAACCGACCACCATGTTCTGCGCGTACAGGGGCTGCACCTCGAGGAACTCACCGTCGTCGAGCACGTGCTCGATGACCCGGTGCATGTCGTACGGCTGGTTGGCCGAATCCGGGATCAGCGTGTCCAGCTCCCGGTCGGAGTCGGTGACGTCGAGGACCGCCGGGGCGTCGAAGACCGGCGGCTCGTCCAGGTTGTTCGACGGCAGGTACGACAGCAGCGTCTTGACGTACTCGATCGCGTCCTCCTCGTCGGTGCCGAGGTAGTGCGCGTTGCCGCTGCGGGTGTTGTGGGTGCGGGCGCCGCCCAGCTCCTCCATGCCCACGTCCTCGCCGGTGACCGTCTTGATCACGTCGGGGCCGGTGATGAACATGTGCGAGGTCTGGTCGACCATGACTGTGAAGTCGGTGACCGCCGGGGAGTAGACGGCGCCGCCCGCGCACGGGCCCATGATGAGCGAGATCTGCGGGATGACGCCGCTGGCCCGCACGTTGCGGAAGAAGATCTCGCCGTAGAGGCCGAGGGACGTGACGCCCTCCTGGATCCGCGCGCCGCCGGAGTCGTTGATGCCGACGACCGGGCAGCCGATCTTCATGGCGAGGTCCATCAGCTTGACGATCTTCTCGCCGAAGACCTCGCCGAGGGAGCCGCCGAAGACGGTGAAGTCCTGCGAGAAGACGCAGACCTGCCGGCCGTCCACGGTGCCGTAGCCGGTCACCACGCCGTCCCCGTACGGGCGGGTCTTCTCCAGCCCGAAGTTCGTCGAGCGGTGCCGGGCGAACTCGTCCAGCTCGACGAACGAGCCTTCGTCGAGCAGCATCGCGATCCGCTCGCGGGCGGTCTTCTTGCCCCGTGCGTGCTGCTTCTCGACCGCCCGCGCCGACCCGGCGTGCACCGCCTCGTCGAGCCGTCGCTCCAGGTCCGCCAGCTTGCCGGCGGTGGTGTGGATGTTGAACCCGGTGTCGGTAGTCACCCGTGGAATATAACGATGGTTCAGGTGAAAGAGGCTGTGCAGTGCGCCTCACCGCTTCCCGGCGACCGGCGAGCCCGGTGGCCGTAGGCTGGCGGGATGCCCGGCTCGCCGTACACCGATCTGGACCGACCGCCGCTGTCGGCGGCCCGGCTGCGGCGCGCGCTGATCGCGCCGAACGGGCCCTGGCGCCGGCTGGAGCTGCGGGCCGAGACCGGCTCGACGAACGCGGACGCGGTGGCCGCGGCGCGGGCCGGTGAGCCGGAGGGCCTGGTGGTGGTCGCCGAGCGGCAGACCTCCGGCCGGGGGCGGCGGGGCCGCGTCTGGCAGTCGCCGCCGCGCGCCGGCCTCGCCACGAGCGTGCTGCTACGGCCGGGAGAGGCGGTCCCCGAGCGAGGCTGGGCGCCGGTGCCCGTCACCGCGTACGGCTGGCTGCCGCTGCTCGCCGGTGTCGCGCTGGTCGAGGCGGTACGCCTGCTGGCCGAGCTGGACGCGCGGCTGAAGTGGCCCAACGACCTGCTGGTGGACGGCGCGAAGTGCGCCGGGGTGCTGGCCGAGGCGGTGCCCGGGGAGACCGACCGGCCGCCCGCGATCGTGGTCGGTGTCGGGCTGAACGTGACGCTGCGCGCCGACGAGCTGCCGGAGAACCCGACCGGCCTGCCGGCCACCTCGCTCCAGCTCGCCGGCGCCACCGCCACCGACCGCGATCCGCTGCTGCGGGCGCTGCTGCGCTCGCTCGCCGACTGGTACGAGCGCTGGCGGGACGCCGGAGGCGACGCGGAGGCCAGCGGGCTGCGCGCGGCGTACCTGGCCGGGTGCGCCACGGTCGGCCGCCGGGTGCGGGTGCTGCTGCCCGACGGCAGCGAGGCGCACGGCACCGCTACCGGGGTGGACGCCGACGGGCAGCTCCTGGTCGAGACGGACGCCGACACGCTGCGGCTCGCCGCGGGAGACGTGCTGCACCTGCGGTGAAAGGAAGGGCACCCTCTTAACGCCTCCGGTAGAGGAAGGGCCCCCTTTTAACAACCACTGGCAGCCGTCCGCGCGGCCGATGCCGGGCGGACGCGCCGACCGGTTACGGTCAGCGCGTCCGGTTCTGCGAGGAGGTTCCGCCGTGGCGTTCCCCGAAGACGTGCTCACCGAGGACGAGCACGTCGTGTTACACCTGCACCCGCACTGGAAGGCCCTGATCCGGCCGATCCTGGTGCTCGTGCTCGCCGTCGCGGCGGTCGTCGCGGGCTGGCTGCTGCTGCCCGACGGCAGCGGCGGCACGATCGCGCTCTACGTGATCGCGGCGGTCGGCCTGGCGCTCGTGCTGTGGCTGGGGCTGTGGCCGTTCCTGGTCTGGCGCACCACGCACTACCTGTTCACAAACGAGCGGGTGCTGCTCCAGCAGGGGGTGCTGTCCCGCAACCGGCGGGATCTGCCGCTGACCCGGATCAACGACCACGCCATGCACCAGCGTTTCGTGGAGCGGCTGCTCGGCTGCGGCACGCTGACCATCGAGTCGGCCGGTGAGCGCGGCCAGTCGGTGTTGCACGACGTGCCGGGTGTGGACCGGGTGCAGACGAAGCTCTACGAGCTGGTCGAGGCGCATCACGACAAGCACAGCCTGGGCGACGGCGAGATGCGCGAGATCCTGGCCGACATGGCCGAGGGCAAGTCCCTGCGCGACCAGCCCTGACCCGTTCGACGGAGAAGGCCGGCACCCCTCGTCAGGGGCGCCGGCCTTCTCCGTCGTTCAGCGGCGGGCGCGGCGGGGCTGGAGTTCCGCGGCGATTTCGGCGTCCAGCTCGGCGCCGAGCGCGCCGCCCAGTCCGGCGTCCGCGGGTGCGGGGCGGCCCCGGGGTGGCGCGTAGTCGGCCGGCCGGCCCGGAGGCGGTTCCTCCTCCTCCAGCTCGCTGACCGACTCGGCCAGCTCGGCCACCGGGTCCATCTCGGCGACGTTGTCCCACTCGTCACGCGGGACCGAGTGCCAGGTCTCCTCGGCGTGCTTGGCGACGGGCTGGAAGACGAACGTCCGGTAGGACCAGAAGCGGAACAGAGTGGCCAGCAGTACGCCGATGGTCTTGGCGACGTTCAGGGCGAGCAGGCCGTGTACGCCGAGACCGTACTTGGCCAGGGCCAGGACGCCCAGTTCGATGACCAGGCCCGCGCCGTTGAAGAGGAAGAACAAGACGTATTCGCGCCGGAGTGCCGATTTCGGTCGATCACGGTACGTCCAGTGACGATTCATCAGATACGACGTGATCGTGGCGACAATGGTCGCGATCACGGTCGCCTTCAGCTGACCGTCGCGGAAAACCGTGAGTGCGAGAGCATTGAACACGGCGTAATTGATGACGGTGTTGATGCCGCCGACGATGCCGAATTTGAGCGCCTCGTGGATGAACTTCTGCCAGCGCTCGGGCAGCAGACGGACTCCAGGCATGCGGAACACCTTAGGCAGTTGGCTGGGCCGGCTGGGCCCGGCGGGTCGGGATGGGCGGGTCGTCACGCCCCGGACTCTCGGTCGTGGCTCGTTGCCGTAACGGGAGGTGTTCCCGCCTCGACGAAGACGAACCGTCGGTACGACCAGAACCGGAAGAGCGTGCCCAGGCCGGTGCCGACGATGAAGCTGGCGATGTTGTCGGCCAGGGGGGTCTTGAACACCGCGGGCCAGAGCGCGCCCAGCCCGTAGTGGCTGATCGCCAGGCAGGCCACCGCGATGCCGAGGCCGACCGCGTTGAAGAAGAAGAACAGCGCGTACTCGCGGGCCGGGTTCGACCGCTGCCGGTGCCGCCACGTCCAGAACCGGTTGCCGAGGAAGGCGACGGTCGCGGCGATCACCGTGGAGACGGTCTTCGCGGCCAGTGGCGGCATGTCCCGCCCGCTGGACAGATAGTTGAAGAGGACGAAGTCCACGACGAAGGCGAGCCCGCCGACGGTGGCGAACTTGCTCAGCTCGTGGATGAGGTGGCCGAAGCGGTCGCGCAGTGCTCCGATCGGACCCCGGCGGGTCTGCGGAGCCCCCGGTTGGTCTCCGGTCATCGTCGCGGCCACCCGCTGAGCGTACCGGTTGTCCGGTAACCGGGCGGACTCCAACGGCGAGTCGGCCACGACGGCTTCGCCGCGGCCGTCGCGACCGGCCCGCCCCGTTCGGGGAGGCGTCGCCCGTTCTCGATGTCCGTGAGCAGAGCGTAACGCGCTGTGCGAATCTGTGGAGCGCATCACGGAATCGTCTTTCGCGACATGTTCGTACGCGCCCGTGATCGGGCTTCACGGCCACTCCGGTGACGGACCGCGCCGTCGAAGGTTCACCGCAGGATTTGCGTGAAACTGCGCGCGAAAGCGGGTATCAGATCGTGAAGCCGCAGCGTGGCCGTACCTTGTGCAGTTCTTCACAACCAGTCCCACTGACTGACGGGGCAGTCCGGTTTACGCTGAGCCCAATCCCAGGTTTCCACGAGGCGGCGCACCAGCCCGCCGGAACTCGTGCACCCCATAGATCGGTCAGCGTCGACCACAAGGAGAAGTGACATGGTTGCTCCGGCTGCTGTTCGGGGTATCGATCAGGCCCCGACGTCCCACCCCAAGCTGCTCGCCTGGGTTCGTGAGGTCGCGGAACTGACCACCCCGGACCGCGTGGTCTGGGTGGACGGATCTGATGAGGAGTGGCGCCGCCTCACCGACGAACTCGTCGAAAACGGCACCCTGATCCGACTGAATCCCGAGAAGAAGCCCAACTCGTTCTACGCGCGTACCGATCCCACGGACGTCGCCCGGGTGGAGGAGCGCACCTTCATCTGCTCCGTCGACGAGGCGGACGCCGGCCCCACCAACAACTGGATGGCGCCGGCCGAGATGAAGCGGACGATGACGGAGCTGTACCGCGGCAGCATGCGCGGGCGCACCATGTACGTCATCCCGTTCTGCATGGGTCCGATCGAGGCCGAGAACCCGATGTTCGGCGTCGAGATCACCGACAGCCCGTACGTCGTCGCCTCGATGCGGATCATGACCCGGATGGGCTCGTCGATCCTTGCGGCGATGGGCGACGACGCCGACTTCGTGCACGCGCTGCACTCCATCGGCGCCCCGCTCGCGCCGGGTCAGCAGGACGTGGCGTGGCCGTGCAACGAGACCAAGTACATCTCGCACTTCCCGGAGACCCGGGAGATCTGGTCCTACGGCTCCGGCTACGGCGGCAACTCGCTGCTCGGCAAGAAGTGCTACTCGCTGCGTATCGCCAGCGTGATGGGGCGCGACGAGGGCTGGCTGGCCGAGCACATGCTGATCCTCAAGATCACCTCGCCGGAGGGCAAGGTCTTCCACATCGCCGGCGCCTTCCCGTCGGCCTGCGGCAAGACCAACCTCGCCATGCTGGAGCCGACCATCCCGGGCTGGAAGGTCGAGACCATCGGCGACGACATCGCCTGGATGCGGTTCGGTGAGGACGGCCGCCTCTACGCGATCAACCCGGAGTACGGCCTGTTCGGCGTCGCGCCCGGCACCGACTGGAAGACCAACGCCAACGCCATGCGGACGCTGGACCGGGGCAACTCCATCTTCACCAACGTGGCGCTCACCGACGACGGCGACATCTGGTGGGAGGGCATGGGTGAGCCGCCGGCGCACCTGATCGACTGGAAGGGCAACGACTGGACGCCGGAGAGCGAGGGCCTCTCCTCGCACGCGAACAGCCGCTTCTGCACCCCGATCACGCAGTGCCCGATCCTGGCCGACGACTACTACGACCCGAACGGCGTGCCGATCGACGCGATCCTGTTCGGCGGCCGTCGCCGGGACACCATCCCGCTGGTCACCGAGGCGCGCGACTGGGTGCACGGCGTCTACATGGGCGCGACGCTCTCCTCGGAGACCACCGCCGCCGCCTCCGGCGCGGTCGGCGTGGTCCGCCGCGACCCGATGGCCATGCTGCCGTTCATCGGCTACAACGGCGGCGACTACTTCCGGCACTGGATCGAGATGGGCAAGGGCGCGGACGGCGACGAGTCCAAGCTGCCCAAGATCTACTACGTCAACTGGTTCCGGAAGGACGCCGAGGGCAACTTCCTCTGGCCGGGCTTCGGCGAGAACTCCCGCGTGCTCAAGTGGATCATCGAGCGGCTGGAGGGCCGGGCCGAGGCCGTGGAGACGCCGATCGGCATGGTCCCGGCGCAGGACGCGCTCGACGTCGACGGTCTGGACATGACCCCGGAGGACGTCCGGATCGCGCTGAAGGTCGACCCGGACGAGTGGCGCAACGAACTGCCGCTGGTCACCGAGTGGTTCGAGAAGTTCGGGGACAAGCTCCCCGGCGTGCTCTGGGCCGAGCTGGACGCGCTGCGCGCCCGGCTGGACGCGGAGCCGCAGAAGTAACAGGTGTGCCTGTTGCCCGCACCGGGCAACATCGGATGCCATGAGGACGGCCGCTGAACCTGTCGAGGTCCGGCGGCCGTCCGCCGTCCGGGCGCTCACCACGCTGCTCGCCGTGACCGCGGCGGCCACCGTCGTGGTCGAGCTGCTGAACTACTGGTACGCCCCGGAGCAGGAGTTCGGTCTGGCCGTACGCACCGGCTGGGCGATGCTCCGGTCGCTCGGTTTCCTGCTGCTGATCGGGCACGTGAACAACGGCCGGGTGGGTGCCCGGCCGTTCGGGCTGATCCTGGCGGTGACCACGATCTTCGCGGTCGGGCGGCTGATCGTGCCCCGGCAGGGGGTGCCCGCGCTGCCCGGCCTGGTCGGGTTCGCCGTGCTCACCGCGCTCTGCGTCGCCGTGGTGGTGCTGCTGTACCGCTCCGAGACGATCCGCGCCCACCTGGTCCGGCACCGCAAGGGCCTGGTCGTCGAGGGCGGGACGATCGCCTGGCGGGAGGTCGCCCCGAAGCGCCCGCAGGCGAACGGCTGGCTGCTCACCGCCCGGGTCGCGGCGTTCACCTACAGCCCGCTGATGCTGGTGCCGGCGCTCGTCGCCACCGGCGCCGTGCTGGACGGGCGGCTGTCCGCCGTACCGGCTCTGGTTCTCTGGTTCGGCGCGGGCATCGCGGTCAGTTACGCCGTGCTGTTCTGCACCGCGTTCCTGCTGCGCGACAAGGCATGGGCGCGCCGGGCGCTCGTCGTGGTCACCCTCGGCGTCCTGGCGATCGACCTGCCGCTGTGCTGGTGGCTGCTCGGCACCGACGGCCTGATCAGAGACGGCGCCCCCCTCGTCACGGCGGCGGCCCTCTGTCTCTACTCCCTCCACCGCGCCACCGGACCCCGTTTGATGCCGTCAACCTCATGATCGTCGCCCGGGGCGGGGTGCGGCGGGGGAGGATGAGGGCGTGTGGGACGTCGTGGTGGTGGGGGCGGGGCCGGCCGGAGCCGCCGCGGCGCTCGGCGCGCGACGGGCCGGGGCGGCGCGGGTGCTGCTGCTCGACCGGTCCGACTTCCCCCGCGACAAGGCCTGCGGGGACGGCATCGCCGCGCACGCGCTGGACGTCCTCGCCGAGCTGGGCGTGACCGGGGCGGTCGACGGCTACTCGCCGCTGCCCGCGCTGCGCCTGGTCGGCCCCGGCGGCGGCACCGTCGCGCGGACGCTGCCCCGGCCCGCGTACACGGTGCCCCGCCAGGTGTTCGACGCACGCCTGGTGGCGGCGGCGGTGGCGGCCGGCGCGGAGCTGCGGCGGCACACGGTACGCCGGGTGGAGATCGCCGCCGACCGGGTGCTGCTCGACGGGGAGCTGTCCGCGCGGGCGGTGGTGGGCGCGGACGGCGCCGGATCGGTGGTACGCCGCGCGCTCGGGCACCCGGTCAACCCGGACCGGCACCTGGCGCTCGCGATCCGGGGCTACGCGCCCGCACCGGCCGGGCCGCCGGAACAGTTGATCGTCACCTCGGCGGCGCGCTGGCCCGCGTACGCCTGGGCCTTTCCGATCGGCGACGGGCGCGCGAACGTCGGGTACGGGGAGGTGCTGCGCGGCGAGCCGCTGACCCGCGCGCACCTGCTGGACCGGATGGCCGCGCTGCTCCCCGGCGTCGACCCGGCCACGGTGACCGGCCTGCGGGCGCACCACCTGCCGCTGTCCACCCACCGGCCGGCGCCCGGCCGGGGACGGGTGGTGCTGGCCGGGGACGCGCTGTCGCTGATCAACCCGTTCACCGGCGAGGGCATCTTCTACGCGCTGCGCTCCGGGGCCCTCGCGGGCGCTGCGGCGGCCGGCTCCCCGGCCGGGGCCGCCCGGGTGTACGCCGCCACGTTGCGCGCCCGGCTCGGCACCCACCTGCGGCACAGCTCCGTGGCGGCGTGGCTGGCCCGGCGGCGCCGGGTGGTCGACGCGGTGGTCGGCGCGGCCGGGCGGGACGAGCGGGTCTACCGCACGGTGGTGGAGCTGGGGCTCGGCGACGGCCGGCTGGACGCGCGCACGCTCATGGCGATCGGGGCGGACCTGCCGCGACCGCGCCGGAGCGGTTCGCCCTCAGGTGATATGCCACCGAGACACTGATCTCTCCCGCGGGTCGCTACCCTGCAAGGTGATGACTCTGCGGAAACTCCTCTACTCCGTGTACGAGCGCCGGCTGACGGCGAAGCTCGCGGGCAAGCCCGTACCCGCACACGTCGGCGTGATGTGCGACGGCAACCGCAGATGGGCCCGGGAGATGGGCTTCGTCGACCCGAACGACGGCCACCGGATGGGCGCCGAGCGGATCAAGGAACTGCTCCGCTGGTGCGACGCGGCAGGCGTCGGGCACGTCACACTCTGGCTGCTCTCCACCGACAACCTCTCCCGCCCGGCCGCCGAGCTGGACCCGCTGCTCCAGATCATCGAGGACCTGAGCACCGAGCTGGCCGAGGAGGGCAACCCCTGGCGGCTGCGGATGGTCGGCGCGCTCGACGTGCTGCCGGCGCAGCACGCCGCCGCGCTCAAGGCCGCCGAGGAACGCACCCGCGACCGCGACGGCGGGGCTCAGGTGAACATCGCTGTCGGGTACGGCGGGCGGCGTGAGATCGCCGACGCGGTCCGCTCGCTGCTGCTGGAGCACGCGGCGAGCGGCGGCACGCTGGAGGAGCTGGCCACCTCGATAGACGTCGACCACATCTCCGAGCACCTCTACACAAAGGGGCTGCCGGACCCGGATCTGATCATCCGGACCAGTGGCGAGCAGCGGCTCTCCGGTTTCATGCTCTGGCAGAGCGCGCACTCGGAGTTCTACTTCTGCGAGCTGAACTGGCCCGACTTCCGCAAGGTCGACTTCCTGCGGGCCCTGCGCTCCTACGCCACCCGCCAACGCCGCTTCGGCACCTGACCCCTCGCCGCCGCCCCCGCCCCGCCGCCCCGCCCGCCCCGGCGATCTTGCACTTTCGGCCCCGAGGGCGGGGCTTTTGCCCTGCTTTGCCGGGGCAGCAAGTGCAAGATCGACGAGGGAGAGCGGCGGCTCGGCGGGCCGGGGTGTCAGCGGAGGTGGGGCAGGGCTGAGGTGAGGAAGTCGGCCAGGGCGGCGGGGGAGTCCAGGGTCAGGTCGGCGGCGTCGGCCACCTCGTGACCGGTCTCCGGGTTGGCGACCGCGACACAGACACCGAGGAAGTCGGGGTCGTCGGCGGCGCGGGCGCGCAGCGCGGCGAACGCCTTGATGTCGGAGACGTCGTCACCGAAGTACCAGGCGCCACCGGCGTTCCGGACCGTCTCGCCGATCACCATGCCCTTGTCCCGGTCGACAGGGGGCTTCAGTTCCAGCACCATCCGGCCCGGCTGGGCGCGCAGCCCCAGCCGCTCGGCCTGGGCCCGGCCCCACTCCTGCACCAGCTCGCCGAGATGCGGGGCGGTACGCCAGTGCAGCGCCACGGAGAGCCGCTTGAACTCGACGAGCGCGCCGGGCGGCAACTCGGCGCGGGCCTGCTCGGCCAGCTCGGACATCGTCGGCACCCACGGCAGGGCGGCCGGCTCGGTGACCGTCTCACCGCCGGAGTGGCTGTGCTCCAGGCCGTAGAGCCCGTACAGGTCGATGCCGGCGAGGCCGCCGAGGTGGTCGCGGAGGAAGTCCACCGGGCGGGCGGAGACGATCGCGATCCGGCGGACGTGCGGGGCGAGCGCCTCCAGCGCGGTGAGCACGTTGGGCGCGGGCCGTACGGCTGTGGGATCGTCGTCGACCGGCGCCAGGGTGCCGTCGAAGTCGAAGAAGAGGACGACGTCACCCGCGCGGGCGGCGGTCGCACGCCAGGCGTGCTCCGCGTTCAACGGGGTCTTCGGCTGCTGGTTGCCCAGATTCAACGGCGGCACGCGCGTCAGCGTACCCCGCGCCGGGCGGCGTATTCGTGGCCGAGATGCGACGTCGGAACGACGTGGGGATCAGCGTTCGGCGGCTCCTCGTCCCCGGCGGCCGAACGGCACCACTGCCGCCTCCTGCCCGTGGCTGAGCAGGTAGCCCTCCACGAAGCCGGTGTTGCGGTCGCCGGTGTGCGCCTCGATCTCGTTGAGCCGCGCCACCAGGAACTCGGTGAGCGCGCTGACGCGGTCGTTGAGCCGATCGTGCAGCTCGGCGACGACGGCGAGGATCACCGCGGTGCCGGCCGTGGTGAGCGCGAAGAGGTTGACGACCAGTGGGAGCTGCCCGCCGTCCAGTACGCCGACCACCACGTTGCCGGTCACGCACGATGTCAGCGACACCACCGCGACCACGACTGCCAACCATTTCAGGGTCATGGACAGACCCCTCCTTCTGTCCCGCAGGGCTGGGTTCGGCTGTGTCCCGTCCCCCCGCCGATGACGAGCCCCTAGCAGTACAAACGTGGACGCTAGCGGGTCCGATCCGTCCCCGCGGCGAAACGATCGGGTCTGCTCATCCGTTCTTTCGCCATCTGAGGAACTAGCCCGCCTGTTTCCCCCTAGTTCGGACACCGCCCGGCAGGGTCGGGCGGTATGCGAGGTAACGGATGGTTTCTCGGATGTGGAACTTCTCCGCGTCGGAGACGTTCGGGTCGACCAGCCGGCGCAGCAGCGCCTCCACGTCCGGGTCCATCGGGGGCGGTGCCGGCACGGTGCGCGGCCCGGCGGCCCGGTCCCAGCCGAGCGCGGTGAACGCGGCGGCCGGGTCGAGCCCGAGCCCTTCGCAGAAGGCGACCACCCGCTCCGCCTCCGGGTCGCTGGCCCAGTCGCCGCGTACCCATCGGTTGATGGTCTGGCGGGAGACGCCGGTGCGCCGGGAGACCTCGGTGCCGCTCCAGGCGCGCAGCGCGCGGGCGTCGTCGAGCGCGCGCCGGACGAAGGTGGCGAAGGCGATCTTCCGTGCGTTGGCCGTCTCGGTCACCCCGTGACGGTACGGCCAGTCGGTCCCGAGGGGGTGGCTCGGCACGCTGCTGTCACGCTGACGGGACGCCGGTACGGGATTTCCGGTAAACGATCCAGTGCTGCTCAGGAGGGGTGTCACCCGGGCAGAATAGATGGACACGAGTGCAGCGGCAAAGGGCTGAAAAGCTGATACTGTCACGCTCATGAGACAGCTTACGGTGTGTCACGTGCCTGAGACGACGAGTGCTCACATGCGTCACTCCGCGGGTGCCGAGGGGGTCTCGTGACCGAGCTCGCGACCCGTGCCCAGGCCTTCGGGCTGATCGCGGACGGAGTGTCCGCCGGGCTGAGCGCCCCCTGGCGTCTCTACCTCGCCCGCGGGTGCCGGTACCTCTCGCTCAGTGTCGGCGACCGGGGGGAGTGGGACGCCTGGCGGACCCACCTCGGCTGCCCCGAGCTGAGCGTGCGGGTCTACGACTCCGGCGGGGAGATCCGCCGGGCGTCGGTGGCCGAGGTGGTCCTCGACGGATGCCGGATCAGCGTCGAGCTGGTCGAGGAGGTCAGCACCGACGACCTGGAGCGGCTGCTCGTGGTCGACCCACTGCCCGGGACGGACGAGCGATGACCCCCTTTCTCGCCGTGGTGCTCGTCCTCGTGCTCGGCTCCACCTGCTACGCGGCCGGCCGCCTGCACGGTCAGCTCAGCTACCGCATCGGCTACCGGTTCGGTTACCGCCAGGGCTACTTCGACGGCGACCGGGGTGCCTGGAACCGTCGTCGCCGCGACGCCCAGGCGGCGATCGCCTCGGCGCTGTCCGGTCCCGGCCCGATGGTGGTGACCTCGGCCGGGCGCTCGGCGGTGCCGTTCGCCGGCACCTCGGTACCCGCCGTGGTCGCCGCCCGGCCCGGCTCCGCCCCCGCGGTACGGGTCACCGCGACCGCCCAGCTCGGTGCCGTCGGCCGGGTGGGCACCACGTACACCGGCTCGTCGTTCGGCGCGGCCGGCGCCGGACCACGGGCCGGCACGTTGGTGCGCCGGCAGAGCTGAGGCCCGCGCCGCATCGCGGCGCTCGACGACCGGCCGGGGTGCGCGCAGGGGGCATGCATCCCGGCCGGTTGCGGTCCGCCCGTCACTCGCACAGGTGTACGTCCGGCGAAGACGACGCTTGATCCACGCGCGCCTCTAGCCGCGCGGCCCCGAGGCGATTAGCGTCTAGGCATGGCACGGGGTTTTCCCGGGCCAGCCGGACAGCCCGGACCTGCGTCCTCGCACACGGGGCCCGCATCCGACCCCGTGTCCTCCGGGCACCGGAAGAGGCGGAACTCGGGTGGCCGGGTGCCCATCCGCGGAGCAGGCCTGTGACCACTCGCCGTACCCCCGCCGGAGCCGAGCAGACCCCGGCCTCGACCGCCCCGACCCGCCGGACCACCCGCAGCCGCCGCGCCGCCGCCGCGGAGGCCGAGGAGCCCCGACCAGCCGGCCCGGCCTTCGTGCTGGACACCTCGGTCCTGCTGTCCGATCCGGCGGCGTTCCACCGCTTCGCCGAGCACGAGGTGGTGCTGCCGCTGGTGGTGATCTCCGAGCTGGAGGGCAAGCGGCACCACCCGGAGCTGGGCTGGTTCGCCCGCCAGTCGCTGCGCATGCTGGACGAGTTGCGCGTACGGCACGGCCGGCTGGACCGCCCGGTGCCCGCCAACGACCAGGGCGGCACGCTGCGGGTGGAGCTGAACCACACCGACGACGGTGTGCTGCCGCCCGGCTTCCGCAACGAGTCGAACGACGCGCGCATCCTGTCCGTGGCGCTCAACCTGGCCGCCGAGGGGCGTCAGGTCACGCTGGTCAGCAAGGACATGCCGCTGCGGGTGAAGGCTGCCTCGGTGGGCCTGCGCGCCGACGAGTACCGGCACGGCCAGGCCAGCGATCCGACCTGGACCGGGATGGCCGAGCTGGATCTGGCCGAGGAGGAGATCGGCCGGCTGTACGCGGGCGAGGCGCTCGACGTCGACGCGGCGGCGGGACTGCCCTGCCACACCGGCCTGGTGCTGCACTCGGGCCGGGGCTCGGCGCTGGGCCGGGTGCTGCCGGACAAGACGATCCGGCTGGTCCGGGGCGACCGGGAGGCGTTCGGCGTGCACGGGCGCTCGGCGGAGCAGCGGATCGCGCTCGACCTGCTGCTGGACGAGTCGATCGGCATCGTGTCGCTCGGTGGGCGGGCCGGCACCGGCAAGTCCGCGCTGGCGCTCTGCGCCGGGCTGGAGGCGGTGATGGAGCGACGCCGGCACAAGAAGGTGATCGTGTTCCGTCCCCTGTACGCGGTCGGCGGCCAGGAACTGGGCTACCTGCCCGGGTCGGAGTCGGAGAAGATGTCGCCGTGGGCGCAGGCCGTCTTCGACACGCTCGGCTCGGTGGTGCACGAGAACGTGCTGGAGGAGGTCACCTCGCGCGGGCTGCTCGAGGTGCTGCCGCTGACCCACATCCGCGGCCGTAGCCTGCACGACGCGTTCGTCATCGTGGACGAGGCGCAGTCGCTGGAGCGGGGCGTCCTGCTCACCGTGCTGTCCCGGATCGGTCAGGGGTCGAGGGTGGTGCTCACCCACGACGTGGCCCAGCGGGACAATCTGCGGGTCGGCCGGCACGACGGGGTGACCGCGGTGATCGAGGCGCTGAAGGGGCATCCCCTCTTCGCGCACGTCACGCTCAGCCGATCGGAGCGTTCTCCGATCGCCGCCATGGTCACCGATCTGCTGGAGGACATCCCGGGCTGAGTGCCGCATTTGCACTATTTCATCCTGATATTAGGGGTGACGCAGATCACTTTTCGGCCTGGCCATTTCCCACCGGCCTCACCGTGCGCGATGGTGTCCATCGAGCGTCACCTACCACTCCAGCGCCGGACACGGCCCGGAGTCACACCGGTACCGGTGCGCTCACGGCACCCGGCGTGACCCGACCGTGGCCCACGTGTGCCGTGTCCCTGCCCCCGACGAAGGGAAACTTCGTGAGTCGGCTGTGGAGCCGGTTCGGCGCCCGTACGGCCGCTGTCGCACTGCTCTCCGTGGGCGTCGCAGGCGGCTTCTACCTGGGCGAGGATCGACAGACCCAGCAGCAGGGCCTGACCGCACAGGTCGGCCTGGAGGTCGACCAGGCGGAGCACGCGTACCAGCGTGAGCGGCTGTCCGACCACCGCGTGGACTCGTCGCGCAAGCGTGCCGCCGAGTACCAGGCGAAGCTGCGTGCCGCCGCGGCGGCGAAGGAGGCCGCCGAGCGGGCCAGGAAGGCCGAGGCGGCCGCCGCGTCCCGCAAGAAGGAGCGGGACGCCGCGGAGGCGGCCGAGAAGGAGGCGAAGGTCAAGCCGTACAGCGGCCCGATCCCGTCCTCGTGCGCGGAGTACAGCGGCAACCGGAAGGTCGGTTGCGCCATCATGCTCGACAAGGGCTTCGGCATCGACCAGTTCCCCTGCCTGGACAAGCTCTGGACCAAGGAGAGCGGCTGGAATCCGAAGGCCTCCAACAGCTCCTCGGGGGCGTACGGGATCCCGCAGGCCGTGCCGGGCAGCAAGATGGCCTCGGTGGCCGACGACTGGAAGACCAACCCGGCGACCCAGATCACCTGGGGTCTCGGCTACATCAAGGGCCGGTACGACACCCCCTGCGGCGCCTGGCAGAAGTCGCAGAGTTCGGGCTGGTACTGACATCACCACGACGGCGGGACACACCGGCAGACCCGGGTGTCCCGCCGTCGTCGTGCCGCCGCCCGACTGGCGGCCCGCCGCATTTGCTGATAGCTCTTGGTAGGTGACCTGGCACGGCGGCCCCAGCGGCGACCCCCATCGGTTCGGCACCGACGCGTTCTACGCGGCGCTCGGCCGGGCCTTCGTCGCCATGTGCGCGGTCGTGCCGGTGCTGTTCCTCATCGAGGCGCTCGACGTCGGCCTGCGACTCGGCCTCGACTACACCGCCGGCATCATCCCGCAGCGGCTCCAGGGCCTGGACGGCGTCTTCTTCTCGCCGTTCCTGCACGCCGGGTGGAACCACCTCTACAGCAACAGCATCCCGCTGATCCTGCTCGGCACGTTCGTGCTGGCCGCGGGCACCCGCCGGTTCCTCTGGTCCACCGGGGTGATCATCCTGGTCAGCGGTCTGGGCGTCTGGTTCACCGGCTCACCCAACTCGGTGGTGGTCGGCGCCAGCGGCGTGATCTTCGGCTACCTCGGCATCCTGCTCACCCGGGGCGTGGTGGAGCGCAGCTGGTGGAACTTCGCCGTCGGCCTGCTGGTCGGGTTGCTCTACGGCTGGCAGCTGCTCGGCATCCTCCCCACCGACGAGCGCATCTCCTGGCAGGGGCACCTGTTCGGGCTGCTCGGCGGCGTGGTCGCGGCGATCCTGTTCCGGCGCCGCAACGACGCCGGCGAGTCCGACCGTCTCGGCTCACCGAGGATGACGCTGCCCTGACGGCGCGTTGATCGAAGCGCGGGACGTGCTTGCCCGCGGCCACCCGCCCGCCTACCGTTTCCGCATCAGCACGGGGTGATCCGAAGCGGAAAGTGACGGTACGCCATGCGCGAGGTCGATGTCGCCGTGATCGGGGCCGGTCCCGCCGGGCTCTTCGCCGCCTACTACGCCGGTTTCCGTGGACTCTCCGTGTCGGTGATCGACGCGCTGCCCGAGCCGGGCGGCCAGGTCACCGCGATGTACCCGGAGAAGCTGATCCTCGACGTCGCCGGCTTCCCCGCGATCAAGGGCCGTGAGCTGGTCGCGAACCTGGTCGCCCAGGCGGCGCCGTTCCACCCCGACTACCGCCTCGGCGTACGCGCGGAGAAGCTGTCCTACCTCGACGGCCGGCCGGTGCTCGGCCTGGCCGGCGGTGAGCAGCTCACCTGCGGCGCGGTGCTGGTCACCGGCGGGCTCGGCAGCTTCACGCCCCGGCCGCTGCCGGTCGCGGAGAGCTTCACCGGCGGCGGGATCGTCTACTTCGTGCCGCAGCCGGCCGAGCTGACCGACAGGCACGTGCTCATCGTCGGCGGCGGCGACTCGGCGTTCGACTGGGCCGCCACGCTCGCCCCGCTGGCCCGGTCGGTGACGCTCGTGCACCGGCGGGACCGCTTCCGGGCACACGCCGCCACCATCGAGCGCGTCCGTGCCCTGCCGGTGCGGATCGTGGTGAACGCCGAGGTGAGCCGGCTGTACGGCGAGGAGACGGTCACCGGCGCCGAGCTGACCGTACGCGGCGGCGAGGTGGAGACGCTTCCGGTGGACACGGTGGTGGCGGCGCTCGGCTTCACCGCCGACCTCGGCCCGCTCGCCGAGTGGGGGCTGAACCTCGACCGGCGGCACATCGTGGTGGACAGCGCGATGGCCACCAACCTGCCCCGGGTGTTCGCGGCCGGGGACATCACCGAGTACCCGGGCAAGGTCCGCCTGATCGCGACCGGCTTCGGCGAGGCCGCCACCGCCGTGAACAACGCGGCCGTCGTCATCGACCCGGCCGCGCACCTGTTCCCCGGCCACTCCTCCGACGGCACCTGACGCCGACCGGCGTCAGGGCAGGCCGACCAGGTCCGCCATCAGTCCGATCTGGTGGTCGAAGTACTCGTCGCGGTGCGGCAGCGCCCGGTTGATCCGGCCGAACAGCTCGAAGCTGATCAGCCCGAACAACTGGGTCCAGCCGGCCATGCCACGGGCCAGCAGGGCGGGCGGCACGTCCATGCCGAGCAGGCCGACCAGTTCGGCCACGTCGCCGCGCAGCGGCTCGGGTAGGTCCTCGTCGGGCGGGGCGAGCCGGCCGGACGCCAGCCCGTCGCGCAGGATGCCGACCAGGGTCACAGGTGGGCGCTGGGCCGGCGCGACGGTGTCGTCGGGGGCCGCGTACCCGGGCACCGGGCTGCCGTAGAGCAGCGCGTACTCGGCGGGGTGGGCGAGCGCCCACGCGCGGGCGGCCCGGCAGGCGGCGAGCCAGCGTCCGCGCAGGTCGGCCTGGTCGGCGGCGGCGTCGGCCGCCTCCACGGCGTCACCGAGCGCGTCGTACGCCTCCAGGATCAGCGCGGTGAGCAGGTCGTCGCGGCTGGGGAAGTAGCGGTAGATCGCCGAGGACACCATGCCGAGGTCCCGGGCGACCGCGCGCAGGGACAGGTTCGCGCCGTCGGTGTCCAGGTGGCGGCGGGCGACCGTCTTGATCTCTTCGATCATCCCGGCGCGGACCCGGGCGCGGAGCGAGGGAGCGACCATGTCTCCACTCTGCCATGGAGAGAGCGGCAATCAGAAGAGAGAGCACTGCTCTTGACGTGGGCCGCCGCGTAAGTCATGCTCTGTTGCGAGAGCGGTGCTCTCGATTCGGATTACTGCTTCAGCGAAGGTGGACCTGTCATGACACTGCACGTGATCGTCGGCGCCGGCCCCGTCGGCACCGCCACCGCCCGCCTCCTCGCCGAGCGCGGCGAGCGCGTGCGGATGGTCACCCGGCGCGGCACCGGCCCCGAGCACGCGGCGATCGAGCGGGTGGCCGCCGACGCCGCCGACGCGGACCGGCTCACCGCGCACACCGAGGGCGCGGACGCGCTCTACAACTGCGCCAACCCGGAATACCACAGGTGGCAGACGGACTGGCCGCCGCTGGCCGCCGCCCTGCTCACCGCCGCCGAACGCAGCGGCGCCGTGCTGGCGACAGTCGGCAACCTCTACGGGTACGGCCCGGTCGACGCCCCGATGACCGAGGCGACCCCGCTCGCCGCCACCGGCGTCAAGGGCCGGGTCCGCAACCGGATGTGGGCCGACGCCCTGGCCGCCCACCGCGCCGGCCGGGCCCGGATCACCGAGGTACGCGGCTCCGACTACATCGGCCTCGGCGGCAACTCGCTGCCCATGATGGTGCTGCCCAAGGTGCTCGCCGGGCAGCGGGTGTTCCTGCCGGTGGCCTGGGACGCGCCGCACACCTGGACGTACGTCGGGGACGTCGCCCGTACCCTCGTCGCGGTCGCCGCCGACCCGCGGGCCTGGGGACGGGCCTGGCACGTGCCCAGCGCGCCCCCGATGTCCATGCGGGCGCTCGCCCACCGGGCGGCGGAGCGGGCCGGGGCGCCGGCACCCCGGCTGACCCGGATGCCCTACCCGGTGCTCTGGCTCGGCGGCCTCGCCGACCCGTTCGCCAAGGAGATCCGGGAGACCGCGCACCAGTTCGCCGGGCCGTTCGTGATGGACTCCACCGCGGCCACCGAGACGTTCGGGATCGAGGGGACGCCGCTGGACCGGGTGGTCGACGAGATGGTCACCGGCCTGCGCGCCGCCGCGCCCGCCGCCGCCCGCTAGGTGCGGGGACGGGTCGGGCCGAAGGCGGCGACGAGCACGGCGACGAGGGTCAGCGCCGCGCCGAGCAGCGTGTCCAGCCCGGGGTGCGAGGCGGCGGTCGGCAGCGCCAGGTCCAGCAGCACCGCGCCGACGATCTGCCCGGCGATGGTCGCCAGGCCGAGCAGCAGCACCCCGGTGAACCGGACGAGGGCGGCGGCCAGCGCGATGAACACGATGCCGATCGGGCCGCCGAGATACAGCCACGGCTCGGCCGGGAAAGCGCCGGCCGGCCGGCCGCGTACCGCCAGGTCGACAGCGAACGTGAGCAGCAGCGCCGCGGTGCCCACTGTGAAGTTCACCAGCGTGGCCGTCATGGCGCTGCCCGCCGCCGCCCGGACCCTCCCGTTCACCGCCTGCTGCCAGGCGATGCCCACCCCGGCCGCCAGCGGCAGCACGGCCAGCACCAGCGCTTTCGGGTCGCCGAGCCGGTCGCCCACCGCCAGCAGGACCGCGAGCACTGTGAGCACCGCGCCGATCAGCCGGTTCGGGGTGACCGGCTGCCGGCCGGTCGGGCCGATGCCGGCCCGGTCGACGAGCAGGCTGCTGCCGGACTGCCCGGCCACCACCGCGACGGTGAAGACCGCCACGCCGAGCGTGCCGATGGTCAGCCCCTGCGTCGCGACCAGGAACGCGCCGCACACGCCGCCCAGGCACTGCCACGGCCGCAGCGTGCCGGCGCGCAGCGCGCCGCGCAGGGCGGCCAGTCCCCGCCGGCCACCGGGGGTGGCGGGGACCAGCACCAGCAGGATCAGCAGGCCCACGCCGAACGAGACCACCGCCGCGGCGATTCCGTCGGCCAGGCGTACGCCCAGCTCGCCGTTGATCCGGGACTGGACGGCGACCATCACGCCCGAGGCGGTGGCCAGCCCGACACCTGCGACACGTCGTCCGGTCGACAGCGTCGGCGGTGCCGGTGGTGCCGCCGTCCCGGCTCTGCTCACTCCTGCTCGGCCAGCGGTCGGCCGTCGAAGTCGACGGCCGAGTAGAGGGCGAGCTTCTCCAGCCGGTGGTACGAGTCGATCACCCGGATCGTGCCGCTCTTGGAACGCATCACGATCGACTGCGTGTACGCCCCACCGGAGCGGTACCGCACGCCGCGCAGCAGGTCACCCGAGGTGACGCCGGTGGCCACGAAGAAGCAGTTGTCGCCGGTGACCAGGTCGTCGGTGAACAGCACCCGGTCCAGGTCGTGCCCGGCGTCCAGCGCCTTGCGGCGCTCGTCGGAGTCCTTCGGCCAGAGCTTGGCCTGCATCATGCCGCCCATGCACTTGAGCGCGCACGCCGCCGTGATGCCCTCCGGGGTGCCGCCGATGCCCATCAGCACGTCCACGTCCGACTCGCCACGCGCCGCCGCGATGGCGCCGGCGATGTCGCCGTCGGAGATGAACCGGATCCCGGCGCCGGTACGCCGGATCTGCTTCACCAGGTCGTCGTGGCGCGAGCGGTCCAGCACGCACACGGTCACCTCGGCGGCGTCGGTGCCCTTGACCTTGGCGATCCGGTTGATGTTCTCGGCCACCCCGGCGTTGATGTCCACCACGTCGGCGTACATCGGGCCGACGGCCAGCTTCTCCATGTAGAAGACGGCGCTCGGGTCGAACATCGCGCCGCGCTCGGCCACCGCGAGCACCGCCAGCGCGTTCGGCATGCCCTTGCTCATCAGCGTGGTGCCGTCGATCGGGTCGACCGCCACGTCCACCTCGGGGCCGGTCCCGTCGCCGACCTCCTCGCCGTTGAACAGCATCGGGGCGTTGTCCTTCTCGCCCTCGCCGATCACCACGACGCCGCGCATCGGGATCGAGTTGATCAGCTTTCGCATGGCGTCGACAGCTGCGCCGTCGCCGCCTTCCTTGTCGCCCCGGCCGACCCAGCGGCCGGCAGCCATCGCCGCGGCCTCGGTGACCCGGACCAGATCGAGGGCGAGGTTGCGGTCGAGATCCTGGGGCGTCCGCGTACTGGTGGTTGTCATGGCGGCCTCCTCGCGACGTTGCGGGGTGGGACCGGCGGTCACCACCGCCGGTTTGTCGCTGATCCTCACACGATCTCAGGTTCGCCGTCCCGGCGGGGCGGAGGAGGCCAGGATCACGTCCCCCGGTGGGCTGCGACAATGGCCGGGTGGAAGCCGCACAGCCTGCCGACCGCACACCGACCGACGCCACCCCGCCGGAGGGCCAGCCCGCGCTGGGCGAGCCCGCGGCTGTGGCACCCGCGCCCGGCGAGCCCGCGGCTGTGACACCGGCAGCGGGTGCGCCCGCGGCTGGTCCGGCGGGGGGCAAGGCCCGGTCCGAGCGGTCGCCGAAGGACATGGCGCTGTCCCTGCTGATCCTGCTGGTCCCGATCGCGCTGCTGCTCGCCTTCTACCGGGGCTTCCTCGGCGGCGACTCGCCGGTCACCGTCGACCCGGCGCCCGCGCTGGAGCAGGCCCGCTCCGCGAACGCCTTCCCGGTCAGCGAGCCGACCGGGCTGGGCGACGACTGGCGTACGGTGAACGCCCGGTTCCGGACCGAGGCGGACGGCTCCACGCTGCGCATCGGCTACGTGACCCCGGAGGGCCGGGGCGCCCAGCTCGTGGAGAGCAACGTCCCGGCGGAGAAGCTGCTGCCGGCCGAGCTGACCGAGGGACAGCCGCAGGGCGCGGCCGACCTGCCCGGCGGGCTGAGCTGGCAGCGCTACACCGCGCGCGGCAACGAGCAGGCGCTCGTCCTGCTGGAGCCGAACCGCACCGTGATCGTCGTCGGCGACGCGGGGGAGTCGGAGCTGCGCAAGCTCGCCACGTCGCTGCGCTGATCGTCCTCCCTCCGGGTGAGGCGGGATTGCGGAAGGCCGCTTCCGGGAACAGAAGGGACATCGAGCCCGGACGACCCACCTGGAGAGGTTGACGTGAAGATACGACGCTTCAGCGCCACCGCGTTCGCCGCGGCGCTGCTCATTCCCGGCCTGGCGGCCTGCAACGGCAACGGGACGACGTCCGACGCCTCCGCGACCCCGAGCGCCTCCGGCAGCGTCGCACCGAGCGCCACGGCGTCCAGCAGCGCGGCCAAGCAGGCCCTGCTCGACTCCACCAACGCGATCCGCGAGGGGAACTTCAAGTTCACCATGACCGGCGCGGGCTCCACCGCCGAAGGGCAGGTGCACGAGCCGAGCCAGAGCGCCGACATGCGGATGACCATCGGCGACCCGTCGTCGGACCTGATGATGAAGCTGGACCTGATCCACGCCAAGCCGGACAGCTGGGTCAAGCTCGAACTCGGCGGCGCCGCCGCCGCGCAGATCCCCGGCGTGAAGAACCTCAACACCGGCAAGTACCACCACCTCGACCAGAACCGGATCAAGGGCAACCGGGCGCTCGGCTTCGACTTCGAGAAGCTCGACCCGGCCGGCAGCGCCGTGCTCACCCAGGGCATCACCGAGGTGCGGCAGACCGGCGAGGGCGCGTACGAGGGCACCGTCGACGTGTCGAAGGCCGCCCAGGCGGGCTCGCTCGACCCGGCCGTGATCACCGCGCTCGGGGCGCAGGCCCAGTCGGTGCCGTTCACCGCCAAGGTCGACACGCAGGGCCGGCTCAGCGAGATGGTGCTCAAGATCCCGGCCGCCGGCCAGAGCGCCGCGCAGGACCTGAAGATCACCTACACCGACTACGGCAACGCGGCCCCGGCCCAGAAGCCCTCGGCCGACCAGGTCGTCGAGGCGCCCGCCGAGCTGTACGGCCTGTTCAACTGACCCACCGCTCCCCGAGACCTGGGCAGTTCCCGCGCCGAGCGGGAGCTGCCCAGGATTCGTTTCGGGTCAGTCCTCGGCGCGCTGGCGCGCGGCGTCGATGCGGGCGCGAGCGCCGTCCAGCCAGCGCTGGCACACCCCGGCGAGCTGTTCGCCGCGTTCCCAGAGGGCCAGCGACTCCTCCAGCGAGGTGCCACCCGCCTCCAGCCGCTCCACCACCGAGGCCAACTCGGCGCGGGCCTGCTCGTAGCTGAGCTGTTCGTCCTGCTTCGTCCCGGTCATGGTTCCTCTTCCCTCAGCCGTCGACGGTGGCGGTCAGCTCGCCCTCGGCGAGGCGTACCCGCAGTGCGTCGCCCTTCGCCACCTCGGTGGCCGCGCGGACGACGTGGCCGTCGGCGCGCTGCACGATCGCGTAGCCGCGCTCCATCGTCGCCGCCGGGGACAGCGCGCGCAGCCGGGCCAGCGTGTGCCGCAGGTCGTCGGTGGCGCCCCGCAGCCGGTGCTCAAGGGTGCGGTCGGCGCGGTCGCGCAGCGCTGACACGTCCACCGCCCGCTGTTCGACCATCACCTGCGGGCGGGCCAGGACCGGACGGGAGCGCAGCAGGTCGATCCGGTGCTGTTCCCGGTCGACCAGGTGACGAACGGCCCGTTCCAGGCGGGACCGGGCCTGCCCGATCAGCCGGGTCTCCTCGGTCAGGTCCGGCACGATGCGCTTGGCCGCGTCGGTGGGGGTGGAGGCGCGCACGTCGGCCACGTAGTCGAGCAGCGGCGCGTCCGTCTCGTGGCCGATCGCGCTGACCACAGGGGTGCGGCAGGCGAACACCGCCCGGCACAGCGCCTCGTCGGAGAAGGGCAGCAGATCCTCGATGCCGCCGCCGCCCCGGGCGATGACGATCACGTCGACGGCCGGGTCGGCGTCGAGCACCTTGAGCGCGCCGACGATGTCCGGCACCGCGCTCGGCCCCTGCACCGCCACGTTGATCGTGCGGAAGTCGACGGCGGGCCACCGGCGGCGGGCGTTCGTCAGCACGTCCCGTTCGGCCGCCGAGGCGCGGCCGGTGATCAGGCCGACCCGGCCCGGCAGGAACGGCAGCCGCCGCTTGCGGGCCCTGTCGAACAGGCCCTCCGCGGCGAGCAGCTTCTTGAGCTTCTCCAGCCGGGCCAGCAGCTCACCGAGGCCGACCTGGCGGATCTCGTCGGCCCGCAGGCTCAGCGTGCCCCGGGCGGCGTAGAACTCGGGCTTGGCGTGCAGCACCACCCGCGCACCCTCGCGCAGCTCCGGCGCGCCCGCGTCCAGCACGTCCCGGTTGGTGGTGACGGTGAGGCTGAGATCGGCCGACGGGTCACGCAGCGTGAGGAAGACGGTGCTCGCGCCGGGGCGGCGGCTGATCTGCGCCACCTGGCCGTCGACCCACACCCAGCCCAGGCGGGCGATCCAGGCGCCGACCTTCTGGCTGACCACCCGGACCGGCCACGGCTCCTCGGCCGTGCTCCGCCCGTCCGGCGCCCCTCGGCCGTCTTCTCCCGCGCTCACCCGCCCACCCTACGACCCGGCACCGACAGCGCCCGCGCGCGCCTCGCGGCCGCTGCCGCGCGGGAGAGCGGCACGTACGATGGGCCTGTGACTGACGCTGAGACGACTCCCCGGACCGGCAAGCGCGTGCTCCTGGCCAACCCCCGCGGCTACTGCGCGGGCGTGGACCGGGCGGTGCAGACCGTCGAGGAGGCGCTGAAGCTCTACGGCGCCCCGATCTACGTGCGCAAGCAGATCGTGCACAACAAGCACGTGGTGCGCACGCTGGAGGCCCAGGGCGCGATCTTCGTGGAGGAGAACGAGGAGGTGCCGGAGGGCGCCACAGTCATCTTCTCCGCCCACGGCGTGGCCCCCGAGGTGTACGAGCAGGCCAAGCAGCGCTCGCTGCGGGCGATCGACGCCACCTGCCCGCTGGTCACGAAGGTGCACCACGAGGCCCGCCGCTTCGCCGCGCAGGACTACGACATCCTGCTCATCGGCCACGAGGGGCACGAGGAGGTCATCGGCACCGCCGGTGAGGCGCCCGCCCACATCCAGCTCGTCGACGGCCCGGACGGGGTCGACAAGGTCACCGTGCGCGACCCGGAGAAGGTGGTCTGGCTGTCCCAGACCACCTTGTCCGTGGACGAGACGCTGGAGACCGTGGCCCGGCTCAAGAAGCGCCTGCCGCTGCTCCAGTCGCCGCCCAGCGACGACATCTGTTACGCCACCTCCAACCGCCAGCACGTGGTCAAGGAGATCGCCCCGGAGTGCGACGTGGTGATCGTGGTCGGCTCGCGCAACTCCTCGAACTCCGTCCGGCTGGTCGAGGTGGCGCTGGACGCCGGGGCCCGCGCCGGCTACCTGGTCGACTTCGCGCACGAGATCGAGGACGCCTGGCTGGCCGGCGCCCGCACTGTGGGTGTGACCTCCGGCGCGAGCGTGCCCGACGAGCTGGTCCAGCAGGTGCTCGCGCACCTGGCCGAGCGCGGCTTCGGCGACGTCGAGGAGATCACCACGGCGGACGAGCGGCTGACGTTCTCGCTGCCGCAGGAACTCAAGCGCGACATGAAGGCCGCCGCCGCGGCGCGCGGCTGACCGGGAACGGATCGGCCGCCCGCCGCGTCCAACCGATCATGAAGACTCCTCGTACGGTGCTCGTCGCACTGCTCGCCGGCCTCGCGCTGACCGCCTGCGCCGCGCCCGGCGACGGGTCCGCCGATTCCAGCCCGAGCCCGAGCCCGAGTACGACGGGAGCCGCCCCGGTGACCAGCCAGCCCGACCCCGGCACCAGCCCGACGACCCGCCCGGACCCCTCCTGGAAGGGCGGCCCGTCGACGCCGCCGGGTGTCGGCGGGACCGTCATCTCCGGCACCGTGCAGGCCGGCGTGGAGCCGAACTGCCTGCTGCTCGACGGTCACCTGCTGGTCGGCGGCCCGCGCGACGTGCTCAAGGCCGGCGTCCGGGTCGAGGTCACCGGCCGCCCCGAGCCGGGCATGATGACCACCTGCCAGCAGGGCACCCCGTTCGTGGTCGAGTCCGCCCGGCGCGCCTGACGACACGAAGGAGCCCCGCCCCCTGCGAGAGGGGACGGGGCTCCGTCGTGTCAGCGGCTCAGTTGACCGCGAGGACCTCGACCGAACCGCGGCCGACGACCGCGCCCTCGGTGGTGGTCACGGCCATGTCGCCGTACAGCTCCCGGCCGGCGGCCGGGGTGGACAGGGCGGTCACCGCACCGGTCAGGGTGGCGGTGGCGCCGTTGGCCAGGGACAGCGGCGTGGACGGCGCGGAGAGCGTGCCCAGCGCCGGGGACGCGAACGAGTCCCGGTAGTCGTACGCGGTGCTCGGGTCGCTCATCGAGTAACCGTCGATCACGACCCGGTAGGTGCCCGGCGTCGGGTTGGTCAGCGTGACCGCCTCCTCCGAGTCACCGTCGGCCGACTGGCCCACCTGGGTGGTGCCGCGGAAGACGGTCAGGTCCAGGTCGGCGCTCAGGTCGGACGGGTTGCCGATCCGGGCGGTGAACGAGGTGGCGCCCTCGGGCACCTCCACCACGTACTCCTGGGTGGCGCCCTCGGTGATGCTGGGCCGCTCGGCCCGGGCGCTCGCCAGCGGACCGCCGACGCCGGTCACCTGGACCGGGCCGAACGTGTTGGTCAGCTTCCAGCTCACCGAGGCCGGGGTGCCCGCGGTGACCGACGGGAGCTGGACCACTGCGGGCTCCACCTTGACGCCCTGCACGCGGGCCTGCAGCCGGAACGGGTTGTCCAACGCCGGCGAGGTGCGACGCGCCTCCACCTCGATCTCCCACACGCCCGGCAGCGGGTTCTGGTAGTCCCGCTCCTGCGGCTTGCAGACCGCGGCGTCGGAGAAGTTGGTGTAGCAGGCGGTGCTGGCGGTGCTCTCGACCGGCACGCCATACGGGTTGATGGCGATGAAGCGGGTCTGCGAGCCGGTCGCGATGCCGGACAGGTTGACCTGGAGCGCGCCCGCACCCGGCGGGACGGTCACGAAGTACGACCGGAAGTTGTTCCGCTCGACCGAGCCGTCGACCGAGAAGGAGTACGCCGGAGCGACCACCGGGTTCGAGGCGACCACGACGGTGGCGACCTCGAAGTCGACCACGTCGGTGGCCGGGTCGTCGACGGTCATGATGGCGCCGTGCGCGCCGGCCGTCATCGGCTTGGCCTTCACCTTGACCGTGACGGTCTTGTTCAGCGGCAGCCAGACCACCTTGGGGGCGCTGTAGGTGCCGTCGTTGCCGCGGAACGCGACCTCGTGCTTGATGCCCTTGTTCGGGCCGCTGGTGCGGGTCAGCTTCACCTCGTAGTGGCGGCTCTCCTTGACCTTCTGGCCACCGCGGTCGGCGGCGCAGCGGTTGTAGAGGCCGGTGCCGACGTTCGGGTTCGGCACGAACGTGCCGGAGGCCCGGTCGTAGCGGGTCAGGTTCGGCGACAGTTCGGTGCAGACCGGCGCCTCGGAGGTGTAGGTGCGGGTCGGCACGCCCTTGGCGAGCAGGCTCCACGCGCCCGGCACGTCGAACATGCCGTAGCCCTGCGCGTACGTCGGGACATCCGCGATCGGCTGGGCCGAGGTGTAGACGGCCCGGCGCAGCGCGGCCGGGGTGACGCCCTTGCCGGTCGCCTTGGCGGCCGACAGCAGCAGCGCGGCGGCGCCGGTGGCCTGCGGGGCGGCCATCGAGGTGCCGTTGAGCATCTGGTAGCCCGGGGGCAGCGGGTAGCCCGCCTCCGGCACCGGGTTGCCCGGCTGCCAGGTCGGCGCGGTGGAGATGGCCGAGCCCGGAGCGGCGACGTTTGGCTTGAAGCCGCCGTCCTCACGCGGGCCGCGCGAGGAGAAGTTGAACAGCGCGTTGTCCTTGCGGACCACCGAGCCGTAGTTGGCCAGCCAGGTGTCCTTGCTGATGCTCGCCGCGACGCTGACCACGTCGGTGGCGACCGACGGGTCGCCGACGGTGTTCAGACCCGGGCCGGAGTTGCCGGCCGAGATGAACAGCTGCACGCCGTAGGTGTTGATCAGGTCGTTGTAGAGGACCGCGCGGGCGTTCGAGCCGTCGTTGAGCGCGGGCAGGCCGCCGATCGACATGTTCACCACGTCGACCTTGCGGTTGATCACCAGGTCGGCCATGCCGGTGGTGAGCGCCGCCGCGGTGCAGCCGCCACCCCAGGAGCAGGCGCGGGCGGAGACCAGCTTGGCACCCGGGGCGGCGCCGTCGAAGGCGCTGTTGCCGAGCATGTCGTTGGCGGCGGTGATGCCGGCGACGTGGGTGCCGTGGGTGCTCTCGACGATGCCGATGTTGACGTAGTCGACCAGGCCGGGGCCGCCGACCGGGGCGGTGTTCACGTTGCGCCGGTACTCGACCACGAACGGGATCTGCTCCCGTACGGCGGTGGCCGGGTTGTCCGTGCCGAAGTGGCCGACCTGGAACTTCTCCTTGTACGGCCGCATCACCTCGTCGTCGGTGAAGTCGTTGTTCTGGTTCGCGTCGACGCGGACGTCACCGGTGGTGGGGCTGTAGAGCACGCCCCAGAAGTCGGTGGTGTCCCCGTCGCGGTTGAGGTCACCCCGCGCGTCGCTGTTCGCGGTGATGTTCTCGCGGAACACGTTGAACCGGTAGTTGCCGGCCGGCGCCGTCCAGGTGCCGAGCGAGGTGGTGAACGTCGGGCCGCTGACCTCGGTCAGCATCGGCCGCCAGGACGCGTCCTCCAGCGGGTCGGTGGCGGTCACCCAGTCGACGATCTTGCGCTCGCCGGTGGTGGTCTGCTGCAGCGCCGGGTGGTCGAGGTCCACACCGGAGTCCATGATGCCGATGGTGACGCCGCGGCCGTCCCACTGCGGGTTCGCGGCCTTGAAGGACTCCGCGCCGGTCTCGTTCGTCGGCATGTACGGGTTCACCGCACCGGTGTCGCCGCCCGGCCCGGCCAGCGTCTGGGCCTGCGCGGCGGTCTTGGCGCCCTTCGGGGCCGCCTCCGGGGCCGGGTCGGGGAGCTTGATGGTCTCGTCCAGGTCGACGGCGGCGACACCGGGCAGCGTGGCGGCCTTGAGCGCCTTCGCGGTCGGTACCTGGGCCAGCACGTAGCCGATCTGGTCGTACCGCTGGCTGACGGTGGCGCCCAGGGCGGTCAGGCCGTCGACGACCTTCTTGGTCGAGCCCTTCCTGGCCGCGACGATCATCGTGACGGTCGGCGCGTTCTTCGCCTCGGCCTCGTCGAGCAGCTTGGCGTCGTGTGCGCCCAGTGCCTTCGCGGCGGTCGGCTGCGAGGGTTGGGGGGCCGGGGCGGCGCTCGCGGTACCGGCGCCACCTCCGACGGTCAGAGCGCCGGCCGCGAGGACCGAGGCCAGGAGCGCGGCGGACGGTCGCCGGCTGCGCGTGCGGGGTCTACTCAACGTTCTCTTCCTCCAGAGAACAGGGCCCTCGAGGGGCAGGGCACGTGTGACGGTGATCCTGCGTGTCACGACGGCAGGTGTCACTACTCGGCCTGGGTTTGTGATCAGTCCGTGATACGGATCGGCCTACGTCATCGCGCGTGCCGTGCTAGATGTCGACGCCTGCCGACCTCTCGGACGATGTGGACGGCGTCCCCAGCAGCTCTGGTGCCTGCGGCTGCCTCGGCGCCAGCTCGACCTGCGCCGGGGTGGCCAGCTCGTCGTCGGAGACACCCAGCTCGGCCAGCTTGCGGGCGCTGACCAGCACTCGCGCCTCCAGCGACCCCACCGCCCTGTTGTACGCCGTCACCGCCCCGCTCAGCGAACTGCCGAGCTTGCCGACGTGGTCACCCAGTGTGGACAGCCGTGCGTACAGCTCGCGGGCCAGCGAGTGGACGGTGGCCGCGTTGCGCGCCAGCGCCTCCTGCCGCCACGAGTAGGCGACCGTGCGCAGCAGCGCCACCAGAGTGGCCGGGGTGGCGAGCACCACGTTGCGGGCGAACGCGTGCTCCAACAGGGACGGGTCGCGTTGCAGCGCCACGTCGAGGAACGGGTCCGCCGGCACGAACAACACCACGAACTCGGGTGTCTGGTCGAACGCCGACCAGTAGGACTTGGCGGCCAGGGCGTCCACGTGCGCGCGCAGGTGCCGGGCGTGCGCGTCCAGGTGGGTGTCGCGCCCGCGCTCGTCGCGCGCCTCCATCGCGGTCAGGTACGCGTCGAACGGCGCCTTGGCGTCCACCACCACCGTCCGGCCGCCGTGCAGGCGTACCACCAGGTCGGGGCGTACCCCCTGGTGGTCGGTCGCGGCGGTGACCTGCTCGCTGAAGTCGCAGTGCTCCAGCATGCCGGCGGCCTCGACGATCCGGCGGAGCTGGTGCTCGCCCCAGCGGCCCCGCACCTGCGGCGCGCGCAGCGCGGCGACCAGTTGCTTGGTCTCGGTGCGCAGCTCGCCGGAGACCGTGCTCATGGCGCGCACCTGCTCGCGCAGCTCGGCGTACGCGTCGACGCGGTCCCGCTCCAGCTCGGCCACCCGCTGCTCGTAGCGGCGCAGCGTCTCGTGCAGCGGCGCGACCGCGCGGGCAACCGCCTCCTGGGACTGCGCCGTCGCCTCGTAGCTGAGCGCCCGCATGGACTGCTCCAGCCGCCCCTCGCCGGCCTTGGTGGCGGCGAGCGTCGCCTCCAGGCGGGCGATGTCCGCCGCCGCGCGCGCCCGCGCGGCCAGCCAGCCCACCGCGCCGCCCGCGGCGAGGCAGAGCAGCACCACGGCCAGCGTCGCAAAGCTCATGGCCAAGAGCTTGCCAAACGGGTACGACGAGCGCCCGGTGGGTACGTTTGAGTCATGGAGTTCGCGTTGTGGCTGGTCCTGATCCTGCTGCTCGGAGGTGCGTTCGTGTTCTGGCGAAGGGGGAGCAGGTCGCGGCGGTCGAACGAGCTGGCCGACGCCCGCGCCGAGGCGCAGCGCTGGTACGAGCGGCTCGGCGGCCAGCTCATGAACCTGCACGGCGACGCCCCGGCGGTCCGGCAGGCGCTCGCCGACGCCGGTGAGCGCTACAACGCGGCCGGTTCGCAGCTGGAGCAGGCGAGCACGCCGCGCCAGTTCGGGCTGGCCCGGGAGACCGCGCTGGAAGGGCTGGCGTACATCCGGGCGGCGCGGACCGCGATGGGCATCGACCCGGGCCCGGAGCTGCCGCCGCTCGCCTCCGCCCAGGGCGCCGGCGCGCTCACCAAGGAACGCCAGGTCGACGTGCAGGGGCAGACGTTCCGGGCCGGCCCGCAGCCGGGGAACGCGACGCCCTACTACTACCCCGGTGGGCGGTTCCAGGGGCGGCCGGTGCCGGCCGGCTGGTACTCCACGCCGTGGTGGAAGACCGCGCTCGGGGCGGGCGTCGGTGTGGTCGGCGGCATGCTGATCGCGGACGCGCTGTTCTCGCCCGCGTTCGCCGACCCCGGGTACGGCTACGACGCCGGCTACCAGGAGGGCTTCGGCGACGGCCAGGACTTCGGCGACCAGGGCGGCGACATGGGCGGCGGCGACGCCGGTGGCGACTTCGGTGGTGGTGGTGGCTTCGGCGGCGGCGACTTCGGTGGCTTCGGCGGCGGCGACTTCGGCGGGGACTTCGGCGGCGGCGACTTCTAGCCGGCGCCGCGCGTCCGAGACCGCGCGTCCGAGCGCGCCACTCGCGCCACTCGGGCGCGCTCGGCGCATGCGTTAAAAAGGGCCCCCTCTTATGCACGAGGCGTTAAGAGGGGGCCCTTCCTTACACCTCAGCCGGTGTTGCGCATGCCGGCGGCGATGCCGTTGACGGTGGTCAGCAGCGCCCGCTCCAGGGCCGTGCCGTCGTTCGGGGCGCGTCGCCCACCCGGCGCGGTCGCCACCGCCCGCCCGGCCGCGCCGGACTCGCGGTACTGCCGCAGCAACGCCACCTGGAGGTGGTGCAGCGGCTCCAGGTAGGTGTCCCGCACGGCGAGCGTGCGCTGGAGCACCGGGGAGTTGTCCAGCAGCGCCGGTGAGGCGGTGACCGCCAGCACCTCCTGCTTGGTCAGCTCGTACTCCTGCTCGATCTTGTCGAAGATCGGGTGCAGCTTCTTCGGCACCAGCGTCTCCACGTACCGCCGGGCGATGGTCAGGTCGGTCTTGGTCAGCATCATCTCGACGTTCGACAGGAACGTGCGGAAGAAGTGCCAGTTCCGGTTCATCTCGGCGAGCACGTCGGCCAGCCCGGCCGCCCGCGCGGCGGCCAGCCCGGAGCCCACGCCGAACCAGCCCGGCACGATCTGCCGGGTCTGCGTCCAGCCGAACACCCACGGGATGGCCCGCAGGCCGGACAGTCCGGCACCGGTGTTCGGGCGCTTCGCCGGCCGGGAGCCGATGTTCAGCGCGCCGAGCAGCTCGGTCGGGGTGGAGGCCCAGAAGTACGCGGGCAGGTCCGGGTCCTCGACCAGCGACCGGTAGGACCGGAACGCCGACTCCGAGACGACGTCCATGGCCGCGTCCCAGCGCTCCAGCATCTCGGCCGGCTGCCGGGGCGCGGTGTGCAGCAGTGTGGCCTGGAGCACCGCCGCGACCGTCAGTTCCAGGTTCTCCCGGGCCAGCGCCGGCAACGTGTACTTGTCGGAGATGACCTCACCCTGCTCGGTCACCTTGATCGCGCCGTCGAGCGTGCCGTACGGCTGGGCCAGGATCGCGTCGTGCGTGGGGCCGCCACCCCGGCCGACGGTGCCGCCCCGGCCGTGGAACAACCGCAGGTGCACACCGTGCCGCGCGGCCACGTCCCGCAGCGCGCGCTGCGCCCGGTGGATGGACCACTGGCTGGTGGTGATGCCCGCCTCCTTGTTGGAGTCGGAGTAGCCGAGCATCACCTCCTGCACGTCGCCCCGCGCCGCGACCAGCGCCCGGTACGCGGGCAGCGACAGCAGCTCGTCCAGCAGTTCGCCACCGGCGTTCAGCTCGGCCGGGGTCTCCAGCAGCGGCACGATGCCGATGCGGGCCCGCCCGGAGTGCACGTCCACCAGGCCGGCCTCGCGGGCCAGCACCACCGCGGCGAGAACGTCGTCCACGCCGAGCGTCATCGAGATGATGTACGACTCGATGACCTCGGGGCCGAACCGGTCCTGCGCCTCGCGGATCGCCGCGAACACGTCGAACGTCTTGCGGGCCGACTCGGTGAGCGGGCTGTCCTGGGTGGAGAGCGGACGGCGGCCGGTCAGCTCGTCGGCGAGCAGCTTGGTGCGCTCCAGCCGGGACAGGGCCGGGTAGTCGGACACCTCGCCGACCGCCTCGTAGAGCTGAGCCAGCACCTCGTGGTGCTTCTCCGCGTGCTCCCGGATGTCCATGGTGGCCAGGTGCAGGCCGAACGCGGACACCGTACGGATGGTCGAGGCGAGCCGCCCCACGGCGGTGAGCTGACCGGAGTTGCGGGCCAGCGAGGCGCGCAGCAGCTCCAGGTCGGCGATCAGCTCGGCCGAGCCCCGGTAGTCGCGCCCCGGCACGTGCGGGGTGTCGGCGCGCAGCCGTTCCCGGGTGTTGGCGAGCTTCGCCTTCACGCACCGCGCCTTGAGCCGGTACGGCTCCTCCGCGTTCACCCGGCGGAACCGGGGTGCCACCTCCGGTAGCGCGTCGAGGTCCTTGGCCAGGCTGGCGGACAGGTCGAGCGACACCGCGCGCAGCCGCCGGGAGACGCTGACCTCGGTGATCAGCTCGTCCATCGCCTTCTCGGTGGCGGCGATGCCGTGCTCGTGCTGGATGCGCAGCACCTCGCGGGTGACCACCGGCGTGACGAACGGGTTGCCGTCGCGGTCGCCGCCGATCCAGGTGCCGAAGCTCAGCGGGCGGGACGTCGGTGACGTCTCCACGCCGAGCGTGCGCAGCGTGTCGGCGAGGTCGTCGAGGACCTGCGGCGCGGCCTCGGCGTACAGGTCCCGCAGGTAGTAGATGGCGTTGCGCGCCTCGTCGGTCGGGTCCGGCCGGTCCAGCCGCAGCTCGTCGGTCTGCCACATGAGATCGAGTAGTTCGGCCAGGCGGCGGTTTGCCGGGCCCTCGTCGCTGGCGCCGTAGAGGATCGCGTTCGCGGTCTCGGTGTCCAGCTCGTCGGCGACCGCGCGCAGCTTGGACAGGATGGACCGGCGGGCCGCCTCGGTCGGGTGGGCGGTGAAGACCGGGCGTACGGCAAGCCGCCGGGCCGCCGCGGCGATCTCCTCGGCCGGTACGCCCCGCTCGGCGATCATCTTGGCCGCCTGGTCCAGCCAGCCGCCGTGCGTGGCGCGGCGACGGCGCAGGTCCCGCGCGCGGTGCACCTGCTCGGTGATGTTCGCCAGGTGGAAGTAGGTGGAGAAGGCGCGGGCCAGCTTCGTGCCGGTGGTGACGTCGAGCCCGGCGAGGCGCTGGGCGGCGGCCGGCACGTCGGAGCGGACCTGGGCGCGGATCTCCTCGACCAGGTCGAGCAGCGGACGGCCCTCCTGGCGGGCGAGGGTCTGCCCGAGCAGCGTGCCGAGGCGGCGGATGTCGGCCCGGAGAGCGGCGTCGGGGCCGTCGTGGTCGTGCTGGTCGGTCACGGTTGCGCTCCTTACGCGAGGACGAAGGACAGCGCTGTCCGACTCCTCTGGATGGTATCCGCGTGCCCCCGGTGGGCAGGAGGGGGACGGCGTGATGATCTGCACTCTGGGACGGCCCGCCGGTCAGCCCCGGTCGGCGGCGTGCCGACCCGGCGGCGGCCGCCGCCGGGCGCGGAACATGGTCGCGGTGAGCAGACCGGCCAGGCCGGCGAGCACCCAGAGCAGCAACCCGGTCAGCGCCCACCCGCCGCCGCGCCAGTCGAAGTAGATGGCCGACTTGAACAGGTCGGTGGCGAGGCCTGGCACGTTCCAGCGGTGCATGCCGCGCAGGAACGGCGGCAGGAACTCGGGCGCGTAGATGCCGCCGGAGCCGGGGTTGCCGAGCACCACGAGCAGCAGGATCACGATGCCGGTGCCGAGCAGCCCGAGCCAGCCCTGCACGGCGGCGGCGACCATCCCGGCCGCGAACGCGGCGAGCGCGCCGACCACCGCCACCGTCGCCACGTGCCCGGCGAACACACCGAGCACCGGCCCGACCAGGATCGCCCCGATGACGCCGAGCAGGATCGCGTGCACCGCGAGCGTGGCGATCCGCAGCCCGGCCCGGCGCAGGCTGCGCGGGCTGGTGCCGAGCGAGATGCCGAGGGCGGTGGACGCCAGGTAGCCGCCGAGCACCACGCCGACGGCCAGGTAGAACGGCACCAGGCCGCGCGGGTCGTCGGCGGAGACCGGCACGTCGTCGGTGACCTGAAGTGGCACCCCGGCCTGCCGGGCCGCCTCGGTGAACACCCCGGTGACGAGTTCGCTGGCGGCGGGCGCTCCGGCGCTGGCGGTGGCGAGGGTCAGGCCGCCGTCCGGGGCGGAGCTGAGCACCGCGTACACCGACCTGTCGTTGAGGCCGTCGGAGGCGGCGTCGAGGCTGTCGTACCCGACGGGTTTGATCGTGTCTGTGCGGGCGCGGACGCCGGACATCACGGCCTGGGCCTGCTGGTCGTTCGTGACCACGGCGACCGGCACGTCGCGCGGGTCCGGCTTGTGCAGCGCGCCGACGTAGGCGGCAATGAACGCGCTGGCCAGCGCCAGGGTGCCGAGGATCAGCGCCGCCGTGCGCGGCAGCCAGTCCCGGGTACGCAGCTCCGGCTCGTCGTCCACGGCCACAGCCTATTGCCGGCATATGTCCGGCTCGTGGGGTTTCGTCGAGCGAAAACCGCTGGCCCGGGCCGATAGCGTCGGGCCATGAACGTGCCTGTCTACCCCGCCAAACCGCAGCCGGGCGACCGGGTCGCGGTGGTGTCGCCCTCCGCCGGCCTGCCGGGTCTCTTCCCCCACGTGTACGAGCTGGGGCTGCGCCGGCTCCGCGACGAGCTGGGGCTGGAACCGGTGGAGTATCCGACGACCCGGGTCATGGGCGCCGACCCGCGCGACCGGGCACGTGACCTGACCGCCGCGTTCGCCGACCCGACGATCACCGCCGTCCTGGCGACGGTCGGCGGGGACGACCTGATCACCGTCACCCCGTACCTGGACGACGACGTGCTGCGGGCGAACCCGAAGCCGTACTTCGGCTACTCGGACAACACCAACGTGCTCAACCACCTCTACCGGCTGGGCGTCGTCGGCTACCACGGCGGCTCGGTGCTGGTGCACCTCGGGCGCTCCGGCAAGCCGCACCCGCTCACGCTCGACTCGCTGCGCGCCGCGCTGTTCACCTCCGGCTGGTACGAGCTGACCGCCGCGCCCGAGTGGGGCGACGAGCCGTGCGACTGGCGCGACCCGGCCGCGCTGGCCGGGGAGCCGCCGATGTACCCGTCCGAGGGCTGGCGCTGGCACGGCCCGGCCGAGGTGGTGCGGGGCCGCACCTGGGGCGGCAACCTGGAGATCCTGCACTGGCTGATGGCGGCCGACCGCGTTCCGCGCGCGGCCGACCTGGCCGGCTCGGTGCTGGTGCTGGAGACGTCGGAGGAGATGCCGCCCGCGCAGGAGGTCTTCCGGATCGTGCGCAACATGGGCGAGCGGGGTCTGCTCGCCGCCGTACCGGCGATCGTGGTGGGCCGCCCCAAGGCGTGGGACTTCGACCGGCCGCATACCGTGGCGCAGCGGCTGGCCTGGAGTGAGGACCAGCGGGAGGCGATCCTGTCGGCGCTCGCCCCGTACGCCGGCGACCCGGTGGTGGTCTTCGACGTCGACCTGGGCCACACCGACCCGCAGCTGATCATCCCGTACGGCGGCGAGATCCGGGTGGACGCGGTCGAGCGCCGGATCGCCGTGCGCTACTGACGACGCCGGCCATGGGTGTCTCCGCGCTGTTTCGACACCCATGGCGTTCCACCCGGCGCTGTCCGGCCGGCGCCGGCGTGGGTCAGGCGTCGACGACGGCGAAGGCGCGGACCGGGAACGTGCCCATGCCGGCCACCCGTGGCGGGGCGGCGGTGAACCGGAAACCGGTAGGCGGCAGCGCGTCCAGACCGGTCAGGTGTTCCACGATCGGGATGCCGGCGGCCAGCAGGCCGGTGTGCGCCGGGCGCTGACCGGCTGCCGCCGGAGTCATGTCGTCGATGTTGATCGAGTCGATGCCGACGAGCGCCGCGCCCGCCTCGGCCAGCCACTGCGCGCCGTCACCGGTCAGGTAGGGCGCCTCCGGAGCGGCGTACGCGTCGGTGCCGAAGTGCGCGTCCCAGCCGGTGTGCAGCAGCACCGCGCACCCGGCCACGTCGTACGGGGCGAGCAGCAGCCGGTCCACCGCGCGCGTACCGGCCGGCACGCGTACCACCAGGCCGGGCAGGTCGGCGAGGCGGTCCAGCGGCATCCCGGTCAGGTCCGGGCCGTCGGCGAAGCGGTGCGACGGCGTGTCCACGTACGTGCCGGTGTTGGCGATCATGTTGATCCGCGCGACGTGGAACTCGACACCCGGCGCGTACCGCTCCCGGGACTCCTCCCGGGTCAGCCAGTCGGTGATCGACGGTCCGGGCCAGCCGGGCAGCGTGACCATGCCCTCGGTGATCACGTGACTCAGCTCGACGAGCTTCCGCCCACCGGAGGCCGGGACGTCGAGGCCCCGCCCGCCCTTGTGCGGCTCCTCGACGACGGTCCGGTTGGTGATCCGTACCTCGCCGACCATGAGCAGCCCGAGGTGCCGGACCAGCAGCGCGGCCACCTCGTCGTCGGTGACGTCCGGGTGCGGCACGTCCAGCCGGAACCCGTCGGTGCGCAGCCCGCCACCGTTGGAGAAAACCACCTCGGCGTCGAAGACCGTCCGATACTCGATCATCCGCCCACCGCACCACGCCCGGCCGCGGCCGGTCAAGATCCAGATTCGGGCGGCCCCGGAACGTCGGTGCGGGGGGATAGGCTCGAACGGTGCACCCCCCGTCCGGCTGGACGCGGGGTCGTCGTCGTGTGTCGAAGCCGCTGGAAGTGATCACTGATGCTCACCGGACTCTTCTCCGCCGCCCTGGCCGACCCGGGGCTGGCCCGGGCGCGTGACCTGGCGCGCTCCGGTGCCGCGCAGGTCGACGGGCTCGACCTGACCGCCCCCGCCGCGCTGCGCCCGTTCGCTGTCGCAGCCGTCGCCGCCGACGAGCCGGCCGGCGGCGCGGGCCGCCCGGTCCTCGCGGTCACCGCCACCACCCGCGAGGCCGACGACCTGGCCTCCGCGCTGGGCAGCCTGCTGCCGCCGGAGCAGGTGGCGGTCTTCCCGTCCTGGGAGACGCTGCCGCACGAGCGGCTGTCGCCCCGCTCCGACACGGTCGGGCGCCGCCTGGCCGTGCTGCGCCGCCTCGCCCACCCGGACGCCGCTGACGCGCACGGCCGTACCGGGCCGCTGCGGGTGGTCGTCGCGCCGGTCCGCTCGCTGCTCCAGCCGCAGCTCAAGGGCCTCGGCGACCTGGAGCCCGTCCAGCTCGCCGCCGGTGACGAGGCCGACCTGGAAGAGGTGGCCCGCCGGCTCACCGACATGGCGTACGCCCGGGTCGACCTGGTCACCAAGCGCGGCGAGTTCGCCGTGCGCGGCGGCATCCTGGACGTCTTCCCGCCCACCGACGAGCACCCGTCCCGGGTCGAGTTCTGGGGCGACGAGGTGGAGGAGATCCGCACCTTCGCGGTCGCCGACCAGCGCACCATCGAGGGCGTCGCGCAGCTCTGGGCGCCGCCGTGCCGGGAACTGCTGCTGACCCCGGCGGTGCGGGAGCGGGCCGCCGCGCTCGCCGCCGAGCACCCCGAGCTGGCCGAGATCCTGGACAAGCTGGCCGAGGGCATCCCGGTCGAGGGCATGGAGTCGCTGGCCCCGGCGCTGATCGGAGCCGACGCGCTCGAACTCCTCGTGGACTGCATGCCGGCCGGCACCCACGTCCTCCTCTGCGACCCGGAGCGCATCCGCACCCGCGCGCACGACCTGGTCCGTACCTCGGAGGAGTTCCTCCAGGCCAGCTGGGCCGCGGCCGCCGTCGGCGGCCAGGCCCCTGTCGACCTCGGCGCCGCCGCCTTCAAGACCCTGGCCGAGGTACGCACGGCGGCCCGCGCCCTGCGCCAGCCCTGGTGGACGCTCGCGCCGTTCGGCCTGGTCGAGGCCGACGCCGCCCCGGCCCGGCAGCCCTGGGAGGACGAGCCGGCCGCTGTCGACGTCACCCCCGACGACGCCATCGCGGTGAGTCTGGCCGCCCAGCCGGCCCCGCTCTACCACGGCGAGACCGCACGGGTGGTCGACGACCTGAAGCGGTGGGCCGGCGAGGGCTGGTCGATCGCGCTGGTGTTCGAGGGGCACGGTCCCGCCCAGCGGGCCGTCGAGGTGCTGCGCGACGCCGGTCTCGGCGCCCGCCTCACCGAGGAGGTGCCCGCCGCGCCCGCGCCCGGCGAGCTGCTCGTGTCGTGCGGCTGCCTGACCGCCGGCTTCGTCGACGAGGCGTCGAAGTTCGTGCTCCTCACCGGCAACGACGTCACCGGCGGCCGGGGCACGTCCACCCGCGACATGCGCAAGATGCCCAGCCGGCGGCGCAACACCATCGACCCGCTGGAGCTGAAGGCCGGCGACTTCGTGGTGCACGAGCAGCACGGCATCGGCCGGTACGTCGAGCTGGTGCAGCGCACGGTGAACGGCGCGAGCCGCGAATACCTGGTCATCGAGTACGCGCCGAGCAAGCGCGGCCAGCCCGGTGACCGCCTCTTCGTCCCCACCGACCAGCTCGACCAGCTCTCCCGCTACGTCGGCGGCGAGCAGCCCACGCTGCACAAGATGGGCGGCTCGGACTGGCAGAAGTCCAAGGCCCGGGCCCGCAAGGCGGTCCGTGAGATCGCCGCGCAGCTCATCCAGCTCTACGCCGCGCGCAAGGCGTCCAAGGGGCACAACTTCGCCCCCGACACCCCGTGGCAGCGGGAGCTGGAGGACGCGTTCCCCTGGCAGGAGACACCCGACCAGCTGGCCGCCATCGAGGAGGTCAAGCGGGACATGGAACAGACCGTCCCGATGGACCGGCTGATCTGCGGCGACGTCGGCTACGGCAAGACCGAGATCGCGGTACGCGCGGCGTTCAAGGCGGTGCAGGACGGCAAGCAGGTGGCCGTGCTGGTGCCGACCACGCTGCTGGTGCAGCAGCACTACAACACGTTCGCCGAGCGGATGAGCCAGTTCCCGGTGTCGATCCGGCAGCTGTCCCGGTTCCAGACGCCGAAGGAGACCGAGCAGACGCTGGAGATGGCCGCTGCCGGCACCGTCGACATCGTCATCGGCACCCACCGGCTGCTCCAGGCGTCCACCCGGTTCAAGTCTCTGGGGCTGGTCATCATCGACGAGGAGCAGCGGTTCGGCGTCGAGCACAAGGAGCACCTGAAGACGCTGCGCGCCTCGGTCGACGTGCTCGCCATGTCGGCCACCCCGATCCCGCGCACGCTGGAGATGGCGATCACCGGCATTCGGGAGATGTCCACCATCGCCACCCCGCCGGAGGAGCGGCACCCGGTGCTCACGTTCGTCGGCGCGTACGACGACCGGCAGGTGGCCGCCTCCATCCACCGTGAGCTGCTGCGCGACGGTCAGGTCTTCTACCTGCACAACCGGGTCGAGTCGATCGAGAAGACGGCGCGCAAGCTCCGGGAACTGGTGCCGGAGGCGCGGGTCGCGGTGGCGCACGGCCAGATGGGCGAGGAGGCGCTGGAGAAGGTGATGGTCGGCTTCTGGGAGAAGGAGTTCGACGTCCTGGTCTGCACCACCATCGTCGAGTCCGGCATCGACATCCCCAACGCCAACACCCTCATCGTCGAGCGGGCCGACCTGCTCGGCCTGGCCCAGCTGCACCAGATCCGCGGCCGGGTCGGCCGCGGCCGCGAACGGGCGTACGCCTACTTCCTCTACCCGCCGGAGAAGCCGCTGACCGAGAACGCGCACGAGCGGCTCGCCACCATCGCCCAGCACACCGAACTCGGCGCCGGCATGTACGTGGCGATGAAGGACCTGGAGATCCGCGGCGCCGGAAACCTGCTCGGCGGCGAGCAGTCCGGCCACATCGAGGGCGTCGGCTTCGACCTCTACGTGCGGATGGTCGGCGAGGCCGTGTCCGCCTTCAAGGGCGAGAGCACCGAGGAGGAGACCGAGGTCAAGGTCGACCTGCCGATCGACGCGCACCTGCCGCACGACTACGTCGCCGTGGAGCGGCTGCGCCTGGAGATGTACCGCAAGCTCGCCGAGGCCCGCGATGAGGAGCGCCTGCGTGAGGTGGTCGCCGAGATGACCGACCGGTACGGCGAGCCGCCCGCGCCGGTGCAGAACCTGGTCGCGGTGGCCCGGTTCCGGCTGCTGGCCCGCCGCTACGGGCTGACCGACGTGTCGATGCAGGGCAAGCACATCCGGTTCGGCCCGCTGCCGCTGCCCGACTCCAAGCAGATGCGGCTCAAGCGCTACCACCCGGACTCGGTCTACAAGCAGGCGCTCGACCAGGTCAGCGTGCCCCGGCCCAGCACCCGGCGGATCGGCGGCGAACCGCTGCGCGACCAGGCGCTGCTGGAGTGGTGCGGGCAGCTCCTGGCCGATGTGCTGGGCAAGCCCGAGGAGCTGGCCGGTTCTGCCAGCCCCGCAGTGGCGAGCGGAAGGTGACGGGGCAAGCCCCAGGAGCTGGCCGGTTCTGCCAGCCCCGCAGTGGCGAGCGGAAGGTGACGGGGCAAGCCCGAGGAGCTGGCCGGTTCTGCCGGTTCCGTGGCCGGTGCCCGATGAGGTGGGTGGAGTCACAGGCCGGTACGGGGCGTGAGAGAGTGACCCTCATGCGTGCTCGCCGTTCCCTCGTCGCCGTCAGCGTCGCGGCCCTCGCCGCGCTCTCTCTCGCCGCCTGTGGCCGCTCCGCCCCGGACGTCGCCGCATACGTCGGCGACACCCGGTACTCGGTCGACCGGGTCGACGCGATCTACGAGGACGCGCAACGGCAGTACGCGGACGCCGTCCGTAGCCAGGCGCCGCAGACGCCCTCGCCGGCGGAGCTGCGGTCCTCGGTGACCCGGCAGGACGTGCTGAACCTGCTGGTCGCGATCGACCTGGGCAAGCGCGTGGCGGCCGAGAAGGGTCTCCAGGTCGCCGACCAGATCTCCCCGGAGCAGCTCCAGCAGGAGCTGCGCATGCCGGCGACCACCGAGTACACGAAGCTGTGGGGCGAGTGGGTCGACCTCTCCGGCACGCTCCAGCAGAGCCTGCCCCCGGCCGACCTCAGCGACGAGTCCCTGATGGCCGTCTACCGGGCCATCGAGAAGACCGGGGCGATCCAGCCGGGCATGAGCGTCGACCAGGTCCGGCAGGCGTTCGGCGAGGCCGGGTTCGTGCGTACCGCCACCGCCCTCAGCAACGCGCTCCAGCAGCAGGCCGAGAAGACGGACGTCCGCGTCAACCCCCGGTTCGGCGTGACCGGCGTGCCGTCGCTCGTGAACACCGGCCAGTCGTTCGTCTTCTACTCCCTGCCGTACGTCAACGAGGAGGGCCCGGTCACCGACATCTCGACGCCCGAGGCGCCGGCCTCCGGTTCGCCGGCTCCCGGAGCCGCATGACCGCGCGCATCGTCCTGCTCGTCACCTCGCCCCGGCTGCCCGCCGGATTGCTGACCTCGGCCGCCTGGGACGCCGTACGCTCCGCTCCGGTCCTCGCCGGTGCGGAGAGCGAGCTGACCCGGGCGGTGCGGACGGCCGGCGCCGAGGTGAACGTGGTGACCGAGGGTGCGACCCCGGCGCTGCTCGACGCCGCGGCGGCGCACGGTGGGGCGGTGTGGCTGGCCGGCCCGACCGGCGACGAGGCGCTGGCCCGCGAACTCGGCCTGCGGCTGGCCCGCGAGCCCGCCCTGGCCGAACTGGAGCTGATGTACGGCTCGTGGGACCCGCCCGGCGCCCGGCTGCTCGACGCGGTCGAGGTGATGGACCGGCTGGCCTCGCCGGGCGGCGACCCGTGGAAGCGGGCACAGACCCACCGCACCCTGGCCCGGTTCCTGCTGGAGGAGTGCTACGAGGCGTACGACGCGATCAGCGCCGACGACACCGACGCGCTCCGCGAGGAACTGGGCGACGTCCTGCTCCAGGTGCTGCTGCACGCCCGGCTGGCGGAGAACCTGCCGGAGGGCAAGAGCTGGACCGTCGACGACGTGGCGGGGACCCTGGTCGACAAGATGGTGCGGCGTAACCCGCACGTCTTCTCCGGCGAGCCGGCCGGCTCGATCGAGGAGATCGAGGCGAACTGGGAGCGGATCAAGCGGGCCGAGAAGACCCGCGAATCGGTGCTCGACGGCATCGCGCTGAGCCAGCCCGCGCTCTCGCTGGCCGCGAAGATCCTGGACCGTGCCGGCCGGGTCGGCCTGGCCGTACCGCCCCCGCTTGCCGAGTCGCAGGTGGACCCGGAGGCCCGGCTGGGAGCGAGCCTGCTCGCAACTGTCGCCGCCGCACGGCAGGCCGGCATCGACCCGGAGGCCGCCCTACGGCGGGCCACCCTGGCGTACGCCGAAGCCGTCCGAGCCGCCGAACGCCCCACCCCCACCAGCCCCGCCTAGCCCCTCCGCGCCCCACCCCCCTTGCCCTTCCCTGCCCTCCCTTGGCGATCTTGCACTTTCGGCCCGAGCGGTGCCCGCAAATGCCCGATCTGCCCGGGCGCAAAGTGCAAGATCGCCGAGCCGACCGCCCCCGCCCAGCCGCGCCTCCCGGAAGGCGAGACTCGCCGTTCGTATCGCGGGATCAGCGGAGATCTTGGTACGAAAGTGCCCCTATAGGGGCCGTTTCCGTCCAAGATCTACGTCGGCCTTGGGCGCGCTCGCGCCCACCAGCCAGCGCGTCGAGGGCCGGCGGCAGCGCCGGCACGGGCCGTCCAGCTGACTCGCCGTGGTGATCAAGGAGTTTGTGTCGTCGGGGGGCGCTGAGCGGGACGCAAACTCCTTGATCAACGCGGAGGGGCGGGGGAGGGCGCGGGGAGGGCGCGGAGGGAGTGGAGGTCGGTAGGGTCGGGGGATGGAGTCGTTCGTGCCGCTGGCGGAGCGGATCGTGGAGGCGTTGCTGGAGAGCCGGCCCGGGCTGGCCACCTTCGCCGGGGACCACCGTTACGACGACCGCCTGCCCGACCTCTCCGCCGATGCCCTCGCGGCCGACCAGGCGATGCTCAAGGACGCCGCCGACGCGCTCGCGGAAATCGACCCGGACGCGCTCGACCCGGCGGAGAGCGTCGACCACGCGCTGCTCACCAGCCTCGTCGACAGGGGTCTGTTCGAGGTCGGCGAGATCCGCGGCCACGAGTGGGATCCGCTGCGCCACAACCCGGGACCGCTGCTGCACGCCCTGCTGGCCCGTCCCTTTGCCCCGGCCGAGGAGCGCCTGACCAGCCTGGTCGGGCGCCTGTCGGCCGTACCCGACGCGCTGTCGACAGCGCGCGCGACGCTGCGGGACATGCCGCGGGTCCACGCGGAGACGGCGGTCGGGCAGTTCACCGGTACGGCGGCGCTGATCCGCGACGAGGTGCCCGGGTTGCTGGCCGAGGCGCCGGCGCTGCGTGAGCGGGTCGGCGCGGCGGCCACCGACGCGATCGCCGCGCTGGAGGAGTTCGTGGCCTGGCTGCGGCAGGGCCTGGCCGCCGACGCCGGCCCGGGGCGTGACCCGCGGCTGGGCCGGCGGCGGTGGGAGGCGCGGCTGTGGCACACGCTCGACACCGAGCTGAGCGCCGCCGAGGTGCAGCGCCGCGCCTGGGCCAACCTCGACCGGGTCACCGAGGAGATCCGCGCGGCGTCGGTCGAGCTGGTCGGTGGTCCGGCCGACGACGAGACGGTACGCCGGGCGCTGGACCTGCTCGCCGCCGAGCACCCGGACGACGCCACGATCGTCGATCTCGCCTCGGTGACGCTGGACGAGGCGAGTGACTTCGTCCGCCACCACGACCTGGTCAGCATGGTCGGCGACCCGTGCGTCATCCAGGAGATGCCGGAGTTCGCGCGGGGCGTGGCGGTGGCCTACTGCGACTCGCCGGGCCCGCTGGAGACGGCCGACGTACCGACGTTCTACTGCATCTCGCCCACCCCGTCGGACTGGCCGGCGCAGCGGGTCGAGTCGTTCTACCGCGAGTACAACGACCACATGATCCGCAACCTGACCGTGCACGAGGCGATGCCCGGGCACTTCCTCCAGCTCGCGCACGCCCGCCGCTACGACGGTCCGACCCGGGTACGCGCGCTCACCGAGTCGGGCGTGTTCGTCGAGGGCTGGGCGGTCTACGCCGAGGAGCTGATGGCCGGGCTCGGCTTCGGCGGTCTGCCGGTGCGGTTGCAGCAGCTCAAGATGCAGCTCCGGATGACCATCAACGCGCTGCTCGACCAGCTCGTGCACTGCGACGACCTGCCCGAGTCCGAGGCGATGGCGTTGATGACCGGGCGTGGCTTCCAGGAGGAGGGCGAGGCGGCCGGCAAGTGGCGGCGGGCGCTGCTCACCTCGACGCAGCTGTCCACGTACTTCGTCGGCTACAGCGAGATGGCCGACATCGCCGCCGCGCGGCCGGACGGCGTGCCGCTGCGCGACTGGCACGACGCCATGCTGGCGCACGACTGCCCGCCGCCGCGCCACCTGCGGACGCTGCTGGGGGTGTGAGGGCTCACCGGCGGCCGGCGGCCGCGTCGATCAGCCAGCGCGACAGCGAGTACGCGGGCGGCAGCTCGGCGGGCAGCGCGTCGACCGGGAACCAGCGCGCCTCGGTCAGCTCGGTGCCGTCGGGGGCCGGTTCGGCGGCCGGGTCGGTCACCTCGGCGGTGAACCCGGCGAGCAGCGTGCCCGGCCCGGACAGCGCCCACGGCTGGCTGTCCACGTAGGCCGGTCGCCGCAGGGTCAGGCCGACCTCCTCGGCGACCTCGCGGTGCACCGCCGCCTCCAGCGACTCGCCCGCCTCGACGAACCCGGCAACGAGCGCCCACAGCTGCGTCGGTCCGTGCGCGTGGCGGACCAGCAGCAGCTCGTCGGCCCCACCGGCCGGGCCGGGCCGGGTGATCGCGGTCAGCACCGCGACGGACAGGGGGAGGAACGAGGTGAGTTCGCACTCCGGGCAACGCCGCGCGGTCTCGCCCGGCACGTCGGCCAGTTCGGCCCGGCACGCGCCGCACCACCTGTGCGTACGCCGCCAGTTGACCACGGCGAGCGCCCGCCCGGCCAGGTCGGCGCGGGGTGCCGGTAGTTCGGCGGCGAGGCCGCGCCAGCTGCGCCACCGGCCGGGCAGCGACTCCGGATCGGTCACCTCGGCGGCCCACGCCGGTATGCCGTCGAGCGTGCCGACCGGCGTCCAGGCGAGGTCGCCGGGCAGCGCGCCGATCCGCAGCGGCTGCTCGTCCGGGCCGGTCAGCAGCTTCCGTCCGGAGACCGGCAGCGCCAGGTCGTCGCGCCGCGGCGGCCGCCCGTGATCGGCAGCGGGCAGGAATCCGGCGCGCGCCGGGCGAGCGCCGGTGGCCCCGGCCTCGGCCTCGGACGGGGGACCGTCGGGCGGGGTCACGACGTGGTGGGGCGGCGGTCCACCACACCGGCGCCGGCCGGCACGGCGAACGCGGCGGCCTCGACGCTCTCGGTGTAGCGACTCAGCGTCACCTCGGCGGGCTTGCCGTCGAGCGTGCCGGAGAAGCTCCCCAGCACGCCTTCGGTCGTCACGCAGGCGCTGAAGCGTTCCCCGCTGTGGGTGACGTCGACGCAGGTGGCGTGGCGGCCGGCGAGCGTGGTGTCGCTCTGCTCGATGACCGCTTCCGGATCGAGCGCCGCCGCGGTGAGCAGCCGGATCACCGCGGGCGGCGTGACGAGGCCCTCCTTGCGCGCCTCGTCGTAGACGACCACCGACGGCTTGCCGGCGGTGAGCACGGGCGGCGAGACGGTGCAGGAGGTGCGGGCGGCGGTGCTCGCGCACCGGGTCACCGACTCCTGCGTCACCGTGATCTTGCCGCCCGGCCAGGTGTACGTGGAGCGCAGCGGCTTCTTCGTCTGCGCGATCGAGGCGGTCCGGCCGCCGTCGATCTGGTAGTCGGCGGCCCAGGTCTGCTCCAGCGCCCGGTCCATCCGCGCGGCGAGGTCGTTGACCAGGTCGGAGCGGCCGAGCGCGACGTTCGCGTCGTCCAGGGCCTGGCAGCCGGTGACCGAGAGCGACGCGATGACCGAGGCGGCGAGCACGCGGAGAGTCGTCGTGGCGGCAGGCATGATGCCCAGCCTTGTCGATCGGCGCAACGTCTCGCAAACCGGTTGCCGGTTGACGACCGGTAATCCGGGAATGTCCGTCTCAGCAGGCGCGTCGAGGCCTGCCCCGAGCGGCGTGCGGCGGGGCGGGGACCGATACGCTGCGTTCAACACCTGCCTCAGCCGCACCGTCGCGGCCCATATGGACCGGAACCACACAAACGAGGAGCGACTCAGTGGCAACCATCGAGGGAATCGTCGCCCGGGAGATCCTGGACTCGCGGGGCAACCCGACGGTCGAGGTCGAGGTCGGGCTCGACGACGGCACGATCGCCCGTGCCGCGGTGCCGTCCGGCGCCTCCACCGGCGCCTTCGAGGCGGTCGAGCTACGCGACGGTGACTCCGACCGCTACCTGGGCAAGGGTGTCGAGAAGGCGGTCGCCAACATCGAGGACCGGATCGTCGACCAGCTCATCGGCTACGAGGCCAGCGAGCAGCGGCTGATCGACCAGAAGATGATCGACATCGACGGCTCGGACAACAAGGGCGAGCTGGGCGCGAACGCCATCCTCGGCGTCTCCCTGGCCGTGGCGAAGGCCGCCGCCGGCAGCGCCGAGCTGAGCCTGTTCCGCTACCTGGGCGGCCCGAACGCGCACCTGCTCCCGGTGCCGATGATGAACATCCTCAACGGTGGCGCGCACGCCGACTCGAACGTCGACATCCAGGAGTTCATGATCGCGCCGATCGGCGTGCCGACGTTCCGGGACGCGCTGCGCTCGGGCGCCGAGGTCTACCACGCGCTGAAGTCGGTGCTGAAGAAGAAGGACCTGTCGACGGGCCTGGGTGACGAGGGCGGCTTCGCCCCGAACCTGCCCACGAACGCCGCCGCGCTGGACCTGATCGCCGAGGCGGTGGAGAAGGCCGGCTACCGGCTCGGCACCGACATCGTCTTCGCGCTCGACGTGGCCGCCACCGAGTTCTTCGACAACGGCACCTACACGTTCGAGGGCAGCGCCAAGAGCGCCGAGGAGATGAGCAACTACTACACCAAGCTGGCGGGCGACTACCCGATCGTGTCGATCGAGGACCCGCTGGCCGAGGACGACTGGAGCGGCTGGGCCACCCTCACCGCCGCGCTCGGCGACCGGATCCAGATCGTCGGCGACGACCTGTTCGTCACCAACCCGCAGCGCATCGCCCGGGGCATCGCGGAGCAGGCCGCCAACGCGGTGCTGGTCAAGGTCAACCAGATCGGCTCGCTCACCGAGACGCTGGACGCCGTCGACCTGGCCCACCGGGCCGGCTTCAAGTGCATGATGAGCCACCGCTCCGGCGAGACCGAGGACACCACGATCGCCGACCTGGCCGTCGCCACCGGCTGCGGGCAGATCAAGACCGGCGCGCCGGCCCGCTCGGACCGGGTGGCCAAGTACAACCAGCTCCTGCGGATCGAGGAGGAACTGGCCGACGCGGCGCGGTACGCCGGCGCCGGCGCGTTCCCGCGTTACCGTTCGGCCTGAGCGAGCGCTCCGGGGGAGGGGTGTGACGATGCAGCAGCGCCGCACACCGGGTGGCCAGCGGCCCGCCCGTCGGCCGGGTCAGCCCGGCCGGACGGGCGGCGCCCGGGTCCGGTCCACGGCTCGCGACAACGGCGTCCGCGCTGACACGCGCGCCGCCGGCCGGTCACCCGGCGCGTCCCGGGCCAGCGACGGCGTACGCTCCGCGAGCCGCCCCGCCGCGGCCCGGCGTACCGCCGCCGGTGCTCCGGTCAAGCGGCTCACCGCACCCCAACCCCGGCGCATCACCGGGCGCGCCACAGTGCTGTTCGCGGTACTGATCGCGCTCGCCCTGGCGTACACCTACCCGGTTCGGGTCTACCTGGACCAGCAGGCCGACATCGAGCGGATGGAGGCCGCGCAGGCCGCCCAGCGCGACGAGATCGAGCGGCTCACCGCCGAGGCGGCCAAGTGGAAGGACCCGGAGTACGTCAAGACGCAGGCCCGGGAGCGCTTCTTCATGGGCAAGCCGGGCGAGACGCTGCTGGTGGTGCTCTCCGACCCGGAGGGCGCGGCCAAGGACGCCGGCAAGGACGCGAAGCCGGGGGCGCCGACCGCGCCGGAGCCCTGGTACGACACCCTGTGGTCGAGCGTGCGGGCGGCGAACGCCGAGCGCGGGGACAAGTGAGCACCACACGAAAGGCACCATCTTGAGCGTCGTACCACCGTCGGAGCCGGCGGCGGACTCCGTACCCCTGCCGGAACGCCAGCCGGCCACCGAGGCCGACCTGGCCGCGGTGGCCGCGCAGCTCGGACGCCCGCCGCGCGGCACCCGCGCGGTGGCCCACAGGTGCCCGTGCGGCCTGCCCGACGTGGTGGAGACGACGCCGCGGCTGGCCGACGGCACGCCGTTCCCGACGCTGTTCTACCTGACCTGCCCGCGTGCCACGGCGGCGTGCAGCCGGCTGGAGTCGGCCGGGCTGATGAAGGAGATGGCCGAGCGGCTGGCGGAGGATCCGGAGCTGGCCGCGCGGTACCGGGCGGCCCACGAGGACTACCTGACCCGCCGGGAGGCGATCGGCGAGGTGCCGGAGATCGCCGGCATCTCGGCCGGCGGCATGCCGGGGCGGGTGAAGTGCCTGCACGTGCACCTCGGGCACGCGCTCGCCGCCGGGCCGGGGGTCAACCCGTTCGGCGACGAGACGCTGGCGCTGGTGGAGAAGTGGTGGGCGGCCGGCCCCTGCGTGGACGTGCCGCCGGCGGAGTGAGATGAGCGCCGACGAGATCACTGTCCGCCGGGCCCGCACCACTGACGTGCGCGGGATCCGGCGGCTGGTGGACACCTACACCGACGATCGTCGGCTGCTCAGCAAGGCCACCGTGACGTTGTACGAGGACGTGCAGGAGTTCCGGGTCGCGGTGACGTCGAGCGGTGCCGTGGTCGGCTGCGGCGCGCTGCACGTCATGTGGGAGGACCTGGCCGAGATCCGGACGGTGGCAGTGGACCCGTCCTGCCGGGGCCACCGGATCGGGCACCGGATCGTGGGCGAGCTGATCGACTCGGCGCGTGAGCTGGGCATCGGCCGGATCTTCGTGCTCACGTTCGAGACCGGTTTCTTCGGCTCGTTCGGCTTCCGCGAGATCGACGGCGCCCCCGTCCCGCAGCCGGTGTACGAGCAGCTCCTGCGCTCCTACGACGAGGGTGTCGCGGAGTTCCTGGACCTGGAACGGGTCAAGCCCAACACCCTGGGCAACACCCGCATGCTGCTGCGCCTCTGACCGTGCGCGGGCTGCCGTAGGGTGGGCGCCGTGAGTGCGCGTGTGGCCGCCATCGACTGCGGGACCAACTCGATCCGACTGCTGATCGCCGACCTGCCCGACCCGTCCGCCGGGGAGACGGCGCCGCTGCGCGACGTCAGCCGGCGGATGGAGATCGTCCGGCTGGGGCAGGGCGTCGACCAGACCGGCATGCTCGCCCCGGAGGCCGTCGAGCGGACCCGGGTGGCGCTCGCCGACTACGCGGCCGAGATCGAGAAGTCCGGCGCCGAGCGGGTACGCATGTGCGCCACCTCGGCCTCCCGCGACGCCTCGAACGCCGCCGACTTCCGTGCCATGGTCGAGCGCACGCTCGGCGTACCGCCCGAGGTGGTGACCGGCGACGAGGAGGCACGGCTGTCGTTCACCGGCGCGGTGCGCGGCCTGCCCGCCGACGCCGAGCCGCCGTACCTGGTGGTCGACATCGGCGGCGGCTCGACCGAGTTCGTGGTCGGCACCCGCGCCGACGGGGTGCGCGGCGCGATCTCGGTGGACATCGGCTGCGTCCGGATGACCGAACGGCACCTGCACGGCGACCCGCCCGGCGCTGCCGAGATCGCCGCCGCCGAGGCCGACATCGCCGCCGCCGTCGACCGCGCGCTCGCCGTCGTGCCCGGCCGCGAGGCCGCCACGCTGGTCGGGCTCGCCGGTTCGGTCACCACAGTGGTCGCCCTGGCGCAGGGGCTCCAGGAGTACGACCCGAGCCGCATCCACCACGCCCGCATCTCGTACGAGCAGGTGGCCGAGGTGACCGCCGACCTGCTCGGCAAGAGCAGTGAGCAGCGGCTGGCGTACCCGGTGATGCACCCCGGGCGGGCCGACGTGATCGGCGCGGGCGCGCTGGTGCTGCGGATCATCATGGAGCGGGCCGGGATGCCGTCGGTGGTCGCCTCCGAGCACGACATCCTCGACGGCATCGCCTGGAGCCTCGCGGCGACCTCGGGATAGGTGGTTCCCCTGCGTGTGGCCGGTATGATTTCCATATGGTCACCACTGTCAATCTTCCTGAGGGACTGCACGAACGGCTCAAGCAGCTTGCCGAGCAGGAGCACCGGTCGATGAACGCCACCATCGTCGTGGCCGTCGAGGAGTACGTCTCGACGCGCAGTCATCGTGCCCGCGTGCGGGATCTTGCGCGGGAGGTTGCCGAGCGTGACGCCGAGCTGCTGCGGCGGTTGGCGGAGTGATCCACTATCTCGAGGTCGACGACCTCGTGGAGATCGCCTCGATCGTGCTGGGTGGGACGCCGCAGGTCCGTGATTTCGGTCTGCTCTCATCGGCGGTGGTCCGCCCGGCCACCGTGGCGTTCGGCCAGGAGGCTTATCCCGATCTCTGGACCAAGGCCGCCGCGCTGCTGCACTCGGTCTGCATGAACCACGCGCTGATTGACGGGAACAAGCGTCTCGCCTGGGCGGCGGGGCGGGTGTTTCTGGCCCTCAACGAGGTGCCGATCCAGGATGTCGACGTTGATCAGGCCGAGGCTCTCGTGATGTCGGTGGCAAGCGGCACCCTGACCGAGGTCTCGGACATCGCCCGCGAGCTCCGCAAGCTCTACGTCTGAGCCATCGGCGGAGATGCTGTCGCAGTTGCCGGACGGCACCGCCTGGAGTCTCGCCTAGCCGGCCACCTGCCGCCCACCCTCCTCCTGCTGAAGGGGTGCTGTGTTGTTGACGGTAGTGCGGATTGCGCACTAGTGTGCGGGGTGTGGATACCACGCAGCTCCTCAAGGGCGTGCTCGACCTGGCGGTGCTCGCCGTGCTCAAGGACGAGGACGGGTACGGCTACGACATCCTGCGGCGGCTACGCGAGGCCGGTCTCACCGAGGTCGGCGACGCCTCGGTCTACGGCACGCTGCGCCGGCTGTTCGCGGCCGGTCTGCTCACCACGTACGTGGTGCCGAGCGAGTCCGGGCCGCACCGCAAGTACTACTCGCTCAACGCCGCCGGGCGTGACCAGCTCACCCGCTCCGGCAAGACCTGGCGCTCGTTCGCCACCACCATGGACGCGCTGCTCGACGATCGGGGGATGGCGGCATGACCGTCATGGGGCAGGAGATCACGGACTACGTCGACCGGGTGCGGGCGGCGCTCGCAGACCTGCCGCCGGAGGTCCGCGACGAGTTGACCGAGGAACTGCCGGAACACCTCGCGGAGGTCGCCGCCGAGGGCGAGGGCACGCTGGTCGACCGGCTGGGTACCCCCGAGGCGTACGCCGCCGAGCTGCGCGCCGTCGCCGGTGCCCAGCCGAGCCGGCGGCCGACGCGTTTCCACCGCCTCGCCGAGGCCCGGCGGGAGGCGGCCACCCAGCTGCGTCTGCTCGACCGCCAGCTCGGCCCGGTGCTCGGGCACGAGACGGTGAGCGACTTCCTGCGTCCGCTGCGCCCGGCCTGGTGGCTGGTGCGCGGCTGGCTGGCCGCGCTGATCGTGGCGTGGATGGTGGACGGCCGGTCCGGCCTGGTGCCCCGGCTGGACGGCAACAGCTCGATGGGGCTGTTGCTGCTCATCGGCGCGGTAGTCGCGTCCATGTGGTGGGGTCGCCGCTCGGCCGGGATCGCCGGGTGGCGGCGGCAACTGCACCAGATCACCACCGCCGCGCTGCTGTTGTTCTCCTTCGCCGTGCTGGCCCAGGTGGACGAGCGGGCCGACACCGACGTCTACCGCGATTACGAGCAGACGTCGGTGGACCACCGGTACGACCGGATCGAGGACGTCTTCGTCTACGACCAGCAGGGGCGGCTGATCCGCGACGCGCGGCTCTTCGACCAGAACGGCGTGCCGATCACGCTCGGCTGGCCGAGCTGCATGGCCGACACGGGCGCGGTGCCGGAGATGCGTAACACCTACCCGTACTGCCCGGAACTGGCCCCGTTCGGCCCGCCGGTCTCACCGTCGATCGCCCCGCCCGCACCCGCGCCCACGGACAGCGCCACCCCGACCGTGCCCACCACCAGCGCTTCCCCGGAACCCACGTCAACTCCCTGAGAGCGCTCGATCCCGCGAGATCTTGGAAGGAAACGGCCCTCATAAGGGCCGCAAGCTTCCAAGATCTCGCCGGGCTGGGGCGGCTGACGTCCACTACTCGGCTGTGAGTTCTACAGGAGGTGAATGCCACTGTTGTTCCGTCTTCCCCGGGCCGCTCACCGCGTGGCACGCTACCGGCACGTAACAGCCAACTGTGCGACCAGCCAACGTTGACTGACCGCAAGGAGGACGGGCCCATGGGCGAGATGGTGAGCTTCACCGGCAACGGGGGGACGAGCGAGGGGTATCTCGCGATACCCTCCGGCGGTGCGGCCAGCCCGGCGGTCATCGTCATCCAGGACTGGTGGGGTCTCGTGCCCCACGTCCGGGCCGTGGTCGACCGCTTCGCCGAGGCCGGTTTCGTCGCCCTCGCGCCCGACTTCCGGCACGGCGGGCCGGCCGTGAAGCCGACCGAGCCGCAGCTGATGCTCAACAGCTCTCAGATGGACGAGGCGGCGACCGACATCGCCGCCGCCGCCGAATACCTGGCGAGCCGGCCGGAGGTCGCCGGCAAGGTGGGCTGCGCCGGGTTCTGCGCGGGCGCCAGCCTGGCCCTGTGGTCCGCCACGCTCTCCGAGCGCATCGTGGCCACCGCCGGGTTCTATCCGCGCCTGCCCTGGGAGGGCATGGCCGTCGGGGCGGCCGACGAGGGCGGCTGGGCCGGCTACGCCGGCAAGGCGGCGCTCATCCACTGCTCCGAGGCGGACGGCCTGTCCGCCGCCGACGGGGTGCAGAGCGTACGCCGGTCCATCGAGTCGGCCGGCGGCACCTGCCAGACGTTCGACTACCCGGGCACCGCGCACGCGTTCTTCAACGAGGACCGGCCGGAGCACTACGACCAGCGGGCCGCGGCCACCGCCTGGGCCCGCACGCTGGAACTGTTCCGGGCGAAGCTTGGCTGAGTCGCGTACCCCGCAGGACGTGGTCGCCCGCGCCGCGCGGGCGACCGACCTGGCCGACCTCGACGGCGCGGTCAGCGACTGCTTCGCCTGCCCGCGCCTGGTGGCGTGGCGCGAGGAGGTCGCGCTGGTCAAGCGGGCGGCGTTCCGCGACCAGGACTACTGGGGACGGCCGGTGCCCGGCCTCGGCCCGCCGGACGCGCGGATCGCCATCCTCGGCCTGGCGCCCGCCGCGCACGGCGGCAACCGCACCGGCCGGATCTTCACCGGGGACCGGTCCGGCGACGTGTTGTTCGCCGCGCTGCACCGCGCCGGGCTGGCCAACCAGCCGACGAGCGTGTCCGCCGACGACGGCCTGACGCTGCGCGACACCCGCGTCTTCGCCGCCGTGCGGTGCGCGCCGCCGGACAACAAACCCACCCCGGCCGAGCGGGACACCTGCGCGCCGTGGCTGCACCGCGAGGTCGAACTGGTCCGTCCCACGCTGCGCGTCGTGGTCGCGCTCGGCGCGTTCGCGTGGGCCGCGTGGTGGCCGGTGCTACGCCAGGTGTACGGGCAGCGACCGCCCACACCGCGACCGGCGTTCGGTCATGGGGCACACTGGTCCGGCGAGTCGGTGCCGGCGTTGCTGGGCTGCTATCACGTCAGCCAGCAGAACACATTCACCGGACGGCTCACACCGGCGATGCTGGACGACGTGTTCACCCGGGCGAAGCACCTGGCCGGGGTGGACTGAGGAACACCTGAGGCGGTGGGATGGATTTCGGCGTACTGCGCAGGTGGTGGCCGGTCGCCGCGGTGACGGTGCTGCTCGCGTTCGCCGCGTTCGCCGCCGGTCACTCCGCCATCGGGGCCAGCCGGATCCCGCCCGCCGCCGACACCATCCCGTACGTGCCGGACTACCCGTCGCCGGAGGCCGTGCCGTCGATCCCCGTGGAGCCGCGCGACGTCGGCGAGCCCACCTCGGGCGGCGTGCCCGACTGGCTGGCCACCGCCGCCGTGGCGTTGCTGTTCGCGGCGGTGCTGGCCGCCATCGGGTACGTGTTGTGGAACGTGCTCCGGGGCGCGCTGCGGCGGACCACCCGCGCGGTGCCGGTGCGGCGCACCCGGCGTACCGCCGAGGGGACCGCCCGCGAGGTGGTGGCCGCGCTCGACGCCGGACTCGTCGAACTGGACGACCGCTCCACCGACCCGCGAACCGCTGTCATCGCCTGCTGGGTACGCCTGGAGGAGGCCGCCGAGGACGCGGGCGTGCCCCGGCACACCGGCGACACCCCGACCGACCTGGTGGCGCGGCTGCTGCGCGGCGACCCGGCGGCCGGCATCCCGGCGATCGCCAGCGCCGACGTGCTCGACGGTTTCGCGAACGTCTACCGGGAGGCCCGGTACGCCACGCACCCGGTCGACGAGCACACCCGGGACCAGGCCCGTGCCGCGCTGCGCCGGTTGCGCGGCGAGCTGACCAGCCTGGCGGCGGGGGAGGCGTCGTGAGCAGCAGCATCGACGACCTGCTCTCGTTCGGCGAGGAGCCCGCCGGGGAGGAGACCCGGCCCTCCGGCGGCGGCCGGGCCCGGCTGCTGCTGCGGACCGCCGCTGTCACCGCCGCGATCGTGGTCGTGGTGGTGGTCGGGCTGCGCGCTGTCGGCCTGAAGATGCCGGTCTGGATCATCGCGGCCGGGGTGCTCGCGGTGCTCGCCGTACGCCGGGTCACCACCACGCTCTCACCTCCGCCGCCGCCCCGCGCGGGGGCCCGCGCGCCCGCCGGCGAGGAGCCCGGCACCTGGAACTGGTCGGCGCGGGACGCGCTGCGTGCCGCGATCAACGGCTGGGAACGCCCGCTGGACTGGTGTGCCGACAACCGGGACCGGTTCAACGAGCGCATCCTGCCCCGCCTCGGCGAGCTGGCCGACGAACGGCTGCGCCAGCGCCACGGCGTCACCCGGGAGTCCGACCCGGACCGCGCCCGGTCGGTGCTGGGCGAACCACTGTGGACGTTCCTCGCCACCCCCGTCCGCCGCCCTCCGTCGCCGCGCGACCTCGCGGCGATCGTCGCCGAACTGGAGAAGATCTGATGAACGACGTGGACCGGAGCATGGCCCCCGCCGAGGTGGGCCGGCTCGCCCGGGCCGTCCTGGAGGCGGTCGGCACCGTCGTGGTCGGCAAGCGCGACGCGCTGGAGCTGGTGCTGGCCGGCATCCTCGCCGGTGGTCACGTGCTGCTGGAGGATCTGCCCGGCCTGGGCAAGACGCTCACCGCGCGGTGCTTCGCGCAGGCGCTCGGGCTGGACTTCCGGCGACTCCAGTTCACCCCGGACCTGCTGCCCGCCGACGTGACCGGCTCGTTCCTCTACGACCAGAGCAGCGGCGACTTCGCGTTCCGGGCCGGGCCGGTCTTCACCAACCTGCTGCTCGCCGACGAGATCAACCGGACGCCGCCGAAGACGCAGTCGGCGCTGCTGGAGGCGATGCAGGAGAAGCAGGTCTCGGTCGAGGGCGTGACCTACCGGCTGGACGAGCCGTTCCACGTGCTCGCCACCGCCAACCCGATCGAGTACGAGGGCACGTACCCGCTGCCGGAGGCGCAGCTCGACCGGTTCCTGCTGCGCGTGTCGTTCGGCTACCCCAGCCACGACGAGGAATGGGACGTGCTGCGCCGCCGGCTCGCCCGCCGCCGCGAGGAGGCCGAGATCAAGCCGGTGGTGGACGCCGCCACGCTGCGCGCCATGCAGGCCGCCCTGGAGGACGTGGTGGTCGAGGACTCGATCGGCCGCTACATCGTGGCGCTGACCGCCGCCACCCGGGAGCACCCGTCGGTGCTCGTCGGCGCGTCCCCGCGCGGCTCGCTGGCGCTGCTCCTGCTGTCCCGGGTACGGGCGGTGCTCGCCAACCGGGACTACGTGGTGCCGGAGGACGTCAAGGCGGTGGCGGCGCCCGCGCTGGCGCACCGGATCACGCTGCGGCCGGAGATGTGGCTGCGCCGGGTCGACCCGTCCTTCGTGGTCGGCGAGGTGCTGGAGTCCACGCCCGCCCCGGCCAGCGGCGCGCTGCCCAGCTACGCCGCCGGACGCTGATGGACCGGGCCGACGCGGCGAACGGCTGGGCGCCCACCTGGGCGCTCGGCCGGGCCGTGCTGCTCACCGGCGTGCTGCTCGTCGTCGCCGTCCTGCTCGGCCGCATCGACCTGGTGGTGCTCGCCACGCCGTTCGCGCTCGGGACCGCGTACGCCCTGCGCCGCCGTCCCGCCGGGCTGCCCGAGCTGGAACTGGGCGTCGCGGACACCCACCTGGTCGAGGGCGCGCCGATGGCCGCGACGGTCGCGGTGGCCAACCCCGACCTGATCGGGTACGACCTGGCGGTGGTCCGCACCCGGATGTCGCGCTGGCTGCGGGTGAAGCAGGTGGGCTTCGGCGGCACCGGGCTGGACGTGAGCCGCTCCGGCGGCGCGGACCGGCCGTTCGTCACCTCCGTACCCCGGGGCAGCGCCGTCGACCTGGAACTGACCGGCACCGCGCTGCGGTGGGGCCGGCACCCGATCGGCCCGGCCGGGGTGCGGGTCGCCGCCGCCGACGGGCTGCTGGTCTCCCGCGCGGTGATCACCGAGCCGATCCGGGCCCGGGTCTATCCGCGTACCGAGCCGTTCGACGCGGTCGAGGCGATGCCCCGGGCCGCCGGGCTGGTCGGCGCGCACCGCTCGCGGCGGCCGGGCGAGGGCGGCGAACTGGCCGGGGTGCGCGTGTTCGCGCCCGGCGACCGGCTGCGCCGGATCGACTGGCGGGTGTCGCTGCGGGCCCGGCAGCTGCACGTCGCGTCGACGCTCTCGGACCGGGACGCCGAGGTGGTGGTGCTGCTGGACGTGCTGGCCGAGGCGGGCCGTTCCGGCGGCGTCAACGGGACCGCGTCGGTGCTGGACACCACGGTCCGGGCCGCCGCCGCGATCGCCGAGCACTACCTGCACCGCGGCGACCGGGTGTCGATGCTGGAGTACGGCCCGTCCGCCCGCCGGCTGCGCCCGGCCACCGGGCGGCGGCAGTACCTGACAGTGCTGGAGTGGCTGCTCGACGTGCAGGCCGACTCGTCCCCGCACGAGCCGTACGACCAGGTCTTCGGCCCGCAGGTGCTCTCCTCGGACGCCCTGGTGGTAGTGCTCACCCCGCTGCTCGACGAGCGGTCCGCGCAGATGCTGGCCCGGCTGGCCCGGGGCGGGCGGTTCGTGGTGGCGGTGGACACGCTGCCGGCCGAGCTTCCGGTGCCGAAGGAGCGGGGCTGGGCCGAGGTGGCGTACCGGCTGTGGCGGCTGGACCGGGACACGATGATCGGCCAGCTCCGGGAGCACGGGGTGCCGGTGGTGCGCTGGGCGGGCTCCGGCAGCCTGGACGAGGTGCTGCGCGACGTGGCCCGGCTGGCGACCGCCCCGAAGGCGGGGTTGCGGTGAACGAGAGGCGGGCCCGGTGAACGCGGTCGTCGAGCGGGTGCGGGCCCTGCGGTACGCCGCCGCCCGGGTCAGCCCGCTGCCGCTGCTGGTACGCGGCGGCATCTTCCTCACCGTGCTGGCCGGCTTCCTGCTCGCGTACCCGGTGCAGGCCTTCACCTCCCGCTCGCTGCTGGCCCTGACGGTGGCCGCGGTGCTGCCGGCGGCCGGGCCGCGCCGGATCTGGCCGACGTTCACCGCGCTGGTCACGGTCGGCGGCTGGCTCCTGGCCACGCTCGGCTTCGACCGGCCGCCGGCGCTATGGCGGCTGCTCGCCGTGGCGACGCTGCTCTACCTGGCGCACTCGCTCTGCGCGCTCGCCGCGCTGCTGCCCTACGACGGCCTGATCGACCCGGACGTGGTGCTGCGGTGGCTGGGCCGGGCGGGCGGCGTGGTGCTCGCCAGCGCCGTGCTGGGCGTGGTGCTCGCGTGGCTCGGGGGAGTGGGCGGGACGGACGGCTCGCAGGCGGTGACAGCGGTGGGGCTGCTGGTGGCGGTGGGTCTGAGCGCGCTGCTGGGGTGGCTGCTGCGACGCCGGTGACGCTGCGTTCCGGTGACGTTGCGCAGGTCACACGGGTTGTGCTCCGTCACAGAAGGGGGTCTCGCGCGGGATTACCCGGGGACCCCGGGGAAAGATAGATGACGTGAACCCGAAGCGGATCCTTGTCGTGGGTGCCGGTCACGTGGGCCTGTACGCCGCTCTGCGCCTGTCCAAGAAGCTGAACAGGCGTGAGGCCGAGGTCATCGTCGTCGACCCGCAGCCGCACATGACGTACCAGCCGTTCCTCCCGGAGGCATCGGCGGGCAACATCTCCCCTCGGCACGCTGTGGTGCCGCTGCGGCGGGAGTTGCGCAAGTGCACCGTGGTGGCGGGCACCGTCACCCGGATCGACCACGACCGCAAGACCGCCGTGGTGCAGCCGATCAGCGGCCCGGCCCGGGAGATCCAGTACGACCACGTGGTCGTCGCCCCCGGCTCGGTCTCCCGCACCCTGCCGATCCCCGGCCTGCACGAGAACGGCATCGGGTTCAAGACCATCGGCGAGGCCATCTTCCTGCGCAACCACGTGCTGGACCGGCTCGACGTGGCGGCCTCCACCACCGACCCGGCAGTACGCAGCCGCGCGCTGACGTTCGTCTTCGTGGGCGGCGGCTACGCCGGCATCGAGGCGCTGGCCGAGATGGAGGACATGGCCCGGGACGCGCTGCGCTACTACCCGGAGCTGAAGCCCGAGGACATGCGCTGGGTGCTCGTCGAGGCAACCCAGCGGGTGCTGCCCGAGGTCGACCGGGACATGGGCGCCTACACGGTGCAGCAGCTGATGAAGCGCGACATGGACATCCGCCTGGACACCCGGCTGGAGTCCTGCGTCGACGGTGTGGTGAAGCTCTCCGACGGCGACAGCTTCCCGTCCGACACCATCGTCTGGACCGCCGGTGTGAAGCCGTCGCCGATGCTCGACGCGACCGACTTCCCGCGCGACGAGCGCCGCCGGGTCACCTGCCGGCCGACGCTGCAGATCGTGAACGGCGACCGGGTGGTCGAGGGCGCGTGGAGCGCCGGTGACTGCGCCGCCGTACCGGACCTGACCAAGGAGCCTGGCAACTTCTGCTCCCCGAGCGCCCAGCACGCGGTGCGGCAGGCCGCGCGGATGGCCGACAACATCGCCAACGTCATCCGCGGGCGCGAGCCGGTCGACTACAAGCACAAGCATGCCGGCAGCGTGGCCAGCCTCGGCCTGCACAAGGGCGTGGCTCAGGTCTACGGCATCAAGATGACCGGCTGGCCGGCCTGGTTCATGCACCGGACGTACCACATGTCGCGGATCCCCTCGTTCAACCGCAAGGTGCGTGTGGTGGTCGACTGGACGCTCGCGTTCTTCCTCAAGCGTGAGGTGGTCGCGCTCGGCCAGCTGCACGACCCGCGCGAGGAGTTCGCCGAGGCGTCCGCGCCGCAGGTCCCGGCGCGCGTCTGACGCGTCTCGCGTAAGGGCCCTTCCCTTATGGGAGGGGCCCTTCGCCGTCACCGGGGGTCAGAACCGCCAGGTCCAGGCGTCGGCGAGCCGGACGCCGGGGCCGTAGAGCTGCTCCAGGGTGCGGCGCAGCATCTCCGCGTGCGGGGCGTCGTCGGTCACCGCCACGCACGAGGCCTGCCAGAACTCCACGTCCCGGGCGGCCTGGCGGCGTTGCCGGTCACCGACAGCGGGCGCCACGCCCCGGCGGGCCACCTCGGCGAGCAGGGCCGAGGTGGGCCGCTGCCAGGTGCCCATGGTGGCCGAGCCGTCCCGGCCGTACGGGCCGATGAAGAAGCCTTCCGGCATGGCGAACGCGACGCCGGTGGCGGTGGCCCAGCGCATCGGCCAGGGGTCCTGCGGGGTGGCGGTGGGCACCGGCACCAGCACGCCGCCGGGGCGTACGCACTGCCGCCAGTGGCCGCCGGTGACGAACTCGGGCAGCGGCGGCCGGTCCATGGTGGGCAGCGGCGCGGGGAGGACGGTGAGCAGCGCCGCGCCGACCGCGACCGGGACGACCCGGCGGGCCCGCCCGGACTCGCCGAGCGCCCGGTGCACGGCGAGGGTGAGCACTGTGCCGGTGAGCGGCAGCACCGCGAGCGCGAACCGGGTGGGCAGCGCGCCGTCCACCAGCGGCAGCCCGGCCAGGAGTGCGTACGGGCCGGGGATCCCGGTCCGCTCCCCGCCGGCCACCACCTCGGGGCCGAGCGCGAGCGCGGCCATCGTCAGCGCGCCGGCCACGAGCGCCACCACCGGTGCGCGCCGGCCCAGCCAGACCGCGCAGCCGACGGCGACCAGCAGCAGCGGCCAGCCCAGGAACGAGGTGAACTCGGCCGGGCCGGTGGTGAGCCGTACCGCCTCCGGGCTGCCGAACACCGACAGCGCGGAGAGGCGGGTCCAGGCGATCAGGTCGGCGGAGAAGTAGGCGGGTGGGAACATGCCGTCCGCGACGCCCTGGGGGCCGGCGAACTGCACCCACAGCGGGTACGCCAGCACCGGCAGCGCCAGCCCGGCGGCGGCGAGCAGCCCACCGGCGAAGCCGCGACCGGCCCGGCGCACCAGGTCCCGGTCGGCCAGCCCGTACGCGACGGTGACCACCGCCAGGGTGAGCGCGGCGAGGAACAGCACCTCCTCGCCGACGAAGACCTGCACGATGACGACGGCGGCGAGCCCGGCCGTCGAGGAGGCCATGCGGCGGCGGTCCGGACCGTCCGGACGACCGGCCGGGTCGGCGGCGCGCAGCAGCCGGACCACGAGCCAGACCAGCACCGGGACCAGCCACTGCGCGGTCATGTGCAGATGGCCGTTGCTCTGCGAGACCATGCCCGGCCCGAAGCCGCACAGCGCCGCACCGGGTGCGGCCGCGAGCCGGCGGGCCCACAGGACACGCGTGAACAGCAGGTACCAGGCGAGCGCCGTACCCGCCATGTTCACGGCCACGAGCAGCGCGAACGTCACAGGTGCCCCGAACGCCAGGGTGACCGGGGCGAAGAGCACGCCCAGCGCCACGACCGAGGTGTTCGCCATCAGGTTGACGCCGTCCGGCGCGTTCAGCCGGTCGGTGACCAGGCTCAGCTCGCCGCGCAGGGCGCGCGCGTCCAGCGCCAGGAACCACTCGTACAGCGTCTGGTCGGCCGGGTTGAGCGCGAGCACACGCGTGCCCGGCGCCGGCCAGAGGCCGTGGGTGAGCCAGCCGGCGAGCGCGACGAACGCCAACCCCGCGAGCAGGTCCGCGCGATGCCGCCGGAGGGCCGCCGTCACCCGCCCCGTGCCCGCCGCCGGGCGGGCCGCCCGGCGGCGGCCGGGCCGGAGTGCCGGGCGGGCGGGGCTGGTCACGGCCTCGACCATAACGGCCGCACCCGTCGGGGTACGCCGCGTCGCGGCCGAGCCGCTACGGTGAGATCTGTACCGCCGCGTGTCGACGCGCCGGTGTCACCCGCCCGGGTGGTGGAACGGCAGACACGGCCGCCTTAAAAGCGGCTGCCGCAAGGCGTGCGGGTTCGACCCCCGCCCCGGGCACCCGAACTCTCAGGTTTCCCACAGCTAGGCGTAGCACGCGCGATTGCGGCCACGTTTACCCTGGAGTAGCGCGTCTTTCGTGCGATCGACCCCCTGAGGGAGGCCTGAGAAGTGAAGTCCTCGAACCCGGTGCTCGCCCGGCTCGGCCAGGCGGCAGAGCGTGAGCGGGCGGCCGGGTACGCCCAGCCCGGGCCGTACGGTCAGCCCGGATACCCCCAGCAGCAGTACCCGCAGCAGCAGTACGCCCCGCAGCAGTACCCCCAGCAGCCCTACGCCCAGCCCTACCCGGGCGGCTACGGCCAGCCGGTGGCCCCGCCCACCGTGACCCCGATGACCCTCGACGACGTGGTCGTCAAGACGGTCCTCATGCTCGCCATCCTCGGCGCCTCGGCCGCTGCGGCCTGGGTGCTCGTGCCGGACTCGCTCGTCGGCGTGGCCTGGATCGGCGCCGCGGTGGTCGGCCTGGTGCTCGGCCTGATCATCTCGTTCTCCCGGATGGCCAACCCGGCGCTCGTCGTGGCGTACTCGGTCATCGAGGGCGTCTTCGTCGGCATGGTCAGCAAGGCGTTCGAGTCGCTCTACGACGGCATCGTGCTCCAGGCGGTCGTGGCCACGTTCGGCGTGTTCTTCCTGATGGCGATGATCTACAAGGCGCGGATCATCCGGGCCACCCCGAAGTTCACCCGGATCATGGTGGCCATCATGGCCGGCCTGTTCGGCGTGATGCTCGTCAACCTGGTGCTGGCGCTGTTCGGCGTGAACACCGGTTTGCGTGACGGCAGCCCGCTCGCGATCGGCTTCAGCCTGGTCTGCATCGTGGTGGCGTCGCTGAGCTTCGTGCTCAACTTCGCCGACATCGAGGAGGGGGTCCGGATGGGCCTCCCGCAGCGCTACTCGTGGACCGCCGCATTCGGCATCGTGGTGGGCCTGGTCTGGCTCTACATCGAGATCCTGCGGCTGCTCAGCTACTTCCAGGGCGACGACTGACATCACGCCCTCCCCGACGACGCCCGCCTGCCGCATCCGCGGCGGCGGGCGTCGCCGTTTCCCCGTCCCCGCCGGGCCGCCCGGGGCAGAGTGGGATCCGGGTACGTGGGCGGGAGGTGGTCACGGTGCGCAGCGCCAACCCGGTGCTGGACCGGCTGGACGACGTCGGCCGCGCCGAGCGGCAGGTGCTCGGGGTCGGGACCGCCGGCACGATGACGGTGGCCGACGTGGTCAGCCGGACCGTGGGCCTGCTGCTGGTCACCGGCGTCACGGCGGCGGTGTCCTGGGTGGTGGTGCCGCAGGCCGCGTGGATCACCGCCGCGCTCGCCGGGAGCGCGCTGGCCAGCCTCGCCCTGGTGCTCGTCATCTCACTGAAGCAGATCACCAGCCCTCCGGTCATCGTCGGGTACGCCGTTCTGCAAGGGCTACTGCTCGGGGTGGCCAGCCGCGCCTTCGAGCTGGTCTATCCGGGCATCGTGGCGCAGGCGGTGGTCGGCACGTTCGGCGTCTTCCTCGGCATGGCGGTGCTCTACCGGGCCCGGCTGATCCGCGCCACCCCGCGCCTGGCCCGGCTGGTCATCGGCACGCTCGTCGGGATCGTGGCGATCGGCCTGGTCAACCTGGTCGCGTACCTGTTCACCGGGCGGCAGGGGGCGGTCGTGTACAGCCTCAGCGACCGGGTGGGCTGGTTGCCGTACCTGTTCTCGGTGGTGGCGATCATCGCGGGCGCGCTCAGCTTCATCCTCGACTTCGACCTGGTCGAGCGGTCCGCCGCGAACCGGTTGCCCCGCCGCTACGCCTGGTACTGCGCCTTCGGGCTGCTGGTCGGGCTGATCTTCCTGTACTGGCAGATCCTCCGCCTGCTCAGCTACGTACGCCGCTGACCGTAGACTCGGCGGCGATGAGCGCAGCGGAACTGGACCGGGCGGTGGCCCTGCTGGTCCGACAGGTCGGGCACTGGCAGCAACCGCGCTGGTCGGCCAAGGCCGAAGGCGGCAACGTGTCCCGGGCCGACCTGGTGCACAAGCTGGTCCAGGAGATCGCCGACCTGGCCGCCGACGCGGCCGGTGAGCCGCGCCGCGACGTGCCCCGCCTCCCCGCCGATCTGGCGCTGCCCGACCAGCTCCGAGTGGTCACCGCCGACCTCACGCGCGCCGCGCCCCCGGAGCCCGTCCTGGTCACCGCCACCGACGCGGTGACCCGAACCCGCACCGCCCTCTAGCCCCGCTTCAGCCAGCGGCGTACCTTGCGGTGCCGGGCCCGATCGCGTGCCCGCAGGACCGCGGGGCGGTCGTGGCCGGCGGCCTCGGCCTGCCGCGCGTGCAGCAGGCCGTAGGTGAACGTGTTCTCGCCGTCGGCGTACGCCTGGAGCGCCTGCCGCCGGAGCGCCTCGCGGGTCACCACCGAATCCTGGTGGGTGCCGAGCAGATTCTGGAGCGCCTTGAACCGCTTCACCAGACGGGCGGCAGGCTTGCCGGCGGCCGGCTCGCGCACCTCCACCGCGTACCGGGCGGCCTTGATCTTCTTGCGTGCCTCGTGCGACGCGGCGTCACCGGCCGGCCCGGTGGTGGCGAGCGCCCGGTCCAGCCGCCGGTCGGCGCGGCGTACCGCGCGGCGGACCCTGCGCTCCACCCAGCGCCGGCCCACGTCGGCGGGCGGCCCGTCGGCCAGCCGGTCCAGGCGGGTCAGCAGGGCGGGGTAGCTGTCGGCGTCCAGCGCCGACCGCAGCGCCGCGGTCGCCTCGGCCAGGTCGGCGGCGAACCGCTCGCGGATCCGCGCGGCCACCGGGCCGAGCACCAGTTCGTCGGGCAACTCGTGCACCGCGTCGGTGAGCCGGACGGCCATCACCTGGGTGTCGCGGACCCGGCCCAGCTCGCCGCCGAGCCCGCGCAGTTCGGCCCGTAGCGTCTCGCTCTCCCGGCGGTCCCACAGGCCCCGGAACGTACGCAGCGTCGCCCGCAACCGGCGGGTCGCGACGCGCATGTCGTGGACCGCGTCCTCGTCCCCCTGGTACGCGGCCGCGTGGTTGCCGACGATCGCGTCCCGCTGCGCCCGGACGTACGCGAGGACCTGCCCTGCCGGACCGTCCGGCTCCTGGTCGTCGAAGCGCTCGATCCGGGCGGCGACGGCCCGGTGCGACTTGCTGACCGCCACGTCCCGGGCGCCGGCCGCGTGCAGCCGCTCGCCGACGACGTCGAGCAGACCCTCGTCGCCCTCGACCAGCTCGATCTCGATCTCGTGCCAGGCCCGCTCGGTGCCGTCCACGAGGTCTTCGGACCGGACGTCGTCCTCGGCCACCTCGGCCAGCACCCGGCCGTCCGCGTCCAGCAGCCCGCGTTCCCGGCGGCGGTTGACGACCCGGGCCGCCGGGGCCACCGGGCGACCGCGCGACGCGGCCCGGATCAGCGCGACCAGCTCGGGCGGCGGGCCGTCGTCGGACGCCCCGGCGGGGAACCGGTGCTCGACCCGGGCACCGCCGACCGCGCCCACCTTGAGATGCCAGCCCGCGTCGTGCCCGCCGGTACGCCGGCGCAGCGCGTGCCCGCTGCGCAGCAGGAGCAGATCGTCGGTGTCCCAGTAGACGGCGTCCAGATCCGAGACGGTGGCGTCGGACATGGTCACGACGCCACCGCACCCGGTCAGGTCGGGCAGCCGGAAACCCTCGTCGCCGGAGTACTTGCGCTCACGTTCCACGACGGTCGCCATGCGGCCTCCCGTACCCGGCCCGTGCCCCGGCGAACCGGTCTCAGTTCAGTCGTTCGAGCACCATCGCCATGCCCTGGCCGCCGCCGACGCACATGGTCTCCAGACCGATGGTCTTGTCGTGCCACTCCAGCGCGTTGAGCAGCGTGCCGGTGATTCGCGCGCCGGTCATGCCGAACGGGTGGCCGACGGCGATCGCGCCACCGGCGACGTTCAGCTTCTCCTCCGGGATGCCGAGCTGCCGGTACGAGGGGATCACCTGGGCGGCGAACGCCTCGTTGATCTCGACCAGGTCGACGTCGTCGATGGTCATGCCGGCCCGCTTGAGGGCCTGCTTCGACGCCTCGACCGGGCCCAGACCCATGATCTCGGGGGAGAGCCCCGTGACACCGGTGGAGACGATCCGGGCCAGCGGGGTGAGCCCCAGCTCGGACGCGCGCTGCGCGCTCATGATCACCACGGCGGCGGCGCCGTCGTTGAGCGGGCAGCAGTTGCCGGCGGTGATCCGGCCGTCCGGGCGGAACACCGGCTTCAGGCCGGCCACCGCCTCCAGTGTCACCCCGGCACGCGGACCGTCGTCGGTGCTGACCACAGTGCCGTCCGGCGTGGTGACCGGGGTGATCTCGCGGGCCCAGAAGCCGTCCGCGATCGCCTTCTCGGCGAGGTTCTGGCTGCGGACGCCGAACGCGTCCATGTCCTCGCGGGTCACGTCGTAGACCTGGGCCAGGTTCTCGGCGGTCTGACCCATGGCGAGGTAGATGTCGGGGAGCTGACCGGCCTCGCGCGGATCGGTCCACACCTCGGCTCCGCCCTTCGCGCGGGCCGCGGAACGCTCCCGCGCCTCGGCGAAGCGGGGGTTCTCCCAGCCGCCCCCGACCAGCGCCTGCGCCTCCGGCGGGAGCGTGTCCGAGTTGCCCCGGGCGTACCGGGAGACCATCTCCACACCGGCGGAGACGAACACGTCGCCCTCACCGGCCCGGATCGCGTGCATCGCCATCCGGGTCGTCTGGAGCGAGGACGCGCAGTAGCGGGTCAGCGTGGCGCCGGGCAGGCCGTCCAGCCCCATCAGGGTGGCGACCACCCGGGCCATGTTGAAGCCCTGCTCGCCACCGGGCAGACCGCACCCGAGGTAGAGGTCGTCGATGGTGGTGGGATCGAGGGCCGGGACCTTGTCGAGGGCGGCCTGGACGATCGTGGCGGCGAGGTCGTCCGGGCGGACCTCGCGGAGGGAACCCTTGAACGCGCGGCCGATGGGGGACCGGGCGGTGGCGACGATGACGGCGTCGCGGGGCGACTCAATCGGCATGAGCCAACGTTAACGCGCTAGTAACATGCGCGGGAAGCCGCGAGGCGGGCGGGAAATGTCACCCCGTGGGCGGTCGCCTGTGGTGCCGGAACGCGACAGCGGTGGCGGCCTCGACGGCCGGCAGCAGGGCGTGCGCCCAGACCCGGTAGCCGTCGGCGGACGGGTGGAAGCCGTCGTGGCACAGCGTGCCCGCGTCCGCGCGGAACACCGGACCGGTCTCGGTGCCCAGGTCGACGACGGTGCCGCCGGCGTCCAGCACGGCCGCCGTCTGGGCCCGCGCCATCCGCCGTCCCGACCAGCCGAGCACCTGGCGCAGCGGGGCGGCGACCGCGCGGACCGCGCCGAGATCCGGGCACGTGCCCACGACCACCTCGACGTGGGCCTCCCGCAGCCGGCGTACCGCCGAGCCGAGATAGGCCGCCGCGTCACCGGGCCGGGCCATGGCGGTCGCGTCGTTCGCCCCGATCAGCACCACCGCCACGTCGGGCCGCTCGCCGAGCAGTGCCCGCGCCACCTGGGTGGCCAGGTCGGTCGCGCGCGAGCCGGAGACACCGACGCTCGACAACTGCACCCGCCGGCCGGCCGGCCCCTCCGCGAGCAGGTTGGCGAGCTGGCCGCCGATGGTGTCCTCGAACCGGTCGACGCCCACGCCGAGCGCCGACGAGTCGCCCAGCAGCACCAGCCGCAGCGGCGGGGCGTCGGCGCGTCCGACCGTCGCGCGCAGCATCAGGCCCAGCTCGGGCTGGGCGTACTCCCGGCTGCGGGCGGCGATGGCCTGGCCGGCGAGGACCGCCGCGCCGCCCACCGTGCCGGCCAGCAGCGACAGGGCCGCCGCCCGGCCCCACCGGGCCACCTCACCGCGCTGGCTCATGCCGTCACTCCGCTTCGCTCCGTGCCGCCATGAGGCACCTTCGCGCTGAGCCGGCCGATTCGCTCGCTGCGCTCGCTCATGCCGTCACTCCGCTTCGCTCCGTGCCGCCATGAGGCATTTTCGCGCTGAGCCGGCCGATTCGCTCGCTCATGCCGTTCCCTCCAGCGTTGCCGAGTCGGCGGCGCTGCCGGTCGGTGGCACCGCGCCGACGCCGAAGAAGGCCCGCCGGCGAAGCTGCGCCCACCGCCCGCCCGGCCCGCGGTCGCGACCCCGCAGCTGGGTGCCGCTGACCTCCGTGCCGGCGTGCCGGGCCGCCTGGTGAGCGGCCTCCGGGAGCGACCGTACGCCTTCCACGCCGGGCAGGACAGGTCTGCGTTCCGGGACCGCGCCCAGCGCGGACAGCACGGTGGGCAGCAACGCCGCCGCGGCTATCGCATACCCCTCGGCGGAGGGGTGGAATCGGTCCCAGGCGAACATCCGCCCGGGGTCGGCGGCGAACCGCGGCCCGAGCATGTCACCGAGCGAGACGGCACGGCCGCCGGCCTCGACCACACCCACCGTCTGCGCGGCGGCGAGCTGGCGGCTCCAGCGCCGGGCCAGCCAGCGCAGCGGCGGCTGGATCGGCCGGATGGTGCCCAGGTCGGGACAGGTGCCGACGACCACCTCGCAGCCGGCTGCCCGCAGCGTGCGGACCGCGTCGACCAGGTAGCGCACGGCCACCGGGAACGGTGTGCGGTTGGTGACGTCGTTGCCGCCGACCAGGATCACCGCCACGTCCGGCTCGACCTCCAGGGCGGACTCGACCTGCGGCTTCAGACCGGACGACAGCGCGCCGACCACGGCGAACCGGTGCAGCCGGACCGGCCGGTGCAGCCGGCGGGACAGCCCGGTGGCGAGCAGCGAACCCGGCGTCTCCCGGCGCCTGTGCACGCCGTAGCCGGCCGCGGAGGAGTCGCCCAGGACGACCATGGTGATCGGCGGGCCGGGCAGCCTCGCCCCGTAGACGCCGTCGCAGCGAGGCGGCGGGGCCTGGGCCATCGGGATGGTGCGGCGGGCCTGCCGGGCCTGGCCGAGCAGCACCCCGCCGGTGGCGAGCGTGGCCGCGACCGTGGCGCCCGTGCCGACCGCCGCGAGGCGGACGATCTGCCGGGCGCGCTGCCGGCGGACCGGCGCGACGGAACCAGCGTCCCCCATGAGCCGACAGTATCGCGCCGGTACGACCACTGCTGTCCGTGATCGGATGGCTGGGCGACGCCCGGAATGGGTACCGGTGGGGTAGCGGGCGCGGACTTGCCACCGGGCCGCACCATGGTCGAGCGGAGAGGGGCGACATCATGGGGAAGACGTTGAAGCGCAGCGCCGCGTTCGCCGCGCTGGCCCGGGCGCTGGCGGCGGGCACGCGGGGCGGGCCGTCGCTCGGGGCCCGGCTGGCGGCGCTGCCGCGGATGATCCGCGCGACCACCCGGGGCGAGTACGACGGTGGCCTGCGCCTGGCGCTGATGGCCGGGGCGACGGCGTACATCGTCTCGCCGATCGATCTGCTGCCGGAGATCCCACTGGCCATCTTCGGGCTGGCCGACGACGCGGTCATGGTCACCTGGCTGGCCGGCAGCGTGCTCGCCGAGACCGAGCGGTTCCTGGAGTGGGAGACGCGTCGCAGCTCCGTCATCCCGGGGCATGTGGTGCCCTGAGGGCACGTACGCTGGTCGGCGAACTGACGGCTGACCGACCGCCCCACGACGGCGGCGCGACGAAGGGCACAACGAGGTGCAGTACTACGACAACGTCGTCGAGCTGATCGGCAACACCCCGCTGGTCCGCCTGCGCAACGTCACCGAGGGCATCCAGGCCACCGTGCTGGCGAAGGTGGAGTACGTCAACCCGGGCGGCTCGGTCAAGGACCGGATCGCCCTGCGCATGGTGGAGGACGCCGAGAAGGCGGGCATCCTCGGGCCGGGCGGCACGATCGTGGAGCCGACCAGCGGCAACACGGGTGTCGGGCTGGCCCTGGTGGCCCAGCTGCGGGGCTACCGCTGCGTCTTCGTCTGCCCCGACAAGGTCAGCCAGGACAAGCAGGACGTGCTGCGCGCGTACGGCGCCGAGGTGGTGGTCTGCCCGACCGCCGTGGCGCCGGAGGACCCGCGCTCCTACTACAACGTCTCCGACCGGCTGGCCCGGGAGATCCCCGGCGCGTGGAAGCCCAACCAGTACAGCAACCCGGCCAACCCGCGTTCGCACTACGAGACCACCGGCCCGGAGCTGTGGCGGCAGACCGAGGGGAAGATCACCCACTTCGTCGCGGGCGTCGGCACCGGCGGCACCATCTCCGGCATCGGCCGCTACCTCAAGGAGGCGTCCGAGGGCCGGGTCAGGGTGATCGGCGCGGACCCGGAGGGCTCGGTCTACTCGGGTGGCACCGGCCGTCCGTACCTGGTCGAGGGCGTCGGCGAGGACTTCTGGCCGGAGACGTACGACCGGCAGATCGCCGACGAGATCGTCGAGGTGTCGGACAAGGAGTCCTTCGAGATGACCCGCCGGCTGGCCCGCGAGGAGGGCCTGTTGGTGGGCGGCTCCTGCGGCATGGCGGTGGTGGGTGCGCTGGAGGTGGCCCGCAAGGCCGGCCCGGACGACGTGATCGTGGTGCTGCTGCCGGACGGCGGCCGTGGCTACCTGTCGAAGATCTTCAACGACAAGTGGATGGCCCGGTACGGCTTCCTCGACGAATCGGGCACCGAGCCGACCGTCGCCGACGCGCTCGCCGACAAGCCCGGTGGCCTGCCCGAGCTGGTGCACGTGCACCCGACCGAGACGGTCCGCGACGCGATCGACTACATGCGCGAGTACGGCGTCTCCCAGCTGCCGGTGCTGAAGGCCGAGCCGCCGGTGGTGACCGGTGAGGTGGCCGGCTCGATCGCCGAGAAGGACCTGCTCGACGCCCTGTTCACCGGCCAGGCGCACCTGCACGACACGATCGAGCGGCACATGGGCGAGCCGCTGCCGATGATCGGCGGCGGCCAGCCGGTGAGCGAGGCGGTCGGGCTGCTGGAGAAGGCGGACGCGGCGCTGGTGCTTGTCGACGGCAAGCCCAAGGGCGTGCTGACCCGCCAGGACCTGCTGGCCCACCTGGGCGCCCGCTGACCCTCCGCGTTGTAAGGAAGGGCCCCCTATTAACACCCGGTGTTAACAAGGGGCCCTTCCTCTACCGGAGGCGTTAATAGGGGGCCCTTCCTTACACCAGGCGGGCGTAGCGGAGCTGGGGGACGAGCGCCGCGCCGATGTGCTCGTCCCGCTGCTCACCGGTGGCGGCCCAGCCGCCACGCTCGTAGAAGCGGCGCGCGGCGGCGTTGTCCCGCAGCACCCACAGCGCCGCCCGGGTCCACCCCCGTGCCCGCATCGCGTCGAGCGCGTCCACCATCAGCGCCCGGCCGGTGCCCCGGCCCCGCTCGGACGGCTCCAGGTGGATCGCGTTGAGCAGCCCGGTCGCCGGATCGCCCTCGTCGTCCGGCCCGAGGTAGCTGAACCCCACCAGCCGCCCGTCCCGCTCGGCCACCGTCATCCGGTGGTCAGCGCCTTCCCAGGTCAGCCGCTCCACCCAGTAGCGGCCCATCGCCGCGGGCGTCGGGTCGGTCAGCGCCTCGGGCGGCAGGAACGACGAGTACGCCGCCACCCGGGAGCGCTGGTGCAGGGCGCCGACCGCCATCAGGTCGGCCTCGGTCGCGGAACGTAGGGAGATCGTCACCGGGGCGACGGTACCCGCCGGGGCGGCACCTGCACCGTCTGGAGATCCTCGGCGATCACCAGCTCGCCGGCGAAGTGCTCCCGGGCCTCGTCGTGGAAGCGGCGCGGGTCGGCGTACCGCTGGGAGAAGTGGGTCAGCACGAGCGTGCGTACCCCCGACTCGGTCGCCACCCGCGCGGCCTGGCCGGCGGTGAGGTGCCCGACCTCGGCGGCGAGCGCCGCCTCCGATTCCAGGAACGTCGACTCGATCACCAGCAGGTCGGCGTGCTCGGCCAGCGCGTACACGCCGTCGCAGAGCCCGGTGTCCATCACGAAGGCGAACCGCTGCCCCGGCCGGGTCACGCTCACCTCGTCCCGGCTGACGCGACGCCCGTCGAGGTCCAGGTGGCCGTCGCGCAGCAGCCGCCCCACATCCGGACCGGCGATGCCGTACGCGGCCAGCTTCTCCGGCAGCATCCGGCAGCCGTCCGGCTCGACCAGGCGGTACCCGTACGTCTCGATCGGGTGCCGCAGCCGGCGGGCCTCCAGCGTGCCGACGCCGAGGGCGAACCGCTGCCCGTCGGTGTCGACCGGCTCGACCGCGAGATCGGCGGTCTCGTAAAAACTCGAGGCGTGCCGCAGCCGGGTGAAGTACTCGGCGCCCCCGGCCGGGAAGTGCACAGCCACCGGGCGGGGTACGCGGTCCAGCGAGAGCCGCTGGATCATGCCGGGCAGCCCGAGGCAGTGGTCGCCGTGGAAGTGGGTGACGCAGATCCGGGTCAGGTCGGTGGCGGTGATCCCGGTGTGCAGCATCTGCCGCTGGCTGCCCTCGCCCGGGTCGAAGAGGATCACCTCGTCGTCCCAGCGCAGCAGGTAGCCGTTGTGGTTGCGCTGCCGGGTCGGGGCCTGGCTGGCCGTACCGAGCACCACCAGCTCACGCATGGACACGGCATCCTCCGGAAGGCAAAAAGCGACCCCCGGGGCTTCCGCGCTCGCGCGCGGGCCGGCTGGACTGGGCCGGCACCCCGGGGGTCGGGTGGCTGTCGTGGTTTCGCCGCACCGCTGCCACACGGTCTCGACGATCCTGCGGGTGCCCGCCTCGCGGCGGGCGAGTTTTCACTGTCGAGGACAGCGGCTAGCGGACAGCCACCTCACGAGTCCGATTGCTATACAAGTCTGGACCACCTCCTTTCCCGTGTACCGCCACGCTATCCACTTCCCGGCGGCCGCGGCAACGGATTTCGATCACAGGCCCGGTCAGTCCAGGCCGATCGGGCCCTCGCGGGGGCCTTCCTCGTTCGCCGGCTGCACCGCCAGCGACGGGAAGTCGGCTAGGTCGCCCTCCGGCTCGGCGTCCCACTCCGGGAAGACCAGCGGGCTCTGCAGATAGAGGCAGAGCAGCTGGGTGAGCTGGTGCAGCCCGTCGAGGTGGGTGCGCTCGTGGCCGTGGGTGGCGTCCACGCCGAAGCCGAGCAGCGCCACCCGGGCGTGCGCCCCGGCCTCGACCGCCGCCGCCACGTCCGAGCGGTAGTAGTCGAAGACGTCCCGCACCAGGTCGACGCCGTGCTCCTTGGCGATCGAGGCGAGGTTGCGGGTCAGGTGGTAGTCGAACGGGCCGACGCCGTCGCCCATCGCCAGCGTGGCAGCGGTCTCCCGGGACTGCTGGCCCGGCGCGACCACCGCCGCGTCCACCGAGACGATCTCCGCGACGTCCGGGTCCAGTCCGTGGCTCGCGCCGTGGCCGATCTCCTCGGTGACGGTGACCAGCAGGTGCGCGGTGACCGCCGGGGTGACCCCGGCGTCGACCATCGCCTTGAACGCGGTCAGCACCGCCGCCACGCCCGCCTTGTCGTCCAGGTGCCGGGACTTGACGTACCCGTTCGGGGTGATGGTCGGGTTGGGCAGGAACGCCACGAAGTCCCCGGCGTCGATGCCGAGCGCCCGCAGCCCGGCCTCGTCGTGTACCGGCTCGTCCACCCGCACCTCGACCAGCTCCCAGCCGACGCCCTGGAGGTCGACCGCCTCGTTGTAGCGGTGGCCGCTCGCCTTCAGCGGCAGCACCTGGCCGGTGATCACCCGCTCCAGGTCGTCGGTGAAGATCCGCACGTGGGCGCCCTCGGCGAAGCGGGCGCTGTGCGTACCGATCGGGTTGACCTCCAGCCGGCCGTTCTCCTTGAGCCGCTTCACCATGCCGCCGATGGTGTCGGTGTGCACCACCACGGCCCGGTCGGCGCCCGTCGACCGGGGGCCGGGCAGGCAGGCGCTCAGCGCTCCGCGCCGGGTCAGCGTGGAGCTGATCCCGATCGCGGAGAGCCGCTCGCCCACGTACTGCTGGATGTGGTCGGTGCGTCCCGACGGGCTGGGGATCTCCAGCAGCTCCACCAGCACCTGGCGGAGGTAGTCGAGGTCGAGCTTGAGCGGCTGTGGTTTGCGTGCGGTCATGCCCCAGAGCCTGCCGCACCGGCCGGCGACCAGAGTCGCTGCGGTGCCCGGGTACCCGGGAAGAGCAGGTCGACGAAGCGCTCGGCGGTGGGCTGCGGCTCGTGGTTGGCCAGTCCGGGGCGCTCGTTCGCCTCGATGAACACGTGTTCCGGCTGGTCCGGGGCGGGAACCAGCAGGTCCAGCCCGGTGACCGGGATGTCCAGCGCCCGGCTCGCGGTGACGCACGCCTCGGCGATGGCCGGGTGCAGCTCGGCGGTCACGTCGTGGATCGTGCCACCGGTGTGCAGGTTGGCCGTCCGACGGACCGCCAGCACCTCGCCCTCCGGGAGCACGTCGTGCATCCGGTACCCGGCCTCCGCCACCACCTCGCGGGTCATGTCGTCGACCGGGATGCGGGACTCGCCGCCGGTGGCGGCCGACCGGCGGCGGCTCTGCCGCTCGATCAGCTCGGTGATGTCGTGCACCCCGTCGCCGGTGATCTGCGCCGGCCGGCGCACCGCCGCGGCGACCACCTCGTGGTCGATCACCACGACCCGCAGGTCCTCGCCCTCGCGCAGCTCCTCGATGAGCACGTCCGGGCAGAACCGGCGGGCCAGCTCGACGGCGGCGGTCAGCGCCTCCGGCGTACGCACGCCGACGGTGATGCCGTTGCCCTGCTCGCCCCGCGCCGGCTTGACCACCACCGGGCCCACGTCGTTGAGGAACGCGACGTCGTCGGGCTCGCCGGTGGCGGTGCGTCCGCGCGGCACCGACAGCCCCGCCTCGGTGAGGATGCGCCGGGTCACCCGCTTGTCGTCGCAGCGGCTCATCGCCACCGCCGAGGTCAGCTCCGACAGCGACTCGCGGGTGTGGATGGTCCGGCCGCCGCTGGTCAGCTTCAGCTCACCCCAGTGCGGGTCGGTCACCTCCACCCGGATGCCGCGCCGCATCGCCTCGTCCGCGACGATCTTCGCGTACGGGTTCAGCTCGTCGTACCCCTCGGGCATGGCGGGCAGGAACAGGCGCTCGTTGATCGGGTTCTTCCGCTTGACGCAGAGCGTGCCGGTGCGGTGGAAGCCGAGGCGTTCGTACAGCCGGATCGCGCCCGAGTTCTCGGCCAGCACGGACAGGTCCACGAACGCCCGGCCGCGCTCGTCGAGCCGGTCGGCGAGCGCGGTGAGCAGCGCCTGGCCGGTGCCGGGCGGGGCGGTGTTGAAGTCGACGGTCAGGCACCACAGGCTGGCGCCTTTCTCCGGGTCCCCGAAGACCGCGACGTGGTCCACGCCGGTGATGGTGCCGACCACCTCGCCCGTGGCGTCCTCGGCGACGAGGTGCAGGAACCGGTCCGTGCCCGCGTTGTCCACGAGCACCTCGACCGGGGCGGTGACCATGCCGTTGCGGGCGTAGATCCGGTTCACCGCCTCCGCGTCGGCGGCGTCGCGCAACCGCCGGACGGTCAGCCCGGGCACCTCGCCGCCCTCGGTGGCGGCGGGCCGCTTCTCGCCCAGCGGCAGCCGGTACGTCAGCGACGGGTCGATGAACAGCTCGTCCGGCAGCCGGGACACCAGCACGTGCGGATCGCGCAGGTAGATGCAGATGTCCCGGGCGCCGACCGCCTCGGACCGCAGCACGTCGGCCACGTGCACCTGGTCGTCGAACGTCTGCCCGAACACCAGCCGGCCCCAGCCGCAGTCCAGCACGACGCCCGAGGCGTCGGTGTCAGCGGTCTGCGGCTGCCGTGGCTCCGGCGTACCCGGTGCGATCGGGTCGCCGCCGGGGCCGGTGCGTTCCCGGCGTCGCCCGAGCACCCGTTCCCGGTCGGTACGCGCCGTTCCGGTGGCGAGGGTGTCGGTCACTGTCAGTCGATTCCGTGGCTCTGGAGCCACATTTCCAGGAGTCCCAGTTGCCACAGCTTGTTTCCGTTCAACGGGGTCAGTTCGGCATTCGGGTCGGCGAGCAGCGCGTTGACGTAGTCGGCGCGGAACAGGTCACGACGGCGCGCCTCCGGTGCGGTGAGGGCGTCGCGTACCCGGTCGAGGAGCTTGCCCTCCAGGTGGGTGAGGCCGGGCACCGGGAAGTAGCCCTTGGGCCGGTCGATGACCTCGTGTGGCAGGACCCGCCGGCCGATCTCCTTGAGCACGCCCTTGCCGCCCTGGGCCAGCTTCAGCTCCGGCGGGCAGCTCGCGGCGAGCTCGACGAACTCGTGGTCGAGGAACGGCACGCGGGCCTCCAGCCCGTGTGCCATGGTCATGTTGTCGACCCGCTTCACCGGGTCGTCGGTCAGCATGACCTGGGTGTCGATCCGCAGGCCGGCGTCCACGGCGGTCTGCGCGCCCGGGCGGCCCAGGTGCGCGGCCACGAACTCCCGCGCCGGGTCGCCGTCGGCCAGCCACGCCGGGTTGAGCACCCGGGCCAGTCCGGCCGCGTCGCGGTCGAAGAACGCCTTCGCGTACGTCTCGAGCGCCTGCTCCCGGTCCACCCCCGCCAGCGGCGGGTACCAGTGGTAGCCGCCAAGGATCTCGTCCGCGCCCTGGCCCGACTGCACCACCTTGACGTGCCGCGCGACCTCCTGGCTGAGCAGCCAGAACGCGACGCAGTCGTGGCTGACCATGGGCTCGCTCATGGCCGAGACGGCGGCCTCCAGCGGCGGCAGCAGGTCGCCGGTGGGCACCCGGATCTGGTGGTGGTCGGTGCCGAACGTCTTCGCCACCAGGTCGGAGTAGACGAACTCGTCGCCCTCCCGGCCGCCGACGGCGTCGAAGCCGATGGAGAACGTGGCCAGGCCGGAGCGGGCCTGCCCCTCGCCGGCGAGCAGCGCGACGACCAGGCTGGAGTCGAGGCCGCCGGAGAGCAGCACGCCCACCGGCACGTCGGCCACCATGCGGCGGCGTACGGCGGTGGTCAGCGAGTCGAGCAGCGCGTCCTGCCAGTCCCGCTCGGACCAGCCGGCCCGCTCGGCGGCACGGCCGAACGTCGGGTCCCAGTAGACCCGCTCGTGGGTGGAGCCGTCCGCCTCGTACACCCGGACCGTGGCCGGCGGCAGCTTGGTGACGCCGGCCAGGATGGTGCGCGGCGGCGGCACGATGCTGTGGAAGCTCAGGTAGTGGGCGAGCGCCACCCGGTCGATGGTGGTGTCGATGCCGCCACCGGCGAGCAGCGCCGGCAGGGTCGAGGCGAACCGGACCACGCCGGGGCTCTCGGCCAGGTAGAGCGGCTTGATGCCGAGGCGGTCCCGGGCCAGCACCAGGCGGCCGGTGTCGCGTTCGCTGATCGCCACCGCGAACATGCCGATCAGGTGGTCGACGAAGTCGAGCCCCCACTCGGCGTACGCCTTGATCACGACCTCGCTGTCACCGGACGAGAAGAACCGGTGGCCCTTGGCCTGAAGCTCGGCACGCAGCTCCCGGTAGTTGTAGATGCAGCCGTTGAAGACACCGGTGAGTCCGGCGGCGGCGTCAACGATGGGTTGGCCGCTCGCCGCGGACAGGTCGATGATCTTCAGGCGCCGGTGTCCCAGCGCGGTCGGGCCCTGCGACCAGACGCCGCTGTCGTCGGGCCCTCGGTCACTCATCGTGGCCGCCATCCGCTCCACGGCCGAGACGTCGGCGCGTGAACCGTCACGACGGAACTCTCCCGCAAGTCCGCACATACGAGCCAATGCTGCCAGAGCTTGTTGCGGTTCGCCTGTTGAGACGATGACGAACGTGTGACAGCTTGCTACCATGCGCCCCCACGAAGGGGGGTCGCCTCCTGTGGTGTTCTTCCGTGCCTGTCGGCGGCTGATGTCCGACCTCGTCCCACCGGGAGACGTGAGGTAAATCCCAACCGCTCATCGAAGCGACCCCGCATCCGGCCCGGCTGTGCCGGGTCGTACCTGCTGTTGCACGACCACTTCAGGTGCTGCGGCAGGTCCACGGCCCCTCGGTGGGCGCGCGAAGAATCTCCGGGCGATCGGGGCACGATGACCGGCTTGGCATACCCGGTCGGGCATGCGCCGTCCATCGTGCCCTCCTCGTCGTCGGATCCAGACTGACGACCCAGGCCTAGCCCGCGGTACGGGCCACGCCGACCGGGCAGGACATCCCGTTCGGCCCGTGGTTGCAGTAGCCGTTCGGGTTCTTCGTCGGCGCCAGGTATTGCTGGTGGTAGTCCTCGGCGAAGTAGTAGTCGCCGAGCGGGGCGATCTCGGTGGTGATCTCACCCTTGCCGGCCCGGGCCACGATCGGCGCGAACGCGTCCCGCGACGCCTTGGCGGCGGCCAGCTGCTCGTCGGTGGTGGTGTAGATCGCCGAGCGGTACTGGGTGCCCACGTCGTTGCCCTGGCGCATGCCCTGGGTCGGGTCGTGGTTCTCCCAGAAGACCTTCAGCAGGTCCTCGTAGGCGATCTTCGACGGATCGTAGACCACCTGGACCACCTCGGCGTGCCCGGTCATGCCCGAGCAGACCTCCTCGTACGTCGGGTTGGTGGTGTAGCCGCCCGCGTAACCGGCGGACGTGGTGACCACGCCGGGGAGGGTCCAGAACAGCCGCTCGGCGCCCCAGAAGCAGCCCATGCCGAAGACGGCGACCTGCGCGCCCTCGGGGAACGGGCCCTTGAGCGAGGCGGGCAGCACCTCGTGCCGGTCGGCGATCGGCATCGCGATCGGGCGGCCCGGCAGGGCCTGGTCAGGAGAGATCATCTCGGCCTTCATGCGGCGGAGGAACACGGTGGGACTCCTCTCTTGGCTTTCCCAGCGTGTGCAACAGCGCCGGCCCCCGGTTCCTTACCCGCCCACGCCGCCGTCAGGCCAGCGCCGCCGAGATCCGGCCGGCGAACGTCGTCGCCTCGGCGTCGTCGGCGTACCGGGTACGCGGCCAGAAGAAGCCGCGCAGACCGTCGCCCCTGGTTCGGGGCACCACGTGGGTGTGCAGGTGCGGTACGGACTGCGACACCCGGTTGTTCATCGCCACGAACGTCCCACCGGCGCCCAGACCGGCCTCCACCGCCACGGCGATCCGCTGCACCAGCCGGAAGTAGCCGGGCAGCGCGTCGACCGGCAGATCCGACAGGGTGACCAGGTGGGGCCGGGGCACCACGAGCACGTGGCCCTTGAACACCGGCCGGGTGTCGAGGAACGCGACGCCGTCCGGCCCGTCGGTCACCCGGAAGGCGGGCACCTCGCCCGCCACGATTCCGCAGAACACGCACCCGCTCATCCGGGCAGGGTATGCCGTCCGGGCCCCGCGCGCGCCGTCCGCGGCCCTGCCGCGCTGACGGGTCGCCCCCACGGCGGCGAGCGATTGTGGTAACTATTCATGAGTCTGGATCAGCACGTTCGGGGGCGATGGTGCTGACGCGCGACGGGACCGGTCCGGTCCCCGTCCGGGTGTGCTCGCCGACCGCCTCCGAGGACGGTCCGGCAGCCATCCGGCCGTGGCCACCGCCGCGGCCGACCTCGTGAAGGGAACACCCTTGCGCCTCGACAGACGCCTCGCGCCGGCCCTGGCCGCGCTCACCGGCATGCTGCTCGCCGCCGTACCCGGCGTGTCCGCCTCCGCCGCGGCCGCGCCCCGGGCCGTACCCCTGCCGATCGCCGACGCCGCCGACGTGGTCGCGGCCGGCGACCGGATCTTCGTCAGCGGCGGCCGGAACTCCACCGACGTGGTGGTGACCGCCGCGAACGGCGACCTGGTCAGCACCCTGTCCGGCCTGCCCGGCCCGACCGACCTCCAGCTCAGCGCGGACCGGCAGACGCTCTACGTGGCGTTGCCGTCGGCGAACGCGATCGCGGCGGTGAACACCGGCACCCTCACCGAGTTCGCCCGGTTCGACACCGGCGCGGCCGCCTGTCCCTCCTCGCTCGCGCTGACCGGCCGCTTCCTGTGGTTCGGTTACGGCTGCGGCGGGTGGGACGGCAACATCGGGCGGCTCGACCTGGGCCGCCAGCCGGCCGTCCTGACCACCGGCCTGGCCCGGGAGACCTACTACGGCGCGCCGCTGATGACCGCCCCCCAGCAGAACCGCACCGTGCTGCTTGTCGGCCAGCCGGGGGTCAGCCCGGCGTCGGTAGACGCCTACGCCATCGGCACCGGCGGCGCGCTCAGCTTCCTGCGGACGAACGACTTCATGGCAGTCGGCAGCAACCTGCGGGACATCGCCCTGAACCCGGCCGGCGACACGATCTACACCGCCTCCGGCGCCCCGTACGAGGTGCAGGCGTTCCCGCTCGCCGCCATCACCACCCCGACGGCGACGTTCCGGACCGGCGCCTACCCCAACGCGGTCGAGCTGACCCGGGACGGCACCCGGGTGGCCGGCGGCGCCGACGCCTCCTACGACCCGGACGTGTTCGTGTTCGGGCTGGACGGCACCGAGCAGGCCCGGTTCGAGCTGGGCGCGGACCTCGTACCCGGAGGGCTGGCCTGGTCTCCCAACGGCGCCCGGCTCTACGCGATCACCTCGGACTGGACCGGCGCCCGGCCGGCCACCCTGCACGTGCTGCCGGTACCTGCGGCCTGATCGTCCCGCGCCGCTCCCGCCACCGGGTGGGAGCGGCGCGGCACCCGCGACGGGGACATCGCGTACCGGGGGCGGACGCAGGGACTAGCCTTCCGGGCATGAGCCACGGCTTCGAGACACTCGCCATCCACGCCGGTCAGGACCCGGAGGCCCGCACCGGCGCGGTGATCCCGCCGATCTACCAGACCAGCACGTACGCCCAGGACGCCGTCGGCGCGCCCCGCGAGGGCTACGAATACAGCCGCTCCGGCAACCCCACCCGGGACGCGCTCCAGGAGTGCCTGGCCGCGCTGGAGGGTGGCCCGGTGGCGCTCGCCTTCGCCAGCGGCCTCGCCGCCGAGGACACGCTGCTGCGGACCGTGTGCAAGCCGGGCGACCACGTGGTGATCCCGGACGACGCGTACGGCGGCACCTACCGGCTGTTCGCCAAGGTGGCCGAGCGCTGGGGCCTGGCGTACACCCCGGCGAAGGTCTCCGACCCGGACGCCGTGCGGGCCGCGATCCGCCCGGGCGCCACCCGGATCGTGTGGGTGGAGACGCCGACGAACCCGCTGCTCGGCATCGCCGACATCGCCGCGCTCGCCGCGGTGGCGCACGACGCGGGCGCGCTGCTGGTGGTCGACAACACGTTCGCCTCGCCGTACCTGCAGCAGCCGATCGCGTTCGGCGCGGACGTGGTGGTGCACTCCACCACCAAGTACGTCGGCGGGCACTCCGACGTGGTCGGCGGCGCGCTCGTCGCGGCGGACCGCGCGCTCGGCGAGGAGCTGCGCTACCACCAGAACGCGATGGGCGCGGTGAACGGCCCGTTCGACGCCTGGCTCACGCTGCGCGGCATCAAGACCCTCGGGGTACGGATGGACCGGCACTGCGACAACGCCGAGCGGATCGCGGCCTACCTGGACGGGCACGCCAAGGTCGCCCAGGTCATCTACCCGGGCCTGCCGTCGCACCCGGGCCACGAGGTGGCCGCCAAGCAGATGCGCCGCTTCGGCGGCATGATCTCGTTCCGCGCGGCGGGCGGCGAGGAGCACGCCGTCGAGATCTGCAACCGGGCCCGGCTGTTCGTGCTCGCCGAGTCGCTCGGCGGCGTCGAGTCCCTGATCGAGCACCCGGGCCGGATGACACACGCGAGTGCTGCGGGCTCGCCGCTTGAAGTTCCCGGCGATCTCGTGCGACTGTCTGTCGGCATCGAGACGGTCGACGACCTGCTCACCGATCTGGAGCAGGCCCTGGGCTGACCGCTGGCTGGGGAGGGTGGCAGTGCCGGAGATCTTGCCGACGACCTGGGTCGGGACGACCGCGAAACAGATCGCCCGGGCGGTCCGCCGTGGCGACGTCTCCGCCACCCAGGTCGTCGCCGACCACCTGGACCACGTCGACCGCGTCGACGGTGAGCTGGGCGCGTTCCGCACGGTACGCGGCGGCGAGGCGATCACCGAGGCGGAGAAGGTCGACGAGCAGGAGGAACTGGCGAACCTGCCGCTGGCCGGGGTGCCGGTGGCGGTCAAGGAGAACACGCCGGTGGCCGGCCTGCCCACCTGGAACGGGTCGGCCGCGATGCGTACCGAGGTGGCGGAGGCCGACCACGAGGTGGTCCGGCGGCTGCGCGGCGCGGGCGCGGTGATCCTCGGCGTGACCCGGATGCCGGAGCTGGGCCTGTGGGCTCTCACCGACGACGACACCGGAGTGACCCGCAACCCGTGGGACAAGGCGCGCACCCCCGGCGGCTCGTCCGGTGGCGCGGCAGCCGCGGTGGCCGCCGGGCTGGTGCCGATGGCCCACGGCAACGACGGCCTCGGTTCGATCCGCATCCCGGCGGCCTGCTGCGGCCTGGTCGGGCTCAAGCCCGGCCGGGGCGTGGTGCCCTGCCAGCTCGGCGCGGACGACTGGTTCGGCCTGACCGAGCACGGCATGCTCACCAGCACGGTCGCCGACGCGGTGGTCGGCTTCTCGGTGCTGGCCGGGCGCCGGCCGGACAAGCTGGTCCCGCCGGCCCGGCTGCGGGTGGGCGTCTCGCTGCGCTCGCCGGTACGCGGCATCTCGCCGGACGCGCCGAACCGGGACGCGGTCGCCGCCGCCGGCCGGCTGCTGGCCGCCGCCGGTCACGACACGGTGCCCGCCGACCCGGTCTACCCGACCCGGCTCGGTCTCCAGGGCATCGCCACCTGGTTCGCGGCCGCCGCCGCCGACGTGCGCGCCGCCGGGGTGGCGCCGCGCCAGCTCCAGCGGCGCAGCCGCCGGCACGTCACGCTCGGCGAGTGGGCGCAACGCCGGGGGTACGTGCGGGAGGCCGACCGGGCCGCCTGGCGCGAACGGTCGGTGAACTTCTTCGCGGACAACTCGATCGACCTGCTGCTCACCCCGGCGCTGGCCGGGCCGCCGCCGGAGGCCGCCGGGTGGTCCGGCCGCTCCTGGCTGGCGAACATGTCGACGAACATCAGGTACGCCCCGTACGCGGCGCCGTGGAACATCGCCGGGCTGCCCGCGATCGTGGTGCCGGTCGGCCGCCGCCCGGACGGCCTGCCGGTGGGCGTGCAGTTCGTCGGCCCGCCCGGCTCCGAACTGCTGCTGCTCGGCGTGGCCGGTCAGTTCGAGATGCAGGCGCCGTGGGCCCGGCACGCGCCCGGCTATCCCCGCGCCGGAACGGGGTCGCCGGCCACCGCGTGATCGTCTAACGTGTGCGCACCTCTGTCGCACACTCCACCTCGGACGGTCCCCGATGCACTGCCAGACCTGCGGGGACGCCACGTCCCCGGCCTATGAGGAGTGCCGGCGCTGCGGCACCCGCGTCGGTCAGCCCGCCGTCACCCCCGGCACGCCCACGTACGGCGTACGCGGTCTGGCCGTGGCCAGCGCGTTCGCGGTCGGCGCGGCCGCCCTGTTCTACCTGCTGGCGGCCCTGTCCCCGCTGGTGGGTGTGCGGATGGCCCGTTCGGCCGCCGAGCAGCTCGACCGGGACATGCTGCTCGGCGCGGTGCTGGCCGACGTGCTGTTCACCCTGCCCTACCTGCTCGCACTCCTGACCGCCGGCACGCTCGTGGTGATCTGGACCTGGCGGGCGCGCAAGAACCTGGACGCCTTCCCGGGCACCGCGCCGAATCTCAGCCCGGCGTGGGCGATCGCCGGCTGGCTGGTCCCGTTGGCAAACCTCGTCGTGCCGGCCCGGGTGCTCGCCGACCTGCTCCGCAACAGCGTCTGGCGGGGCCGCCAGTCGTGGCTGGTCGGGGTGTGGTGGGCGAGCTGGCTGGTGTTCCTGATCGGTGACCGGTTCGTCGCCCGGGCCCAGCAGCAGCGCTACGACCGGCTGACCGAGCTGCCCCGCAACGACGCGGAGTTCGGCATGTACGTGCGCTTCTACGAGGAGGCGCTCGTGCCCCGGCTGGTGCCGGCGGCGGCGTGCCTGGTCGCCGGCATCGCGTTCGTCGTGCTGATCCGCCGGATCTCGTCCGCCCAGCAGGACCGCCTCGCCCGGGCCGTGCCCGCGTGGCCGGGTCAGCCGGCGTGGCCCGGTCAGCCGGGCGGGCCGGGGCACCCCGACCGGGCCTCTTCCGTCGCGCCGGTGCCGCCCGCGCCGTCGGCCACGTCGGCGCAAATCCCACCGGGGCCGGGTGGCACGATCGGGGCATGACGGAACTGGTCGGCCTCGCCGACGTGCAGGCCGCGCGGGAACTGCTCGCCGGTGTCACCCGTACCACCCCGCTGGAGCCGTCCCGGCCGCTCAGCGCCGCGCTGGGCGGGCCGGTCTGGCTCAAGTGCGAGAACCTCCAGCGCGCCGGGTCGTACAAGGTGCGCGGCGCGTACGTGCGGATCTCCCGGCTCTCCGACCGGGAGCGGGCCCGCGGCGTGGTCGCGGCGAGCGCCGGCAACCACGCCCAGGGGGTGGCGCTCGCCGCCGGGCTGGTCGGCGCGCACGCCACCGTCTTCATGCCGGTCAACGCGCCGCTGCCGAAGGTGGCCGCCACGAAGGGGTACGGCGCGCAGGTCGAGCTGGTCGGCAACACGGTGGACGAGTCGCTGGTGGCGGCGCAGACGTTCGCCGAGCGGACCGGCGCGGTGTTCATCCACCCGTTCGACCACGCCGACGTGATCGCCGGGCAGGGCACCGTCGCGCTGGAGATCCTCGAACAGTGCCCGGACGTACGCACCATCGTGACCGGGGTGGGCGGCGGCGGGCTGGTCTCGGGCATGGCGGTGGCGGCGAAGGCGCTGCGTCCCGACGTACGCGTGATCGGGGTCCAGGCGGCGAGCGCCGCCGCCTTCCCGCCCTCGCTGCGGGCCGGTGAGCCGCTGCGGCTGCCCTCGTTCGCGACGATCGCCGACGGGATCGCCGTCGGCCGTCCGGGCGAGCTGACCTTCACCCACGTCCGCAAGCTCGTCGACGACGTGGTGACGGTCTCCGAGGAGGACATCTCCCGGGCGCTGCTGATGCTGCTGGAACGCGGCAAGCAGGTGGTGGAGCCGGCCGGCGCGGTGGGCGTGGCGGCGCTGCTGGCGGGCGCGGTGGAGGTGAGCGCCCCGGTCGTCGCTGTGCTCTCCGGCGGCAACATCGACCCGTTGCTCATGCTCCGGGTGATCGAGCACGGCCTGGCCGCGGCCGGCCGGTTCCTGCGGATCACCGTGCGTTGCACGGACCGGCCCGGCCAGCTCGCCTCCCTGCTCGGCGAGATCGCCGAGCACCGGGCCAACGTGGTGGACGTGGTGCACCAGCGCGCCAACCCGCACCTGCGCCTCGGTGAGGTGGAGGTGGCCCTGTCCGTGGAGACCCGCGGGGTGGAGCACTCTGACACGCTGATCAGCGCGCTGCGGGCCAGCGGCTACCAGGTGGTCTTCACCGGCGAGGGCTGAGCCACTCGGCGGAACGCGAACGCCCCGGCCGGATGATCCGGTCGGGGCGTTCGGGTGTGCGGCTCGGGTCCGAGGAGGGCCTGTCAGCCTCGGTCGGGTTCGGGACCCGAGCCATCCGGCGCGGGTCCGGAAGGTCAGCCGCTGTACGGCTCGAAGGAGACGATGGTCACCTTGATATCGGCGCCGCTGGGCGCGGTGTAGGTGCAGGTCTGCCCCGCCTTGCCGCCGAGGATGGCCTTGCCGAGCGCGGACTCGGGGCTGTAGACCGTGAGGTCGGTGGTGGAGGCGATCTCCCTGGAGCCGAGCAGGAAGGTCTCGCTGTCGTCGGCGTCGTCGTCGAAGTAGATCTTCACGACCATGCCCGGGGACACCGCGTCGGTGTCCGGAGCCTCACCGACCTTTGCGGTGCGCAGCAGCTCCTTGAGGTAGAGGATGCGGCCCTCGGCCTTGCCCTGCTCCTCGCGGGCGGCGTGGTAGCCACCGTTCTCCCGCAGGTCGCCCTCCTCGCGCCGGGCGTTGATCTCGGCGGCGATGACCGGCCGGTTGGCGATCAGCTCGTCGAGCTCGGCCTGCAGACGGTCGTAGGCGTCCTGGGACAGCCAGGTGGCGGGCGCCTTGTTTCCATTTGTGGACACAGGCGATCTCCTCGATTGGTGCGGACTGGCTGACAGGTGAACTTGCAAGGCTACCAGTGCGGTACGCGTCGAGGTGTGATCAATCACCCCGGGTGGCGGTGACGGGCCGGGGTGTGGCTGCCGGCGACTCGCCGGCGGTCCGGGTCAGCCGGCCGGCCGGCAGCGCAGGACCTCGCCGATGAACGGCCGGGCGCTCGTGGGCACCTCCTGCCGGGTCCGGATGTGGCGCTGGCCGGGGTCGGCGGTCACGGTGACCTCCGCGCTGCCCACCTGGGCCCCGTCGTGGGAGCGGGCCCGCAGCAGGCAGGTGGCCGAACCGCCCGGCGGTACGGTGACCCGGAAGTCGACAGCCACCCGGGAGTCGGTGATGTCGGAGTAGCTGATCATCTCGCCCTGGTACTCCGGGTCGCCGTACTGGTAGTAGAGCTTCGCCGCGCCCAGCCCGAGGACTGCCAGCAGGACCGTGACGGTCAGGGCGAGCAGGAGCGGACGGCGGCGTCCCGGCTCCCGGCGGCGGCCGTAGCGGCCCGGCGGGAAGGCCGGGGCCTCCGCGGCGACTGTGGCGTGCGTCTCGCTCACCGGCGGCTGTCTCCTGGCGTTGTTGTCGGCGGCATCGGCAAGAATGGCTAGGTCCATCTTCCCAGCCCGGCGCTGAGTCAAGGATGGCAGGTCGGCCTGGACCGGCGGGCGTGGCCCTGGCCACTCCGGTGGCGGCCCCCGACCGGCCGTCACGGGGGCTTTCGCGGGCGCGGGGGGAGATTCCGGCAGGTCAGCCGCCCGGCCCCGGGTCGGTCGGCGGGCACAGACGAGGAGCGCCGAAGGTGGCAGAGAAGCTGCGTCTCATGGCGGTGCACGCCCATCCCGACGACGAGTCGAGCAAGGGTGCGGCCACCATGGCGAAATACGTCGCCGAGGGGGTGGACGTCCTGGTCGTCACCGCCACCGGTGGCGAGCGGGGCAGTGTGCTCAACCCCAAGATGGACCGCCCCGACGTGTGGGCGAACATCGGCGACATCCGGCGGGCCGAGATGGACGCGGCGCGGGCCATCCTCGGCGTCGAGCAGGCGTGGCTCGGCTTCGTCGACTCCGGGCTGCCCGAGGGCGACCCGCTGCCGCCGCTGCCGGAGGGCTGCTTCGCGCTCCAGGACGTGGACGTCGCCGCCGCGCCGCTGGTGCGACTGATGCGGCAGTTCCGCCCGCACGTCGTCACCACGTACGACGAGGAGGGCGGTTACCCCCACCCGGACCACATCATGACCCACAAGGTCACCGTGGCGGCGTTCGACGCGGCCGGTGACCCGGACCGCCACCCCGAGCTGGGCGAGCCGTGGCAGCCGCTGAAGCTCTACTACGACGTGGGCTTCTCCCGCGCCAAGATCATGAGCCTGCACGAGGCGGTGCTCGCCGCCGGCCTCGAATCGCCGTACGGCGACTGGATGAAGCGCTGGGACGAGCGCCCCGACAAGGGCGCCCGGATCACCACCCGGGTCGAGTGCGCCGACTACTTCCCGGTCCGGGACGACGCGCTGCGCGCGCACGCCACCCAGATCGACCCGGACGGCTTCTGGTTCCAGGTGCCGATGGAGCTGCAGAAGCGCGCCTGGCCGACGGAGGACTTCCAACTCGCCAGGTCACTGGTCGACAGCCCGCTGCCCGAGTCCGACCTGTTCGCGGGCGTACGGGAGGCGTGCCGTGCCCACTGACCTGGCCGGGGTCTACCCTGGTGCTCAGCCGCACATCGGAGGAACACCATGCTGACCACCGTCGAGGTGCTCGCGCAGAACAACTTCGGTGACACCCGCACGGGTGGTCTGGCCGGTCCGATGGGCCTCTTCCTCATCGTCGCGCTGGCCACCGTCACCGTCCTGCTGATCCGCAACATGAACGCCCGGCTGCGCCGGCTGCCCGACCGCTTCCCGCAGCAGGGCGGCCCGGGCCGGGCCGATTCCGCAGTCGCCGATCCGACAGACGGGCTCGTCGAGCAGGATTCACCGACGAACGCGTCAAACGGCTCTCAGCAGCGCCGCAACAGCTGAACACCGCATGAATCACGTCGAAGCCGGTCGTCGCCCCCTGTTGCGACCACCGGCTTTGGCTTAGCCTTCCGCCGGGGGGACCGTCAGGCCACCGGACCCTGCGCGGAAGGGGCACGCCGATGTCGATGGCAACACCGGCCCCCGGCCATGCCCCGGCCCGACCCGTCGACGGGGCGGCCCCGTGACCACCGAGCCGGCCGACCGTTCCCCCGACCGGATCGGCCTGCGCGGGACACCGACGGGCGTGGTCCTGCTCACCGTCGCGGTCGCGCTGACCGGTCTGCTCGCCGCAGTGCTCGGCCTCACCGTCCCGGCGCACCTGCCGGCCGGCCACCCACTGCCGGGTCCGGCGCGGTTCGGCATCGCCGTCGCCGCGTTCGCGGTGGCCCAGCTCGCCCGGCTGCGCTTCCGTACCGCTTCGGGCATGGTGAGCATCACCTGGGGTGAGGCCGCACTGGTGGTCTGCCTCTGGCTGGTGCCGGCCGGCTGGCTCCCGGCCGCGGCCCTGCTCGGCGTGGGTGCCGCCTGGACCGTGATGTCGGTGCTCTCCGACCGCCGTCCCGCCCTGGAACTGGTGGGGATCGCCGGTTCGCTGACCGCCGCCACCGCGCTCGCCGCGGCGGTGGCCACCGCGCTCGGGGCGCCGCTGCTCGCCGCGCCCACCCCGGAGCTGGCGCTCACGCTCAGCGCCGCCGCGGTGACCTACCTGCTGACCACCGCCTTCCTGGGCGCCGTCGCGCTCGCCCTGCGGCACGGCATCGCGATCGGCCCGCCGCTGCTCGCCGCGCTGCGCGGCAAGCTGCTCATGTTCGTCGGCAACGTGGCGGTCGGCCTGGTGGTCGTCGCGCTGCTCGAACTCGACGCGCGCTGGCTGCTGCTCCTGCCGCCGCCGCTCTGGCTGCTCCAGCAGACCTACCGCCACCGGCTCCGGGCCGACCAGGAGCGGCGGACCTGGCGGGCGTTCGCCGAGGCCACCGCCGCACTCAACCAGCTCGACGAGCGTGGCGTGGCGACCGCCGCGGTGACCGGCGCGCTCACCCTGTTCGGCGCGGAACTGGTCGAGGTGGACGTGGCCCGGGGCGAGGGACGCTGGCGCCGCTACCGGGCCGACCGCGGCGGCCAGGTACGCGACCGGGAGGTGGAACCGTCGGCCGGCCTCGGCGTGGGGGAGCACGAACTGGTGCGGCGCCTCGCGGTGGGTTCGGCCGAGGTCGGCCGCCTGCGGGTGCGGTTCGCCCGGTCCGCCCCGCCGAGTGCCCGGGAACGCGACGGCGTGGCGGCATTCGGGGACGCCCTGGCCGCCGCGCTGCACGACGCCGCCACGCACCGCGAGCTGCGGCTGGTCACCGCCCGCTCGTCGTACGACGCGGTGCACGACCAGCTCACCGGCCTGCTCAACCGGTCGGCGTTGCTCGCGAAGGGCGACCAGGCGCTGCGGCAGCGCGCACACGACCACCCGGTGGCCCTGCTGCTGCTCGACGTGAACCAGTTCAAGGAGGTCAACGACACGCTGGGGCACTCGGCGGGCGACCAGTTGCTGCGGCTGACCTCCAACCGGCTCGCCGCGCTGACCCGGCCGGGTGACCTGCTCGGCCGCCTCGGCGGCGACGAGTTCGCCCTCCTGCTGACCTCGGTTCCGCTGGTCGAGGACCGGACGGCCCCGCTGGCGTACGCGCTGCGTCAGGCCCGGGAGGTCGCCGAGCGCCTCGCCGCACCGACCGAGGTGGCCGGGGTACGGATGTCCGTCGAGGTGGCGGTGGGTGTGGTGGTGGCCGACGCGGGCACCGCCGACCTGACCGAGCTGCTGCGGCGTGCCGACATCGCCATGTACCAGGCGAAGGAGGGCGGCGGCAGCGTCGCCGCGTACGACAGCTCGCGCGACGCGGCGAGCACCGACCACCTGGCCTTGCTGGCGGAGATGCGGGAGGCGCTGGCCGCCGACGACCAGCTGGTGCTGGCGTTGCAACCGGCGGTGGACCTGGCGACCGGCGCGCCGACCGGGGTGGAGGCGCTGATCCGGTGGCGGCATCCGCGCCGGGGCTGGCTCGGCCCGGCCGACTTCATCCGGCCGGTGGAGAACAGCGAGCAGCTCGGCAGCTTCACCCGGTACGTGCTGGACAAGGCGCTGGCGGTCGCCTCCGGGTGGGCGCGGGACGGGCTGGACGTGCCGATCTCGGTGAACCTGTCCGCGCGCAGCCTGCTCGACCCGCGGCTGCCCGTCGAGATCGAGGAGGCGCTGCTCCGCCACCAGGTGCCGCCGCACCGGCTGGTCCTGGAGATCACCGAGACGGTGGTGATGAGTGAGCTGGAGGTCATCGACGAGGTGCTGGCGACGCTGCGCGCCATGGGCGTGCAGCTCGCCGTGGACGACTTCGGCACCGGCTTCTCGTCGCTGACGTTCCTCACCCGGATCGCCGTGGACGAGTTGAAGGTGGACCGCTCGTTCGTGCTCCGGATGGCCGACTCACCGGAGGCGGCGGCGATCGTCCGGACCACCGTGGGCCTGGCCCACGAGCTGGGGCTGCGGGTGGTGGCCGAGGGCGTGGAGACCGCCGAGCAGCGCACCGCGCTGGCCGAGCTGGGCTGCACCGCCGCCCAGGGCTACCACTTCTTCAAGCCGATGCCGGCCGACAAGATCGGCGCGGTGCTCGGGTCGCTGCGGGACTCCGCCCGGGGCAACGTCTTCCCGCTGCGCGCCGACGGCGTCTCCTGACCCTGAGAGGGGTTAACAGCATGCGTACGCGAATACGCTTGCTGAATCGGACTTGGAGGCGGTAAGTTCTTACCTGTCCGGGGGCCGGTCGCTGGCAGCTTCCCCAGAAAGAGCCGTGCCCCGGGCGGCATGCAGAGCAGAGGCGGACCCGGGGCTTACCGGCCCAAGGTATCACACCGCCCTGCCCACACACCTCTCGGATGGAGCCGCAGTGATGCCTGCCGACCTGCCGGACTGGATCAGGCGCTCGTTCTCGGTAGCTCGGATGCGGCCGTATGTGGAGGCCGTGGCGGGAGACCACGATCAGGCAGTGGCTCTCTACTGGTGGAACATCGAGATTTCGGCGGCCTTCTACGGCCCCTTGCATTGCCTCGAGATCGCGCTGCGCAACGCGCTGCACCGACGCCTCGCCAGTCACTACGACAGGCCGGACTGGTGGGCCGTTGCGCCGCTGACCGAACACGGGTCGCGTCTTGTGCGTGAAGCGGCGGACAAGTGCCGGCGCCGATTCGGCCGTCGCGGCGTGCTGGCGCCGGGGGCAGACGACGTGGTCGCGGAGTTGAGCTTCGGATTCTGGGTGTCGCTACTCAGTAATCGGCCGGGGTCCCGGTACGACCGATTGCTCTGGGTGCCTGCCCTGAACCAAGCATTTCCCGGCTATTCCGGTTCCCGTGGACGCCTCCACGAATCTTTCGAGACCATGCGCCTACTGCGGAACCGCATAATGCACCACGAGCCGATCCACCATCGGGATCTCGCAGCTGACCATCGAAGGCTGTACCAGTTGTTGGCGGCAGTCGATGGATCCGTCGTCGAAGTGGTGCGGGCCATGGACCGGGTCCCGTCAGTCCTGTTGAGGCGCGATGACGTCCGGTCGTGCCGGACGCAGCCACGGTTCTGAGGACGCGCATGGGTCCGGCGCAGGCGCACTTGGTATCGCGATCCGAGATCGCGCGGCTCGCCGGTGTGGAGCGGCCTGCCGTGACGAACTGGCAGCGACGTCACCAGGACTTCCCGAAACCTCTCACCACCGCGGACGGGGAGATGTTCCGCAGGGACGAGGTGGTCGCCTGGCTAGCGTCAAGGCAGATTCCTACCAAGGGACTTCGAGCGGGCGAGACACCCGGAACGACATACGGTGACCGGTTGGTGGCGACGGCGGCGGGAAACGATTCCCGGCGAGCCTCGCCTGCTGTCGTCGGGTCAGACGGCCGGCGAGCGCTGAACGACGTCGTCTGGCGGCTCCACGACTTGTCCAGAACGACGGCTAGGGACGGCGACTATTGGCAGGTTCTGTTGGCGCTGATGTTCGTCCAGCGTTTTCGACCGGATGTTTGGCAGGTGTTCGCGGCTGAGTCCGATGTCGCGGACACGCCGGCGCGTCTCTCGTCGTCCTTCGAGATGTCCGGGCTGCCTGATGCCGCCCGAGCGGTGCGACACCTCACCACCGTGACGCCGACGGCCCAGCAGACCCTGGCAGGAGTGATTGGCATCCTCACAGAGTTCGCCGGTTCAGCGGCACCCTCCCGGGCCCTGCAGGACGACCATGTCGCGACGCTTTTCGACTACGCCTTCGACCGGTTGGCGGAGGAGGTCCGCTATGCCTTCGTCACGCCCAGGTCACTTGCTCGTCTGATCGGTGACCTAGTTGGTCCGGTCGCGGGCGGAGAACGATGCGTCGATCCGTTTTGTCGCGGCGGGGAGCTCTTGGTGGAACTGGCCCGGTCGGCGGGGAAGCCGCCTGTGGCACCGATCCAGATCGCCGGTACGCATCCCGATCCGCGGATGGTGGAACTCGCGCGGATGAACGTCGCCATGCACCGATTCGACGGGTCACCTTTGGAGCTGATCGAGCAGGGAGAGCCACGCGTGCGCGGCAGTGCCGACGTGGTGGTGACAAACCCTCCCTTCGGGGCTCTACCCAACGAAGCCGCCGCCAACGGCCCTTTCGGCTCGGCCCGGCGGAAGGAGACGGCCCTGCTCCAATCGGCCATCTCGTCGCTCACCGAGGACGGCCGAGGAGCCGTCGTCATGCCTCAACTGGCCGCCTTCGGCAAGGGCACAGCCGATCGAGAGATGCGACGGGCCTTGGTGGAAGCGGGGGCGGTGGCCGCAGTGGTGGCGCTACCGGCCGGCCTGTTCGCCGAGACCACCATCGGAGTGACGCTCTGGCTCATCCGGAGGCCGAGGGGAAGCGCCACCGATGTGCTGTTCATAGATGCTCGTACGGCCGGTGAGGCGGCATCCCGCGGCCGCAGGACACTTCGGCCCGAAGACATCAAGTCGATTGTCGATGAGTACCGGCGCTGGCGGTCTACCTCCCCGACGGGTGTTCCGTTCGAGCCTTCAGCCGGTATGAGCGCCGTGGTTTCCCCGGCATTGATCTCCACCCGGGACTACTCGCTACTGCCGTCGACCTACGTCGCGGCCGAGTCCTCTCAGACAGTCGGAGTCTCGTGGCACGACCTGACTGTCGTACGCGCGGAGTTGGCCCAGCTGGTCGATCGGGCGAAAGCCGTGGACTCCGAGGCGCACGAGATGCTGGAGGGGCTCGGTGGCGGATGAGTGAACACAGAGCCGTGCCGACGGGATGGCCTGAGGTGCGATTGGGTGACGTGGTCGATATCCGATCCGGGCCGTCGGGTGCGACGGTGGGGTCGGGAGACCGTCAAACCGAGGGGCACCCGATGATCATGCCCAAGGACCTCGTCGACGGCCGCGTACGCTCGGAAGGCTTAGCTCGCGTTCGGCACGACGTGGCGGCTCGCCTAACTCGTTACAGCGTTTTGCGCGGCGATGTCCTGGTCACGCGCACCGGTACCGTAGGTCGGATCGCCTGGGTGCCTGAGGAGTCCGAGGGCTGGTTGTTCTCGACGGGGCTCCTCCGGCTACGCCCACACCGGATCAACTCCCGATACCTCGTCTACTACCTGACTCTGCCCGAGATTCAGGACTGGTTCGAGCACAACCGCGCGGGTACCGCAATTCCTGCCCTCAATGCGTCCACCCTGGGCAGCATGCCCGTTCTCGTGCCGTCCACGGAACGTCAGGAGACGATCGTGCGCCACCTCGATCTGCTGAACGAGCAGGCGGAGGTGCACGCCCGAATCAGCCGAACCGCCGAGCGGGCGCGCGACGTCCTCGCGCAGCTTTTGATTCGGGGAGTCGAACCTCCTCCTGAGTAGGCGTGCGCGGTGGTGGCTGGCACATTGCCGGGGTGGCGTCGCACCGACGGTGGACTCGCTTGACGGTTAGGGTCGGGTGGTGAACCGACTCGCCCAGGCCACCTCGCCCTATCTGCTCCAGCACGCCGACAACCCGGTCGACTGGTGGCCGTGGTGCGACGAGGCGTTCGCCGAGGCGAAGCGGCGCGACGTGCCGGTGCTCATCTCGGTCGGCTACGCGGCCTGCCACTGGTGTCACGTCATGGCTCACGAGTCGTTCGAGAACGAGGCAGTGGCCCGGCTGATGAACGACGACTTCGTCTGCGTCAAGGTCGACCGCGAGGAGCGTCCCGACGTCGACGCGGTCTACATGACCGCCACGCAGGCGATGACCGGGCAGGGCGGCTGGCCGATGACGGTCTTCGCCACGCCGGACGGCACGCCGTTCTTCTGCGGCACGTACTTCCCCCGGGCGAACTTCATCCGCCTGCTCGGCTCGGTCGCCACCGCCTGGCGCGACCAGCGGGAGGCGGTGCTGCGGCAGGGCGCCGCCGTGGTCGAGGCGATCGGCGGCGCGCAGGCCGTCGGCGGCGTGACCGCCCCGCTCACCGCCGACCTGCTCGACGCCGCCGCGAGCCAGCTCGCCCGGGAGTACGACGAGACGAACGGCGGTTTCGGCGGGGCGCCGAAGTTCCCGCCGCACATGAACCTGCTCTTCCTGCTCCGGCATTACCAGCGCACCGGCTCGGCGCGCAGCCTGGAGATCGTCCGGCACACCTGTGAGGCGATGGCTCGCGGCGGCCTCAACGACCAGCTCGCCGGCGGCTTCGCCCGCTACTCGGTGGACGGCCACTGGACGGTGCCGCACTTCGAGAAGATGCTCTACGACAACGCGCTGCTGCTGCGCGTCTACACCCAGCTCTGGCGGCTCACCGGCGACCGGCTGGCCCGCCGGGTGGCCCGCGACACCGCCCGGTTCCTCGCCGACGAGCTGCATCGCGCGGGTGAGGGCTTCGCCTCCGCGCTGGACGCGGACACCGAGGGCGTCGAGGGGCTCACCTACGTCTGGACGCCCGACCAGCTCGCCGAGGTGCTGGGGGAGGCGGACGGCCGGTTCGCCGCCGACCTGTTCGAGGTCACTGCCGACGGCACGTTCGAGCACGGCACCAGCGTGCTGCGGCTGGCCCGGGACGTCGACGACGCCGACCCGGCGGTGCGGGCCCGCTGGCAGGACGTGGTGGGCCGGCTGCTGGCCGCCCGCGACACCCGCCCCCAGCCGGCCCGCGACGACAAGGTGGTGGCCGCCTGGAACGGGCTCGCGATCACCGCGATCGCGGAGTTCCAGCAGGTCGCCGCGCTTCTCGTGTCGCCCGACGACGAGGACGCGAACCTGATGGACGGCGTGCTGATCGTCTCCGACGGCGCGATGCGGGACGCCGCCGAGCACCTGGCCGCCGTGCACCTGGTGGACGGCCGGCTGCGCCGGGTCTCCCGGGACAGGGCCGTGGGTCAGCCCGCCGGGGTGCTGGAGGACTACGGCTGCGTCGCCGAGGCGTTCTGCGCGATGCACCAGCTGACCGGCGAGGGGCGGTGGCTGACGCTGGCCGGTGAGCTGCTCGACGTGGCGCTGGCCCGGTTCGCCGGCCCGGAGGGCGCCTTCTACGACACCGCAGACGACGCCGAGCGCCTGGTCACCCGGCCCGCCGACCCGACCGACAACGCGACCCCGTCGGGCCGCTCGGCGATCGTCGCGGCGCTCGTGGCGTACGCGGCGCTGGCCGGGGAGCCCCGCTACCGGGAGGCGGCCGAGAAGACGCTGACGACTGTCGCGCCGATCGTCGACCGGCACGCCCGGTTCACCGGGTACGCGGCCACCGTCGGCGAGGCGCTGCTGTCCGGGCCGTACGAGATCGCGGTGGCGACCGGCGACCCGGAGGGCGACCCGCTGGTGGCCGCCGCCCGGCGCCACGCCCCGCCCGGCGCGGTGGTGGTGGCCGGTGCCCCGGACCAGCCCGGGGTGCCGCTGCTGGCCGGGCGGCCGTTCGTCGGCGGGCAGCCCGCCGCGTACGTCTGCCGGGGTTTCGTCTGCCAGCGTCCGGTGACCAGCGTCGACGAGCTGATCGCGCAGCTCGGCTGAGCCGAGTGGGCCGGGCCGCCCTCGCGGTCCGGCCGGGCACCGGCCCTTATAGGCTGGCGGCGCTATGGACTCCCGTACCGGTCTCCCCGTCGTGGGCATGGTGGGTGGCGGCCAGCTCGCCCGGATGACCCACCAGGCCGCCATCGCTCTCGGCCAGTCGCTTCGCGTGCTGGCGCTCGCCCCGGACGACGGCGCCGCGCTGGTCGCCGCCGACGTCCAGTACGGCGACCACACCGACCTGGCCGCGCTGCGTACCTTCGCCAAGGGCTGCGACGTGGTCACCTTCGACCACGAGCACGTCCCCAACGAGCACATCCGCGCGCTGACCGACGAGGGTGTGAAGCTGTTCCCGCCGGCCGAGGCGCTGGTGCACGCGCAGGACAAGCGGGTGATGCGGGAGCGGCTCGGCGAGCTGGGCGCGCCGAACCCCTCCTGGCGCCCGGTGGAGTCCCCGGCCGACCTGGTCGCCTTCGGCGAGGAGGCCGGCTGGCCGGTGGTGCTCAAGGCCGCCCGGGGCGGCTACGACGGCCGCGGCGTCTGGATGGTCGACGACGCCGACCGGGCCGGCGAGCTGGCCGCCACGCTGCTCGCCGGAGGTACGCCGCTGCTGGTGGAGGAGCGGGTGGCGCTGCGCCGGGAGCTGGCCGTGCAGGTCGCGCGGTCGCCGTTCGGGCAGGTCGCCGCGTACCCGGTGGTGGAGACGGTGCAGCGTGACGGCATCTGCGTCGAGGTGCTGGCACCCGCGCCCGACCTGCCGGAGGAGCAGGCCGTTGCCGCGCAGCAGCTCGCCATCGACCTCGCGACCGCGCTCGGCGTGGTCGGCCTGCTCGCTGTGGAGCTGTTCGACACGCCGTCCGGGCTTGTCGTCAACGAGCTGGCGATGCGGCCGCACAACTCCGGGCACTGGACCATCGAGGGGGCCAGGACCTCGCAGTTCGAGCAGCACCTGCGGGCGGTGCTCGACTACCCGATGGGGGACACCTCGCTGACCGCGCCGGTCGTGGTGATGGCGAACGTGCTCGGCGGCGAGCCGGGCGGCATCTCCATCGACGAGCGGCTGCACCACCTGTTCGCCGCCGAGCCCGGGGCCAAGGTCCACCTCTACGGCAAGCAGGTCCGCCCGGGCCGCAAGATCGGGCACGTCACTGTGCTCGGCAACGACCTGGCCGAGGTACGGGCCCGGGCCGCGCGTGCCGCCCGCTGGCTCCAGGAGGGGCACTGATGAGCACCGTCGGGCTGATCATGGGCAGCGACTCGGACTGGCCGGTCATGCGGGCCGCCGCCGAGGCGCTCGACGAGTTCGGCGTGCCGTACGAGGTGGGTGTGGTCTCGGCGCACCGCACGCCGGTCAAGATGATCGAGTACGGCCGGTCCGCCGCCGATCGTGGGGTCCAGGTGATCATCGCGGGCGCGGGCGGAGCGGCCCACCTGCCCGGCATGGTCGCCTCGGTCACCCCGTTGCCGGTGATCGGCGTCCCGGTGCCGCTGAAGTACCTGGACGGCATGGACTCGCTGCTGTCCATCGTGCAGATGCCGGCCGGCGTGCCGGTCGCCACCGTGTCGATCGGCAACGCCCGCAACGCCGGCCTGCTCGCGGTACGCATCCTGGGTGCCTCCGATCCGGTGCTGCGCGAGAAGATGGCCGCCTACCAGGCGGGCCTGGAGGACCTGGTCGCCGAGAAGGAAGCCGCGCTGCGCGCCTCCCTGGCCTGACCGCTCGTCACTCAGCGTACTCAATCCGGATGGTCGCTCAGCGTGACCGGCCCAGCGGGCCGGAGTGGATGCCCTCCGCCTACTTTGCTCTGCAGCCATCGGCGCAGCGTGGCTCTGACCTGCGGCGCGGCGTTTCGCTGCAAATCGCTCGGCGGCCGCTCATGTCACTGCGAGTGGCCGCTGCTTCCGTGGGTGCAGAGCAAAGTCGGCGCAGGGTGCCATGCCGGCCGCAGCTAGCCGACACGGACTGTGATGGGCAGGCGCGTGGGTCGGGCGTGCTGCCGCGTGCCTGAGGGCCCGGCCGTCACGGCTGGGCTCAGCCGGTCATGGCTAGCCCGCGACCGGCTGAGTCCGGCCGGCTCACCGCATGCCGCGTAGTGCGGTCTGGAGACGCTCCTGAGCGCGGCGTCGGCGCTCGTTGCTCGCGCCGAGCACCAGCAGCACGATGCCGACCGGGATCAGCACCAGCCACGGGCCGAGGCTGAACAGCGCGTGCACGGCCGCGATCGCGGTCACCGTCGCGCCCACGATCACCGGGGCCTGCTGCCGGCTGGTCGAGCCGAAGATCAGCACTGCGACGGCACCGAGCAGCAGCAGCACCTGACGCAGCATGCCGGAGTCGCTGGCGATCACGATCGCCAGCGTGGGCAGGAACGCGGTGACCAGCGCCGGGCCGTACGCCACCCAGCTCGACAGGTCGGGCCGGTGCCGCAGTTGCAGCACGCCGACCAGGAGGGCGAGCGCGGCGAACGGCAGCGTGTAGGCCTCCGGCAGCGCCACGTCGGCCACCCGCATCAGAATCCACCAGGCGCTGATCTCACAGGCCACGACCGCCCAGAACAGCAGGTTGCGTTCCATCGGCCGCCGCCCCGGACGGCTGGCCGCCACCCCGAGGACCGCGCCCCAGGCGGCCAGCAGCGCGGCGATGTGCCGGGGCGAGTCGTACGCCAGCGCCAGCGCGATGAGCGCCGCCCCGTAGCCGCTCCACTCGACTGTGGCCGCCTCCCGGTACGCCTCGGGACGGCGCAGCCGTGGCAGCGTGGCGGCGAACACCTGCAACGCCGCGCCGACCGCGAGCACCCCGAACGCGGACCAGACCGCCGCCAGCCCGGACTTCAGGCCGACCGTGAGCACGAACAGTTGCGCCATCACCGAGCCGAACAGCCAGCCCAGGATGCGGGCCCGCTGGGTGGTGCCGAACAGCGCGGCGACAGTGCCCACACCGACCGCCCCGCCCAGCGTGAACACCGTCAGGTCGCTCGTGGCCAGGCTGCCCGCGAGCCCGGCGCCACCGGCGGCGAGGCCGAGCGCGAAGACCAGCACCCGGGCCACCCGGATCGACCGGCCCGGCTCGGCCAGCGCCGGCGGCGGGGTCAGCGCCAGCCCGAGCATCGAGATGGTGAACACCGCCAGCGCGGCCAGCGCGGTCACCGGCCAGCCACGGCCGAGCGCCACCGGCGTGATCAGCAGCGTGATCGCCGCCCCGGGCAGGATCACCGGCACCGCCCGGGACCGCCGGCCGCCACTGAACCCGGTGGCGGCGAGCGCCGCGGTCACGGTCAACAGCAGCGCGGTGAGCACGTGCGTGGGGTTCACCGCGTTCGGCGGCGGCGTCAGCAACTCCGGCGGCGGCCCCTGCCACACCCGCTTCAGCACCGCGAACGGCGAGAACAACGCCACCACGAGCGACGGGGCCAGGGTGGCCAGCGCCAGGGCGACGGGTAGCGCCGCGGCGGCCAGCGCTCCGGCGGCCGGGCTGACCCGCCAGCGCAGCTCCGGATCGTCCGGGGCACGCCGTAGCGCCCCGTTGAGCAGCACGGTCCAGCGGCGTACCGGCCGGCCCGAACCGGCGGGCGGGACGGTGGCGGCCCGTACCAGTTCGGCGAGCACACCGAGCAGCGCGGCGGCGGCGGCGAACACGCCGGCCGGCAGCCCGACCGCGAGCGCGGCGGCGGCGGTGACGGTGGCCGCGCCGACCACCGCGACACTGGCGTACGGAAGGTATTGCGGCACCTGCCGGCGTACCGCCGCGATCGCGGCCAGACCGATGCTGGCGGCGGCGAGCGCGGCGGTGAGCACCACCTGGGGTGGGCGGCCGTACTCGACTGCCAGCGCGGCCACCGCGCCGGGCGCCGCGAGCAGCGCGGCTCCGGCACCCGCGCCGCCGACCTGCACCAGGTGTGGCGGCATGCCCTCGGTGCGTACGTCGTCGACGAGCGACGGCGCGAGCGTCCGCGCCACGGCGGCCACCGTCGCGCCGATCAGGGCGATGCTGCCCAGCGCCAGCGCGGTGGTCCACGGGCGCACCAGCCCGGCCCCGGCGGCGTGCAGCGCCACCACCCCGGCCACTGTCGCCCGGGACAGCGCGGCCCGGGGGTCGACAGAGGCCGCGGCCGCCATGCCGTAGACGGTGGCCACCATGCAGCCGACCAGCACCGGGGACCACCAGGGCAGGTCGAACGCGGCCGGGGCGCCCACAGCGGCGAGCACGGCGGCCAGGCCGGAGACGTCGTACTTCCAGGGTGGCGGCAGCAGGATGGCCGCGGTGACCGCCAGCAGCGCCAGCGCGACCGGGGCCTGCCAGGTCGAACCGCCGGTCGGCGCGGCCGGCCAGCCGGTCAGGTCACCGGCCCAGATCGGGCCGGGGGTGGCGAGCACGCCGAGCCCGCCGCGCAGGGCGCTCCAGGCGGCGATCAGGCCGATCAGGGTGCCACCGGCGGCGATGCCGAGGATCGGTCCGCGCCGCCACTCCTCGGGCAGCGCACGCGCGGCCACCGCCACCAGCAGCACCAGCGCGGAGGCCACCACGAGCTGACCACCGGGGGCGAGCACCGCGGCGATCCGGGCCAGTGTGGCGACCAGCGCCACAGTGGTGGCGGCAAGGGCCAGGTCGGACCCGTCGAGGGACATGTCGGCGCGACGCCCGGCGTCGATGCGCGGGGAGAGCGCCAGCAACGCGGCGGCGACCAGGAGCAGCCCGCCCACCCAGGCGTCGGCCGAGGTCGTGCCCGGCGCGCCGAACGCGGCGGCGGCGACTGCCACCGTGCCCAGCACCGTGCCGAGCGCGTGCGGCATGCTCAGGTGCCGCTGCGCCACCTGCACCAGGGCGGCGTAGCCGAGCGTGACGCAGACGGCGAGGAAGCTCGCCGCGAGGATCGGCACGGTGATCTCGCGCAGGTTCGCCGGTGTGGCGACCGGCGGCGTCGGCACCGTGGCGGCGACGAACGCGGCGACGGCGCCGGGCAGGGCGAACGCCGCGCCGCCCGCCGCCCAGGCGCAGACGGTCTCGGTCGCGGCGGCGGCGAGCCGGACCCGGGGGGCGAGGGACACCAGCGCCCCGGCCAGGAACAGCACCGTCAGCGCGGCGGCGGTGAGGGCCGGGCGGCCGAGCGCCGCACCCGCGCCGACCAGGCCGAGCCCGGCCGCTGTCACCGCGTGCGCCACAGCGGCCCGTTCCGTGCGGGCGGTCAGCCCGAGCACGCCGATCGCGACCGCGGTCAGCAGCATCGGCCAGCAGGCCGCCGCCCAGCCCAGACCGAGCGAGGCGGGTACGGCGAGCGCGGTGAGCGCCGCCCCGACCACAGCGAACTCGCGCCGGATCTCGGCCGGCAGGGCGATCACGGCGGCGACGGTGAGCAGCAACGCGCTGGCCGCCAGCTGCCAGCCGGTCGGCCCGACCGCCCGGGCCAGCTCGGCGTGCCATCCGCTCAGGTCCGCCGACCAGGCGGGCAACGCGGCCCGGGCCGGGGCCAGCCCGGCGCGCAGCGCGCCACCGGCGACCACCAGGCCGCTGACCGTGAGCGCCACCGCCGACGCGATCTGCGGACCACGCCGGGCCGACTCCGGTACGGCCCGGACGGCGAGCCCGGTCAACGCGATGACGGCGGAGATGAGCAGCAGGGACCGGCCGGGCAGGGCCACCGAGGCGACCCGCCCGAGCGCGCCGATGACCGCCAGTGTGAGGACGGCGGCGCCGACATCCGGCAGCGGCGGCCGGCGCAGCACGAGCGTCCCGGCCAGCGCGACCAGGGCGGCGAGGAGCAGCACCGTGCCCGCTGCGGCGGCCGGCGGCACCGTGGTGGCGCGCAGCAGGCCGGTGACCGCGTACGCCAGCGCGACCGCGACCGCCACGCCGTGCAGCAGCCAGGTCAGCTCGGGCAGCCAGGGCACCGGCCGGGCGGTGGCGGCCGGACCCGGCGGCGTCTCACCGCCCAGCACCTCGGCGGACTCCTCCGGGGCCGACTCGGGCCGGTCGTCGTCGGCGCGCTGCCGGGGCGGGCCGGGCGGTACCGGCCCGGTGGCGGGCAGGTCACGCCGGACGGGCCGTTCACGTACCACCGCCGAGCGCGCCAGCGCCAGGTCGAGCACCGCCACCACGGTCAGCACCAGCGCCCAGCCGACCGGCCCGGTGATCCGCTCGTACGCCAGCAGGGGCAGCACCGGCTGGGCGGCCAGCACCGTGGCGAAGCGTGGTGCGCGCAGACCGGTGCCGTACGCGTATCCGAGTGCGACGAGCGTGGTGACCAGGAAGATCGTGCCGGCGAAGGCGGCGCCCGTCCCGTCGCCGCCGATCCGGTCGACGGCCCAGAGCGCGTACCCGGCCAGCGGCACCAGCAGCAACCCGACCGCGGCGATGGTCTCGGCGGTGGAGGTCAGCCCGCGCCGGGCCAGCACCGGCGGGGCGAGCAGCATCAGTGCCGTCGCCACCAGCAGCACGCCGAGCCGGGCCAGCGCGTCCATCGAGCTGGTGGCGACCGCGGCGAAGACCACCGCGGCGACGCCGAGCAGGAGCGCGCCCAGCCCGAGCGGGATGTTCTGCACCTCCCGCGAGGACGCCTCGGGCGGGTGCTCCGGATCGTCCGCGTCGAGCCAGCGCGGGCGACCGCGCGGCGGCGACGGGGGCAGGTCCTCCGGGCCGGGCGGCGGGGTGCCCTGGCGGGGCACCCGGGGCGGCGCGCCGGTGGCGGCGGTGGGCGGGCGGCGGCCGGCCCGCCGGCGCAGCACCCGGCGCGGCCGGGTGGCCTGCCGGATCCGTTCCTCACCGGCGTGCGCGAGGATGTCCCGCTGGAAGAGGGCAGCCTGCATCTTGGCGGCGATCTGCCGCTGTTCCCGGGCGATCTCGGCGTCGCGGGCCTTCATCTCGGCGATCGAGCGCTCGATGTCGGCCAGGTGCTCGGACCACTGCGGCTGGGGCGCGCCGCAGTGCGGGCAGACGACGGCGGGCTTGATGTCCTGCCCGCACGAAGCGCACCTGAAGCTCTCCACGACAGTCTCCCGTCCGCCCGTGCCTCCGCACTGTGGACCTCCCAGAGGCAGCATGCCTTGAGTGGGCCGGGATTTCGACAGTTGCCGCCGCGTTCCGGACAACAAAAAGGACCGGCCCGGTCGGGGAGGTGTCCCCGGCGGGCCGGTCCAGCTGGTCAGCGGGTCAGGGGCGGCCCATGCCGCGGTACTCCCAGCCGGCCTGTGTCCACAGTGTGGAGTCGAGGCAGTTGCGCCCGTCGACCACCTTGCGGCCGTTCGCCAGCTCGCCCAGGGCCACCGGGTCGGCGTTGCGGAACTCGGCCCACTCGGTGAGCACGCAGACCAGGTCGGCACCACGGACCGCGTCGTTCATGCTCTCCTCGTACGCCAGCTCGGGCACCGCCCGGCGCGCGTTCTCGATCCCCTGCGGGTCGAACACGTGCACGTCGGCGCCGGCCTTGCCGAGCAGCGAGGCGACCGCGAGCGCCGGCGCGTCGCGTACGTCATCGGTGTTGGGTTTGAACGTGGCGCCGAGCACCGCGACCCGGGTGCCGGACAGGTCCGGGCCGGCCGGGCCGGAACGGCGGCCGAGCAGTTCGGCGGCGAGCTGCACCACGCGGCTGCGGCGGCGCTGGTTGATCAGGTCGACCTCGTGCAGGAAGCGCAACGCCTCACCGGCGCCCAGTTCCTGGGCGCGGGCCTGGAAGGCGCGGATGTCCTTGGGCAGGCAGGCGCCGCCGAAGCCGAGCCCGGCCTGGAGGAAGCGGTTGCCGATGCGCGGGTCGTAGCCGATCGAGCGGGCGAGCTGGGTCACGTCGCCGCCGGCCGCCTCGCAGACCTCGGCCATCGCGTTGATGAAGGAGATCTTGGTGGCGAGGAACGCGTTCGCGGCGACCTTTACCAACTCGGCGGTGGCGAAGTCGGTGACCACCAGCGGCACCTCGCGGTCCTCGGTGGCGGCGAGGTCGAAGACGCCCTTGTGGGCGGCGAAGAGCATGCCGTTTGCCCACTCGCTCTTGACGCCGACCACGATCCGGTTCGGACGCAGCACGTCGTCGACGGCGAAGCCCTCCTGGAGGAACTCGGGGCTCCACGCCACCTCGACGCCGAGGTCGGCCGGGGTGTGCTTGCCGACGAGCTGCTCCACCCACTCGGCGGTGCCCACCGGCACGGTGGACTTGCCGACGATCAGCGCCTTACGGGTCAGGTGCTGGGCGAGGCTCGTCACGGACGCCTCGACGTACGACAGGTCGGCGCCCATGCCGTCGGCCCGCTGCGGGGTGCCGACGCAGATGAAGTGGACGTCGCCGAAGTCGGCGGTCTCCTGGATGTCGGTGCTGAACCGCAGCCGGCCGGCGGCCAGGTTGCGGCGCAGCAGCTCGTCGAGGCCCGGCTCGTGGATCGGCACCTCGCCCGCGTTCAGCTTGGCGATCTTGTCCGCGTCGACGTCGAAGCCGAGCACCTCGTAGCCCAGTTCCGCGTAGCAGATGGCGTAGGTCGCACCGAGGTAGCCGGTGCCGAGGAAGGTCACCCGCGGGCGGGCGGCGCCGGACGGCGGGGTCACCGCGGCGATGGCGGGCATCGGCTGGGTGTTCGGGTACGGAATCGTCACGCCTGTCTTCTCCGCTCGCACTGGCGGCGCTTCCACGCGTCGCATTCTGCTGGGGCGCCGAGGCCGGGCACCGAGGGAACTGGATGTCTGCTGTGAGGGTAATCGGGTCGGGCGGGCGAGGCTCGGGCGCGAGCCTACCCGCCGGTAAGGTCCGGCCGGGACCGGTGGCTATCCTTCAGTTTGCGGCAGTCGTCGGCCCTCGGGCGGCACAGACTGCGCATGATAGCGGTGGAAGGGGAGGGCCGACATGGCCGCAGAGCAGTCGTTCGACGTCTATCGGTTGCCGGAGGAGCACGAGGCGATCCGGGAGGCGGTCCGTGAGGTCTGTGCGGCCAAGGTGGCTCCGCGCGCCGCCGAGGCGGACGAGACAGGTGAGTTCCCGAAGGCGTCGTACGAGGCCCTGCGCGCGGCCGACTTCCACGCCCCGCACATCCCTGTCGAGTACGGCGGCGCCGGCGCGGATGCGCTGGCCACGGCCATCGTGATCGAGGAGGTGGCGCGGGCCTGCGCGTCGTCCTCGCTGATCCCGGCGGTGAACAAGCTGGGCACCATGCCACTGCTGCTGGCCGGCTCCGAGGAGCTGAAGCGCAAGTACCTCACCCCGGTCGCGGCCGGGGACGGCATGTTCTCCTACTGCCTCTCCGAGCCGGAGGCGGGCAGCGACGCCGCCTCGATGACGACCAAGGCGGTACGTGACGGAGACCACTGGGTGCTCAACGGCGTGAAGCGGTGGATCACCAACGCGGGCGTGTCCGAGTACTACACGGTGTTCGCCGTGACCGATCCCACAGCCCGGTCGAGGGGCATCTCCGCGTTCGTGGTGGAGAAGTCCGACCCGGGCGTCAGCTTCGGCGCCCCGGAGAAGAAGCTCGGCATCAAGGGCTCGCCCACCCGGGAGGTCTACTTCGACAACGTGCGTATCCCGGCCGACCGCATGATCGGCGCCGAGGGCACCGGCTTCGCCACCGCCATGAAGACGCTGGATCACACCCGGGTCACCATCGCCGCCCAGGCGGTCGGCATCGCGCAGGGCGCGTTGGACTACGCCAAGGGCTACGTCCAGGAGCGCAAGCAGTTCGGCAAGCCGGTCGCCGAGTTCCAGGGCATCCAGTTCATGCTCGCCGACATGGGCATGAAGCTGGAGGCGGCGCGGCAGCTCACGTACACCGCCGCCGGCAAGTCCGAGCGCGGCGACGCGGACCTGACCTACTTCGGCGCGGCCGCCAAGTGCTTCGCCTCGGACGCCGCCATGGAGATCACCACGGACGCGGTCCAGTTGCTCGGCGGCTACGGCTACACCCGTGACTACCCGGTCGAGCGGATGATGCGCGACGCAAAGATCACCCAGATCTACGAGGGCACGAACCAGGTCCAGCGGATCGTGATGGCCCGTCAGCTGCTGAAGGGCTGACCACCGGCGTTCGGGCGGGCGGGCCGGCGTACCGGCCCGCCCGCGCTCGTCAACGGGTCTCGGTGCCCTCCGGCCGCCCGGCGCCGCGCGGGGGCGCGGACCAGGGCGACTCGCCGCCGGTACGGCGGGGCAGGGGTTCGGTGGGGGTCTCGGGATAGGCCAGCGTGAGCGGCGCGGTGTCCGGGTCCTTCGGCGCGTCGGCCGGGGGCCAGTCGGTGAGCGTCGGCTTGTGCTCCACCGGCGCGACGGCCGGGGTCAGCTCCGCCCCGGCCGCCGGGGGTGTGGCGGGACGCCGCCACCGGCTCGTGCTGAACACGGCCATCAGCAGCAGCACGCCGATGAGGAACAGGGTGCCGTTGTCCAGCGGCTCGCGCAGCGGCAGCGGGTCACCGAGCAGCTTCAGGTCGTCCGGCACCCGGTCCCGCACGCTGAACGGCGCGACGAACAGCCCGACGTACGGGGCGGCGAGCAGCAGGCCGGCCACCAGCGGGCCGAACGGCGAGAAACGCAACGTGCCGAGCAGACCGAGCAGGATGCCGGCGACGCCCAGATAGACGGCCGGCTCGATCAGGTTCGGTGTGCTGTACGTCCCGATCTCCACCCAGCGGTCGACGGTCCGCTCAGATCCGTCCTGACCGAGCGTGACGAGCACCCAGGTGACAGGCGCCACCGCCAACCCGGCGAGGAAGCTCCAGAGATGTCGCATCCGCGCACCGTACCGTTTTCGGCATGACAGATCATCCCGCGGTCCCGCCGGGTAAGCCCACGTCGTACTCCCGCGTCACGCTCAGTCGCATCATGACCGCGGTCGATGTCAATCTGTACGGGACCGTGCACGGTGGGGTACTGATGAAATTCGTGGACGACGTTGCCGGCGCGGCGGCGGCGCGGCACAGCGGCGGCACCGCGGTGACCGCGTCCATCGACGAGATCGTCTTCTCCGAGCCGGTCCGGGTGGGCGATCTCGTGCACGCCCACGCACAGGTCAACTGGACCGGCCAGACCTCGATGGAGGTCGGGGTGAGGGTGGTCGGCGAGCGCTGGGACTCGGCCGAGGAGGAGCCGGTGCGGGTCGCCACCGCGTACCTGGTCTTCGTGGGCGTCGACGTGGGCGGTGCGCCACGGCCGGTCCGCCCGGTGCTGCCCGAGACGCCGGAGGACGAACGCCGCTTCCGGGAGGCCGAGATCCGGCGCGCGCACCGGCTCGCCCGGCGCCGCGCGATCCAGGCCCACCGCGCCGGCTGAGGTGTAAGGAAGGGCCCCCTCTTAACGCCTGCGGTAGAGGAAGGGCCCCCTATTAACACCCGGGCACGCACGCTGCCCCCGCCGTCCGGCGGCGGACCCCCGCGGGAGTGAGGTGTTAACAGGGGGCCCTTCCTCTGCACGAGGCGTTAAGAGGGGGCCCTTCCTTCCATGTGGGCCACATGGGGTGGGGGTACGGGGTGTGGGCGGGGCACGCCCCGTACGGCGCACCCGGCGCGGACAATGGCGGCACGAGGTAGGGCAAGATGGCGCCACGGCTCCGGCACACCGTCGTGGCGGGCCCAGGGGAGGGTGGAACAGTGGCTGACGTGCTGTGGACGCCGCCGGCGGACGTGCGGGAGCGGTCCCGGATCGGTGACTACCTGCGCTGGCTGGCCGAGCACCGCGGGCTGGAGTTCGCCGACTACGACGCGCTGTGGCAGTGGTCGGTGACCGACCTGGACGCGTTCTGGCGCTCGATCTGGGACTACTTCGACGTGGTCGCGCACACCCCGCCGACCGCCACGCTCACCGACCGGGCCATGCCGGGCACCCGCTGGTTCCCCGGCGCGACGCTGAACTACGCCGAGAACGTGCTGCGCATGCCGGGGCTGGACGACGACGACCCGGCGGTGATCGCGCACGGGCAGACCCGCGCGCCGGAGACGCTCACCGCGGCCGAGCTGCGTGAGCGGGTCCGCCGGGTGGCCGCCGGGCTGCGCCGCCTCGGCGTGGGACCGGGCGACCGGGTGGCCGCGTACGCGCCGAACATCCCGGAGACGTACGTCCTGCTGCTCGCCGCCGCCAGCCTGGGCGCGATCTTCTCCTCCTGCGCGCCCGAGTTCGGCACCCGCAGCGTCACCGACCGCTGGCAGCAGATCGAGCCGACGGTGCTGGTCGCCGTCGACGGCTACCGGTACGGCGACAAGCCGGTCGACAGGCGCGCCGAGGTGGCCGCGATCCGGGCCGCGCTGCCGTCGCTGCGGCACACCGTCGCCGTCGCGTACCTCGATCCGGACGGCCCGGCCCCCGACGGCGCGCTGCCGTGGGCGGAGCTTGCGGCGCCCACCGACGAGCCGCTGACGTTCACCCCGGTCGCCTTCGACCACCCGCTCTACGTGCTCTACTCCTCCGGCACCACCGGCCTGCCCAAGCCGATCGTGCACGGCCACGGCGGCATCCTGCTGGAACACCTCAAGATGCTGGCGCTGCACCATGACCTGGGTCCGGCCGACCGGTTCCTCTGGTTCACCACCACCGGCTGGATGATGTGGAACTTCCTGGTCTCCGGCCCGGCGGTGGGCGCGGCGATCGTGCTGTTCGACGGCAACCCGGGCCACCCCGACCTGGGCGCGCTGTGGCGGCTGGCCGCCGACACCGGCACCACGTACTTCGGCACGTCCGCGCCGTTCCTGCTGGCCTGCCGCAAGGCCGGCCTGGTGCCGCGCGAGGTCGCGGACCTGTCCGCGGTGCGCGGCCTCGGCTCGACCGGCGCGCCGCTGCCGGCCGAGGGCTTCACCTGGGTGTACGAGAACGTGAGCGACCGCCTCCAGCTCCAGTCGCTGTCCGGCGGCACGGACGTGTGCACCGGCTTCGTCGGCGGCGTGCCGCTGCTGCCGGTGTACGCGGGGGAGATCGCCTGCCGGGCGCTCGGCGCGAAGGTGGAGGCCCGTTCCGCCGACGGCAGCGCGGTGATCGGGCAGCTCGGCGAGCTGGTGATCACCGAGCCGATGCCGAGCATGCCGGTCGGGTTCTGGAACGACCCGGACGGCGCCCGCTACCGGGAGGCGTACTTCGAGGTCTATCCCGGCGTGTGGCGGCACGGCGACTGGATCACGGTGAACGAGCGCGGCGGATGCGTGATCACCGGGCGGTCCGACGCCACGCTCAACCGGGGTGGGGTACGGCTGGGCACCGCGGAGTTCTACTCGGTGGTCGAAGGGCTGGACGAGGTGGTCGACTCGGTGGTCGTGCACCTGGAGGACGACGAGGGCGGCGCGGGCGAGCTGCTGCTGTTCGTGGTGCTCGCCGAGGGCCTGGAACTCGACGACGACATGCGGAAGAAGATCTGCCGGGAGCTGCGTACCGCGCTGTCGCCCCGGCACGTGCCGGACGAGATCCATCAGGTCCGGGCCGTGCCCCGCACGCTGAGCGCGAAGAAGCTGGAGGTGCCGGTGAAGAAGATCCTGACGGGCACCCCCGTCGACCGCGCGGCGGCCAAGGGCGCCCTGGCCAACCCCGAGTCCCTGACGGCGTTCGCCGCCCTCGCCCAGCGCCGTTCCACCACCGACAGCCCCGTCGCCCCTGGCTGATCAGCCCTGTCGCCCTCGCTGATCTTGCACTTTCCGCCCCGGCGAAAGGGGTGAATCCCCCGTACCGAGGGCCGAAAGTGCAAGATCAACGGGGAGAGGGGCGGGGGCGGGCTCAGGCCAGGGTGTGCGTGGTCTTCTCGGTTGTGGAGCGCGCCTCAAGGCGAGCCGGGTCGGGGTGGGCGCACGCGACCACGCTGGCTCCCGCCGTGAGCGGGGTGAGCAGCCAGTCGACCGGGTCGGGGTGAGTGGTCACGTCGACCAGGAGGCGGTCGCCCGGAGTCAGGCCCAGCTCGGTGGCGCGGACCGCCGCCCGGGCCAGCAGCGCCGCGTCCGCCTCCCCGCCGGACGGGTCCGGCGTGAAGTGGTCGCCGTGTCCGCGTACCGCGGTGACGAAGTCCGCGCAGCCCGCCGGCACCTGCCGCATCGGCAGCGCGAACGGGTCGAGCGCCAGCGCGTACCGCTCGCCGGCCGGCCAACCGGCTGCCTGGTCCGCCCGGTCGACGGCCACGAACAGCGCCTCCACCGGCCCCGGCGTGCCGACCACGGTCAGCTTCGCCGACCAGCAGCCGAGCAGCACGGCGGCGGTCTGCCAGTGCGGCGGCAGCAGCACCCCGGCCGCGTCGCCGGGCGCGGCACCCACCTCGTCGGTGAGCAGGTTGGCGGTCTTCGCCACCCAGTTCGCGAGCGTCGCCCCGGAGAGTTCGGTGCGTTCGCCGGTGGCGTCGTCGTACCAGGTCAGCAGCGGTCGGGTGGGGTCGGGCGCGATCGCGTCGGCGAACACCCGGGCAATGTTGTCGGCCATCGGCGCGAACGATACGCGCCCCGCGTGCGTACTCGATGACAGCGACAAGTCGGCGTACCGTCGGGTCGCGGTCAGCGCCTGGCGCCCGGCCCGGCGTAGGCTTGCCGAAAGTGTTCTTTCCCACAACCGCGCCATCTGAGGAGTCGCCCCGTGACCGCCGGTCGCCCGCCCCGCGTTCTCATCGACGCCACGAGTGTCCCCGCCGACCGTGGCGGCGTCGGTAGATACGTCGACGGACTGCTCGGCGCGCTGGGCCGGGTCTGCGGCACCAGCATCGACCTGGCCGTGGTCAGCCTCCGCACCGACCTGGAGCGCTACTCCCGGATGCTGCCCGGCGCGGAGGTGATCCCCGCCCCGGCAGCGGTGGCGCACCGGCCGGCGCGGCTGGCCTGGGAGCAGACCGGCCTGCCGCTGCTGGCCCAGCAGGTCGGCGCCGAGGTGCTGCACTCGCCGTTCTACACCTGCCCGCTGCGGGCCGGCTGCCCGGTGACTGTCACCGTGCACGACGCGACGTTCTTCACCGAGCCGGAGCACTACGACAAGTCGCGCCGGACGTTCTTCCGCAGCGCGATCAAGACCTCGCTGCGCCGCGCCGGCCGGGTGATCGTGCCGAGCAAGGCGACCCGCGACGAGCTGATCCGCCTGCTGGACGCCGACCCGACCCGGATCGACGTCGCCTACCACGGCGTCGACCAGGACGCGTTCCACGCGCCGGGCGACGAGGAGAAGGCACGCGTCCGGGCCCGCCTGGGGCTGGGCGACAGCAGCTACATCGCGTTCCTCGGGGCCAAGGAGCCGCGCAAGAACGTACCCAACCTGATCCGCGGCTGGGCCCGGGCGGTGGCCGACCGGCCGAACCCGCCCGCGCTGGTGGTGGCCGGCGGTCAGGGCCACGACGACGACATCGACCGCGCGGTGGCCGAGGTGCCGTCGCACCTGCGGCTGCTGCGTCCCGGCTACCTGCGCTACGCCGACCTGCCCGGCTTCCTCGGCGGCGCGCTGGTGGCGGCCTACCCCTCGTACGGCGAGGGCTTCGGCCTGCCGATCCTGGAGGCGATGGCGTGCGCCGCCCCGGTGCTCACCACGCCGCGCCTGTCCCTGCCCGAGGTGGGCGGCGACGCGGTCGCCTACACCAGCGAGGACCCGGACCAGATCGCCACCGACCTGGGCGCCCTGCTGGACGACGAGCAGCGGCGGCTGTCCCTGGCCAAGGCCGGCTTCGACCGGGCCAAGGAGTTCACCTGGGAGTCCAGCGCCGAGGTGCACATCGCGGCGTGGCGTCGGGCCCGCTCCTGAGTCCCGGGCGACCGACCGTGACGGCTCGCCCGCTTCGGGCATGATGTGCTGATGTTCTACGCCGTCATCCCGGCGGGCGGCAGCGGCACAAGGTTGTGGCCGTTGTCCCGTGCCGGCCACCCCAAATTCCTCCACCCGCTGACCGGCACCCCCGCCTCGCTGTTGCAGGCCACTGTCGACCGGTTGTCGCCGTTGACCACGCCGGAGCGCACGCTCGTGGTCACCGGGGCCGCGCACGCCGCGGCGGTGGCTCGGCAACTGGCGGGTCTGCCGGAGGAGAACCTCCTGGTCGAGCCCTCTCCGCGCGACTCCTGCGCGGCGATCGCGCTGGCCGCCGCGGTGATCGCCACCCGGACGCCGGACGCGGTGATGGGCTCGTTCGCCGCCGATCACCTGATCGGTGACCCGGCCCGGCTGGCCGAGGTGGTGCGGCAGGCCATCCGGGGCGCGGAGCAGGGGCTGCTGATGACAGTGGGCATCACCCCGACGCGCCCGGAGACCGGCTACGGCTACCTGGAGACCGGCGAGCCGGTCGGGGACGGCCCGCTGCGCCCGGTACGCGAGTTCAAGGAGAAGCCGGCCGCCGAGGTGGCGGAAGTCTACGTCCGCTCCGGCCGGCACCTCTGGAACGCCAGCATGTTCGTCTGGCGGGTGGACGTCTTCCTGGCCGAGCTGGCCCGCCAGCAGCCGGAGCTGCACGCCGGGATCACCGCCATCGCGGCGGCCTGGGGCACGCCGGAGCAGGACGACGTGCTGGGCCGGGTCTGGCCGACGCTGCCCCGGATCTCGGTCGACTACGCGGTGATGGAGGGCGCGGCGACGGCCGGGCGGGTCGGCACCGTGCCCGGCGACTTCGGCTGGAACGACGTCGGCGACTTCCACACGCTCGGCGAGGTGCTGCCCGCCGACGGCGCCGGCAACGTGGTGCTGGGCGGGGACGCGAAGCCGGGCGTGCTGCTGCACGACACCACAGGCACCGTCGTGGTGCCGCACTCCGGCCGGCTGGTGGCCACCGTGGGGGTGCACGATCTGATCGTGGTGGACACCCCGGACGCGCTGCTGGTCTGCCCGCGTGACCGCGCGCAGGACGTGAAGAGGATCGTGGACGAGCTGAAGGAACGCGGCGAGGAGGGCCTGGTCTGATCCGCCGCGCGACGCGCCGCTGGAGTGTGGAACGCGCCCGGCGGCGCGTCGGGGCGCCGCCGCTCAGCGGCCGGCGTGGCGGGCCAGCACCGCGAGGGCCGGCCGCACGAGCTGCGCGGTGGCGTGGGCGAGCGGCTCGGGTAGCCGGTCCGGCGGGAACCAGCCGAGCGCCTCGGACTCCGCGCTGACCCGCTCGACCGCTCCCGCCGGGGCCAGCGCGGCGTACCGGACGTCGTAGTGGAACGACCCGCCCTGGCAGGCGACCTGGTGGATGTCCACGTCGATCGGTTGCGGCTCGACGGTCAGGCCGGTGATGCCGGACTCCTCGGTGGCCTCGCGCAGCGCGGCGCCCACAAGCGTCCGGTCGCCGGGCTCGCAGTGCCCGCCGAGCTGCATCCACCTGCGGATCTTGCCGTGCAGGCAGAGCAGCACCCGGCCGTCCGGGCCGAGCACCAGCGCGCTCGCGGTGACGTGCCCGGCCCGGTGCGCGCGGCTCATCGCCACCGGCCCGTCGGCCAGCAGCGCCAGGGTCCGGGTCCGGGCCGCGTCGGCGGCGGGGCTGGTCGCCGTCCAGCGGCTCAGCGTCGCGACGGCGTCGGCGTGCAGCTCGGTGTACGGGGTGAGATCAGGCACCCGGACACTCTACGAGCGCCGGCTTCGTACCCTGACGCGGTGACCCTGCGACTCGTCGAGTTCCTGGTGGCCGGCAACGAGGCGAGCGACCTCCTGCCGGTGCGGTCGGCCGCGCTGCTGCGGGCGCACGGCGCGCGCCGCGGCTTCTGGACCGTGCTGGACGAGGGGCCTGTCGAACAGTGCCTGGCGCTGCTGCTGGAACTCGACGACGGCCACTGGGAGGCGCACCACGTGGCCGCCGACGCCGGGCGGGAGAACGGCCGCACCGAGGACGGCGAGGCACTGGCCCACCACGACGGCTGGGTGTACGTCTTCGGCTCGCACTTCGGCTCCAAGGGCGGCCCGCTGCGGCCCCGGCGCGCGTTCGTGGCCCGGTTCCGGGAGGACGACGCCGTGGCCGGGCCGCTGCCGGTGCACGTGGTGCGCAACCGTTTCCGGCTGCACCGGGCGGTCAACGACGCGCTCGCCGCCGCCCCGCTGACGCTACTGCCACCGGGCGACCGGGTCCGGCAGCGGTTCATCGTGGAGACACTGGCCCGGGGCACCGCCCGCGCCAAGAGCTGGGTGACCCGGCTCGCCGACGGCGACCTGCCGATCAACGTCGAGGCGGCGGCTTTCACGCCGGCCGGTACGGCGCTGCTCGGCCTGCGTTTCCCGGTGACCGCCGAGGGGGAGCCGGTCTACGTCGAGATGGCCGGCGTACCGGAGATGTTCGACGACCCGGAGCACTCGGGTGACCCGCGGGCGCTCGGGGCGTACGCGCTGACCGGTGTGACGCCGCCCGGTGCGCTCGCCGGCTTCCGCGCGATCACGCCGACCGGCGACGGCGGCTACGCGGCGGTGACCGGGTCGATCGACGCGCTGGGCAAGGGTTCGGTGCTGCTGGACGACCACCCGCACGGCGGCGAGGTGACCTCCCGGCACGTGCGGTTCCGGCACGACGCGGGCGGGGACGCGCTGGTGGCGGGGGAGGTGGTCGCGGAGCTGGCGCCGTTCCATCACGTGGAGGGGCTGGCCGAGCTGGCCGGGCGCTGCTATTACGTCACCGACGAGGACCATCGGGTGGCGCTCTGGATCGGATGAGCGAGGGCCGGGCGGCACCCCTGCGACTGATGCCGCAGACCCTCGTGGTGCCGCCCGGCCACGCCCGTCAGCCGGCGACCGGATCGATGTTGCTCCCCGGCGTCGGCAGGCAACAGAGAGTTTGCCGAACCGGCCCGCCCAGCGTCGAGGTTTTTCATCTCACGCTTAAAGATGGAGATTAGTACCGGCGGGTACAGTCGGAGTGTGGCTGGCACCCCCGCCGTCCGCACGGGAGCAATCCATGTTGAAGATCATTTTCTCCGGCGAGGACGTCCTGCGGACCCGGGTCGCCCCGGCCGCGGACCCCCTGTGGGAGTTGGTCCTCAGCCTGCACCTGCTCCAGGGGCGCGGTCGTGACCCGATGATGACCACCTGGCGGCGCACAGTGGCGCACGGACTGCGCACCGACACCGACGCCGAGCAGTACCGCCTTCTGCTGGCGCTCAATCCGCCACGCGGCTACTTCCCCGACTTCCTCACCCCGTTCGCCAGCCGGGACGGCTTCCAGGCCGGCCTGGAGGCGATCCGGGGCACCCCCGTCGACATGCTGCGCCGCGACCTGACGCTGCTGGCCGGGGAGAACGCCCTGCCGTCCTCGGCCACCGCGCTCGCCCGTGGCGAGCCGGAGACGCTGCACCACCTGACCGGCGCCATGGCGCGGTACCAGTCGCTGGCCGTCACGCCGTACTGGTCCCGGGTGCAGGCGGCGGTCGAGGCGGACCGGGCCCGGCGTGCCCGCGCCATGCTCGACGGCGGCGCCGAAGGGCTGCTGGCCAGCCTGCGGCCGAACATGCGCTGGGATTCGGGCGTGCTGGAGGTGCTCGACTACCCGGACACCCGGGAACTGCACCTGGACGGCCGGGGGCTGCTGCTCGTGCCGTCGTTCTTCTGCTCGCGTACCCCGGTGGCGCTCGTCGACCCGACCCTGCCCCCGGTGCTGGTCTACCCGGTCGACCGGCTCGCGGGCCTGACGTCCGGCTCGGTCGCCGGGGAACCACAGCAGGGCGAGGCGCTCGCCGCCCTGCTCGGCCGCACCCGCTCCCGGGTGCTCCAGGCCGCCGACGGCGGCTGCACCACCGGCGAGATGGCCCGCAAGCTGCGCATCTCGGCCGCCGCGGCCAGCCAGCACACCACGGTGCTGCGCAACGCGGGGCTGCTGGTCAGCCGACGCGACCGCAACACCGTCCTGCACACGCTGACCCCGCTGGGCCGAGCCGTCCTGGACGCCTGAGCGCGCCCGCCGGAGTCAGAGCGCCAGCGTGGCGCTCGCGGTGCTGCCGGACGGGGGCGGAAGCAACGTCGAGTCGACGCCCTCGGCGGCCAGCGCGGCGCGCAGGCGTTGCAGGTCCGCGCCGAACCGGACCAGGTCCGCCCGGCCGACAGGGGTGGGCGCCGCGCCGAGCAGCAGGCCGGTGGCCGAGGGGGGCCAGCCGGGCACCGTGGCGGCGAGCCCGTCGCGTACCTCGTCGTCGGTGACGTGGGTGAACACAGTGCCCGGCGCGACCACGTCGGCCACCGCGTCGATCGCCCGCCGCACCGCGTCCGCGCCCGCGGGTTCGGCGCCGACCCGGTCGGCGAGTGTCGCCGCCGCCCGCAGACCGGCGGCGCGCGCCTCGGCGGTGCCGAGGGAGAACAGGTCCATCGAGGCGTCGCGGACGAGCGTGCGGGAGCCCTCGTCGTCGTCCCGCGTCGCGGTGAGGTAGCCCCGCACCACAGCGACCGGCACCTGATCGCACTTGCCCTTGATCAGCTCGCCGGCGCCGGCCAGTTCGTCGACCACGGCCATCTGGGTGACGAACAGCTCGTTGCCGTACGGGTCGACCTCGCCCCGGTGGTCGCGGATCGCCGGCATGCCGGCCACGCCGAGCGCCACGTCGGTGAGCCCGTTGCGCCACGGCCGGCCCATGGTGTCGCTGACGATCACGGCGACGTCGAGGCCGTGCCTGTCCCGCAGCGCGTCGCGCAGCGCCCGGGCGGACGCGTCCGGGTCGACAGGCAGCAGCACCAGCCGGGTCTTGTCCACGTTCGAGGCGTCGATGCCGGCCGAGGCCATCACGAACCCGTGGTGGGTCTGCACGATCCGGGTCGCGCCCCGGGTCGCCACCACCCGGGCGGTCTCGGCGGCCAGGATGCGGTCCCGCTCGGCGAGCCGTTCCGGGCCGTCGGCCGGCACGTCGACCAGCCGGCCCTCCGCCTTCGACACGATCTTGCTGGTGACCACCAGCACGTCGTGGTCGCGCAGCCAGGGCGCCGCGCCGGTGATCAGCGCCGCCAGGTCGTCGCCCTCGGTCACGTCACCGATGCCCGGCACCGGCAGGATCTCCAGCCTCACATCAGCTCCAGCGCGGCGCGCACCATCGCGGCGGTCGCCGCCTCGTCGGTCATCCACAGTGGCGCCGCGCGGACCGTCACGCCCGGCACCACGGTGCCCTCGTCCTCCGGGGCGACCAGCCAGCCGTCGAGCAGCCCGCCCGCCGACCGGGCGCCGTAGAGGCCGCCCACGCCGGCCGCGCCGCACTCCACGCCGAGCACGGCGAGGCAGCGGTCGGCCATGCCGCGTACCGGCGCGCCGCCGATGATCGGCGACACCCCGATCACCGGGGCCGGGCCGCCGGCCACCGCGTCGCGCAGGCCGGGCACCGCCAGCACGGGGGCGATGCTCACCACCGGGTTGCTGGGCGCGATCAGCACCACGTCCGCGGCGGCGATCGCCTCGACCACGCCGGGCGCGGGCTTCGCCGCGTCGGCGCCGACGAAGACGAACCGGTCGGTGGGTACGTCGGCCCGGTACCGCACCCACCACTCCTGGAAGTGGATCGCCCGCCGGCCCTGCTCGTCGGAGACGACGGCGTGGGTCTCCAGGCGGTCGTCGGTGGCCGGCAGCAGCCGTACGCCCGGTTGCCAGCGGGCCGCCAGCGCCTCGGTCACCTGGGACAGCGGGTAGCCGGCGTTGAGCATCGTGGTGCGCACGAGGTGGGTGGCGATGTCCTTGTCGCCGAGACCGAACCAGCTCGGCTCCGCGCCGTACGCGGCCAGCTCGTCCTTCACCGTCCAGGTCTCGCCCGCCCGGCCCCAGCCCCGCTCCGGGTCGGCGCCGCCGCCGAGCGTGTAGAGCACGCTGTCCAGGTCGGGGCAGACCTTCAGCCCGTGCAGCAGCAGATCGTCGCCGACGTTCACCACGGCGGTCACCTCGGCGCCCACCTCGCGGGCGTACGCCCGAACGCCGAGCAGGAAGCGGGCGCCCCCGATGCCGCCGGTCAGTACCACGATGCGCATGGCGTCCATCCTTCCGCACGCGCCGCCGTCGATCGTCCGGTGGCCGGAGAGACTACGCTCACTTCGGCAACTGTCCGCTTTCGTCCCCTGGGGGAGTCCGTGACCAGCCCCGCCGAGCCCGCGTCCGGCGACGCCGCGCAGGCCAGCCAGTTGATCAAACCGTTGCGCGAACTGGCCGCGCTCGTCCTTCTCGGCGCCAACGCCGTGCTTCTCTTCGTCGGCCTGCTGCGCCTGCTCGTGCCGGTCGACGACTACAGCACGTTCAGCGGCCGGGCCGGGAGCACGTACTTCACCTTCATCGGCCTGGAGTCGACGGTCCTGCCGGTGCTCGCCGTCCTGATCTCCACAGTCGTCCTCCCGGTCGTGCCGAAGGCCAGGATGATCACGCAGGTGGCGCTGGTCGAGTACGCCGTGTCCGCCGTGTTCGGCGCGCTGACGTTCCTGATCTGGCTGGTCGGCCGGCTCGCCGACGGTGAGGTGCTCGACGCGTTCCTCGGCCTGCTGACCCGCGCGGCCTGGCTGGCGATCTTCGCGGTCGCCGCGTTCGTGGTGTTCAAGATCTGGCGCACGCTCTACTACGTGCCGAAGCCGAAGGCGCAGCCCGGCGTGTACGGCCAGGCCCAGCCCGGCTGGCCGCAGCAGCCGGGTCAGCCCGGTGGCTACCCCGGCCCGGGCGGCTACCCGCAGCAGCCCGGCCCGGGCTACCCGCAGGCCGGCTCGCCCCAGCCCGGCTGGCCGCAGCAGCCCGGCCCGTACGGCCAGCCGCAGACGGCGCCGCCGTTCAACACCGCGCCGCCGCACGCGCCGCAGTCCGGTCCGCCGGCCGCCGACCCGCAGTCAGGTGTCCCGTACGCCGGTCCGCAGTACGGCTCGCCGCAGTCCGCGCCGCCGTTCGGGCAGCCGCCGTCGGCCGACCCGACGCAGGCGATCCCGCGCCAGTCCGCCGAGCCGGGCGCGCCGTCGCCGGGCGCCGACGACGAGCGCACCCAGCGGTTCGACCGCGAGGACCCGAACCAGCACCGCTGAACCCCGTCGCGGCGGGCGACGGACGACCGTCGCCCGCCGCCGGCGGTTCCGCCGCGCGGCCGCCCCGGTCGTACGCGTCCGGGCCGTCGCCGTGCGGCGGGTCACCGCCGGCGTCCCGCTGCCCGGACCGGAACCGGGCGCGGGCGGCGAGGCGTCCGGCAGCGCATAGGCTGGGCGGATGGTTGATCGCAGCGACCCCGAACCGACCGAGGCGAGCATCCGGCGGGCGCTGGGGCGGGCCGCCACCGGCCGGGCGCTCGACGCCGCCGAGGCGGGCGCGCTGCTGGCCGCGCGCGGGCCGATGCTCGACGAGCTGCTCCGGATCGCCTCCGACATCCGGGACGCCGGGCTGCGCGAGGCCGGGCGGCCGGGCGTGGTCACGTACTCGAAGAAGGTCTTCATCCCGCTGACCCGGCTCTGCCGGGACCGCTGCCACTACTGCACGTTCGCCACAGTGCCGCACCGGCTGCCCGCCGCCTACCTGGAACGCGACGAGGTGCTGGCGATCGCCCGCGAGGGCGCCGCGCAGGGCTGCAAGGAGGCGCTGTTCACGCTCGGCGACCGGCCGGAGGAGCGGTGGCCGGCGGCCCGCCGGTGGCTGGACGAGCGGGGGTACGACTCGACGCTGGACTACCTGCGCGCCTGCGCGGTGGCGGTGCTGGAGGAGACCGGCCTGCTGCCGCACCTGAACCCGGGCGTGCTCACCTGGTCGGAGTTGCAGCGGCTCAAGCCGGTCGCGCCGAGCATGGGCATGATGCTGGAGACCACGGCCACCCGGCTCTGGTCGGAACCGGGCGGCCCGCACTACGGCTCGCCGGACAAGGAGCCCGCGGTACGCCTGCGGGTGCTCGACGACGCCGGCCGGGTCGGGGTGCCGTTCACCACCGGAATCCTGATCGGCATCGGCGAGGACCGGGCGGAGCGGGTCGACGCGATCTTCGCGATCCGCCGGGCGATGCGGGAGTACGGCCACCTCCAGGAGGTGATCGTGCAGAACTTCCGCGCCAAGCCGGACACCGCGATGCGCGGCATGCCCGACGCGGAGCTGCACGACCTGGCCGCCACAGTGGCGGTGGCCCGGGTGCTGCTCGGCCCGAAGGCCCGCATCCAGGCCCCGCCGAACCTCATCGCGGGCGAGTACGACCTGCTGCTGAGCGCCGGCATCGATGACTGGGGCGGCGTCTCCCCGGTCACGCCCGACCACGTCAACCCGGAGCGGCCCTGGCCGCACCTGGAGGAGCTGGCCGCGCGTACCGCGAGTGCCGGGTTCACGCTGCGCGAGCGGCTGACCGTCTACCCGGAGTACGTCCGCGCGGGCGAGCCGTGGCTTGATCCGCGTCTGCTGCCGCACGTCACAGCGCTCGCCGACCCGGCCACCGGGCTCGCGGTCGAGACGGCCCGCCCGGTGGGTCGGCCGTGGCAGGAGCCGGAGGAGGTCTACGGCGGCCGGACGGACCTGCACGCCACCATCGACGTCACCGGCCGCACCGAGGACCGGCGGGGCGACTTCGACAGCGTCTACGGCGACTGGGCCGAGGTGGCCGGCAAGGTGGCGCCGGAGGCGCGCGTGAGCGTACCCCCGGGTGCGGGCGCGGACGCCGACCTGCGCGCGGGCCTGCGGCTGGCCGCCGACGACCCGGCCGCGCTGCTCACGCCGGCGCACGAGGCCAAGGCGCTGGCGCTGTTCGGCGCGGACGGCCCGGCGCTGGAAGAACTGTGCCGGCTCGCCGACGACGCGCGCCGGGACGCGGTCGGCGACGACGTCACCTACGTGGTCAACCGCAACATCAACTTCACGAACGTCTGCTACGTGGGCTGCCGTTTCTGCGCGTTCGCCCAGCGGGAGAGCGACGCCGACGCGTTCCGGCTCTCCCTGGAGCAGGTCGCCGACCGCGCCGAGGAGGCCTGGGTGGCGGGCGCGACCGAGGTCTGCCTCCAGGGCGGCATCGACCCGAAGATGCCGGTGACCGGTTACGCCGACATCGTCCGCGCGATCAAGGCGCGGGTGCCGGGCATGCACGTGCACGCGTTCTCCCCGATGGAGATCGTCACCGCCGCCGCGAAGGCCGGCGTGCCGGTGCGGGAGTGGCTGCTGCGGCTCCGCGAGGCCGGGCTGGACACCATCCCGGGCACCGCCGCCGAGATCCTCGACGACGACGTGCGCTGGGTGCTCACCAAGGGCAAGCTCCCGGCCGCCGCCTGGGTCGAGGTGGTGAGCACGGCGCACGAGCTGGGCATCCGGTCCAGCTCCACGATGATGTACGGCCATGTGGACCACCCGGGCCAGTGGCTGGCCCACTTCCGGGTGCTGGCCGGCGTGCAGGACCGCACCGGCGGGTTCACCGAGTTCGTGGCGCTGCCGTTCGTGCACACGAACGCGCCGATCTACCTGGCCGGCATCGCCCGCCCGGGCCCGACCTGGCGGGAGAACCGGGTGGTGCACGCGATGGCACGGCTGCTGCTGCACGGCCGGATCGACAACATCCAGTGCTCCTGGGTGAAGCTCGGCGACGAGGGCACCGTGGCGATGCTGCGCGGCGGCTGCAACGACCTGGGCGGCACGCTGATGGAGGAGACCATCTCCCGGATGGCCGGCTCGGGCAACGGTTCGGCCCGTACCGAGGAGCAGTTGCGCGCGATCGCCACCGCCGCGGGGCGGCCGTTCCGCAAGCGGACGACCGCGTACGGTCACGCCCGCGCCTGAGGTCGAACCTTTCCCCGCCGCGCGCCGTACCTGTGGATGCCGGCGGCGGTTTCGGCGAGGACCGCCGCCGGTGACCCCGAACCGGGGCCCGGCGGCGTCCGGGTGCCCGGCCCGCTGCGGCGCTGCGGCGCCGGTCCGGAAAGGTTGCCGATGAGCACTGACGAGACCACCGACGCGCCGAAACGGCGGACCTGGCCGCGGTTGACCCGCAGGCAGACGCTCACCGCCGCGGCGAGCGCGACACTTGGCGCCGCCGCCCTCACCGTGCCGGGCCTGTCCGCCGCCCAGAACGCCCCCACGGCTAGCCGGCGCGACGAGCCGATCGTGGTCCACCTGCGCGACGCCGCCGCCGGCGTCATGGACGTCTTCGTCGGTACCAACCGGGTCGAGGTGCGCGACCGCGGCCTGGCCGACCGCCTGGTGCGCGCCGCCGGCCGGCGCTGATCCACGCTCCGCCGGCGCGGTTTCCCGGCGCCGGTTCCGCTTTCCGTTCCCCCGACGAAGGTGCGTCCGCCATGTCCTCTCACCGCGAGGCCCCGGAGATCGCCAAGGATCCGGTCGCCGACAGTTCCGACCTGTACGCGTTCGTCACGCCGAGCCAGCCGGACACCGTCACGTTGATCGCCAACTACGTGCCGGTGCAGCTCCCCTCCGGCGGCCCGAACTTCTTCGAGTTCGGAGACGACGTCCGGTACGAGATTCACATCGACAACGATGGAGACGGTTATCCGGACGTCACCTATCGTTTCGAATTCACTACCGAGATCACGAACCCGAACAGTTTTCTCTACAACACCGGGCCGATCGAGTCGCTGGAGAGCAAGAACTGGAACCGGCGGCAGTTCTACCGGCTGACCCGGATCGCCGACGGCCGTGCCCGGGTGCTGGCGCACAAGCTGCCCTGTCCGCCGTGCAACGTCGGCCCGCTCTCCACGCCGAACTACCAGAACCTGGTCCGGCAGGCGACGTTCAAGCTGTCCACCGGCGAGAAGGTCTTCGCCGGCCAGCGGGCCGACGGTTTCTTCGTCGACCTGGGCGCGGTGTTCGACCTGGGTACGCTGCGGCCGTTCCAGCAGTTGCACGTCGCCGGCAAGAAGCTGTTCCGGAACGAGGGGGAGCCGGTCAACGCGCTGGACCGGCTCAACGTGCACTCCCTCGCCGTGCAGGTGCCGCTGAACCAGGTACGCCGCAAGGCCGCCCGCTACGGCTACGCCGACCGTGCCTCGACGATCGGGGTCTGGACCAGCGCGTCCCGCCAGCAGGTGCGGGTGCTCGGTGACCGGGTGTCCGCCGACACCGCAGCCGGGCCCTTCACGCAGGTGTCGCGGCTCGGTAACCCGTTGTTCAACGAGGTCGTCGTGCCGATGTCCAGGAAGGACCTGTGGAACACGCTGCCACCGTCGGAGGACAAGCGGTTCGCCGGGTTCGTCGAGCGGCCCGAGCTGGCCGCGCTGCTGCCGGCGCTCTACCCGGGCGTGTTCGGAAACCTGGACGCGCTGAACAAGTCCAAGAAGCCGCGCGCCGACCTGGTGGCGATCCTGCTCACCGGCATCCCGGCCGGACTGATCGACGGCTTCGCCAACACCACCGGCGACACGCAGGCGGACATGCTGCGGTTGAACACGGCGATCCGGCCCACCGGCAAGCCGGACCGGTTCGGCGTGCTCGGCGGCGATCTGGCCGGGTTCCCCAACGGCCGCCGGGTCGCCGACGACGTGGTGACGATCGCGCTGCGTGCCATCGCCGGGCTGACCGTGCCGCTCGTCGACAAGACGTTCCGGCCGGACGCCGCCGCGGCGGCCGTGACACCGGGCCTGAGCGCGGCCGACGTCACCGCGCCGTTCCTGGCCGACTTCCCGTTCCTCGGTACGCCGTACGACGGGTTCGGCAACCCGCAGGCGAAGAAGTCCTGACGGGAGCCGGCGAATGTCACACCGTCACGATCTCGGCCCGTCTGAGGTCGGCAGCGTCGTGCTCGACCTCGGCGGCGACCGGGGCGCACTGATCATCCACACCGGCCGGGACCTGCACGGCCGGGAGATCGAGATCAGCCGCGTGGACCTCGGCGGTTCGCGGACCCACTCCGCCGTACGCGAGCGGCACGTCCGGGACGGGGTTTTCCACAGTGCCGTCTACCCGGATCTGGAGGCGGGTGTTTATACCGTCTGGTGGGACGAGAAGACGTCGGCCGGCGCGATCTCGGTCACCGGCGGGTCGATCGCCGAATTCGTCTGGCCCACCAGCTCACCAGCTCGCCTGGACTGATCCGTCAGTCGCGCCGGAACCCGCGCCTCGTCCACATGGTGGACGGGGCGCGGTCGGCGTTGGCCGGCTCGACGGGCGGTACCGCGGGAGGCGCGTTACCCTTTGCCCCACCATTCTGATCTTGGTACGAGCGGCCGGCGGGGGCGTCCGGCCGGCCTGTCGGCGATACGCCACGGCAGAAAACTTCCGGCAACTCGCCGGGGAGGGCGTTACTCGTCCGGGGTCTGAATCGATAGGGCAGGTTGCGAGGCTACGGGCGACCGCGGCGGTCGTCCCGGACGTGTCGGGAGGGCGACTCCATTATCAAGTTTGGCTTGACGGCGCACGCATTACACGCGTGTAATTTGAATGGGGTTGTTCGCACGGAACGCAACAAATGGTGACCGTACGGACAGGCACGCCTTTCGCGTGGGGGGTTGCAGCGGCGAATGACGCCGGTGCGCGACAAGGAGGCAATCGATGGACGGCCAGCTCGAGGTGGCCGACCTGCTCGGGAACGCGCCGGAGTGGCAGGAGCGAGCGCTCTGCTCGCAGACCGACCCGGAGGCGTTCTTTCCCGAGAAGGGCGGCTCGACCCGCGAGGCGAAGCGCATCTGCTCGCGGTGCGAAGTGAAGACGGAATGCCTGGAGTACGCGCTCGGCCACGACGAGCGGTTCGGAATCTGGGGTGGCCTCTCCGAGCGGGAGCGGCGCAAGCTCAAGCGGCGGGTCGCCGCCTGATCCGCGTACGGGTCCGTGGGCGGTGGGGGCCGCCCGGACCCGGGTCGCCGTCCGGCCGGCGCGTCCGGCCGGGTGGCGGCGCCCAGCCGGGCCGGCCGAGGTCAGGCCAGTTCGTCGGGGTCGACCCCGAGCAGGTTCGCCACCTGCTCGATGATCACGTCGTGCACCAGGTCGGCGAGGTCCTCGCGGTCCATCGCGCGGAACTCCAGCGGCCGCCGGTAGAGCACGATCCGCGGCGGCACCTCCTGGCGGCCGGGACGCCCGGGCAGCAGCCGGGCGAGCGGCACCTCGCCGTCCTCCAGCACGTCCGAGTCGTAGACGTTCAGATCCGGCGGTACGTCCTCGACCGCGAACTCCACCCCGGCCAGCTCCTTGGCGAACCGGCGTTCGAGCGACTCCACCGTGTCGAGCACCAGATCGTCGAAGACCTCGGCCTTCGTCCGGGCCAGCGGCACGGTGGCCGGCACCAGCCGCCCGCGCAGCCCGCGACCGTGCCGGTCACGATGGGTGCGCCGGCCGGAGCCGGGACGGCGGTTCTGGGGGCTCGTCATGTCGGACAGGGTAGCCCGGGTCAGCGGTCCACCCGCCGTCGCGCGGCCGTCCGGCGTGCCGGTGCGGCGATCGGTGGAATTGTGATCACCAAGACGGGCGTGTCGTAACGCGAAGCGGTGCGCCGGACCCGGTAATGGGGATACCCTGCCGCGGTGAGGTCACCACGGCGCTGCTCCCGTAACGGCTGCCCCCGGCAAGCGGTCGCCACGCTGACCTATGTCTACAACGAGTCGACAGCTGTGGTGGGCCCGCTCGCCGCGTTCGCCGAGCCGCACACGTACGACCTGTGCGAGCCGCACGCCCGCAACCTGACCGCCCCGCGCGGCTGGGACGTGGTGCGGCACGAGGGCGAGTTCGAGCCGCCGCCGCCCACCACCGACGACCTGGTGGCGCTGGCCGAGGCGGTACGCGAGGCCGCCCGCCCCGCCCCGCCGCGTCCCCCGGAGGACGAGCCCACCAAGCCCCAGACCCCTCAGCAGGGCCGCCGGGGCCACCTCCGGGTCATCCCACCCCACCACTGACCCACTCCACCGGCCTTCCGCCCCCGACCCTCTCTCGGTCGATCATGAAGTTGACGGCGTTCTCGATCTCCCTGAGTGCCGCCAACTTCATGATCAACGGGGTGGGGGACGGGTGAGTGGGTGCGGTCAGTGGCCCAGGAAGCGGGTGAAGGCCTCGGCTCGGCGGGACGGGCGACGGGTCCGGTGCTCGCTCTGGTCGGCTGAGGACATGATCTTCAGGCCGGCGTTCATGGCGAGCCAGCGCAGCGGCTCCGGTTCCCAGTGGGGGGAGCGGTGCCCGACCCAGGGCAGCGCGGTCAGGTCGCTGTCCACGCCCCGGATCAGGTCGGCGAGGGTACGCCCGGCGAGGTTGCTGGTGCCGACGCCGTCACCGACGTAGCCCCCGGCCCAGGCCAGCCCGGTGCGGCGGTCCAGCCCCACCGACGCGGCCCAGTCCCGGGCCACGCCGAGCGGCCCGCCCCAGGCGTGCGTCACCGGCGCGTCCGGCCCGAGCACCGGGAACAGCTCCCCGAGCGCCCGGCGCAGCGCCGCGAACACCCGGGGCTCCCGGTCGAATCCCTGCCGCACCCGGGAGGCGTAGTGGTAGGGCGCGCCCCGCCCGCCGAACGCGAGCCGGCCGTCGGCGGTGCGCTGGCCGTACACGATGACGTGCCGGTAGTCGGAGAACGTCTCCCGCTCCGCCAGCCCGATCCGCGCCCAGGTCTCCTCGGGCAGCGGCGGGGTGGCCACCATCAGCGAGTAGACAGGCGCCACCGTCCGCCGCTGGCCGGGCAGCCCCGGCGTGTAGCCCTCGGTCGCGCGGACCACCACCGGCGTCCGGACCACGCCCGCCGGGGTCACCGCCGCGCCCGGCCGCAACGCGGTCACCGGGGTGCGCTCGTGGATGCGTACGCCCCGGCGTTCCACCGCCCGGGCCAGGCCCCGGACCAGCTTCGCCGGGTGCACGGCGGCGCAGTGCGGCGTGTACGTGCCGCCGCGTACCCCGTCGGCGGCGCAGCGCGCGGCGGCCTCGCCGGCGTCGAGCAGCGTCAGGTCGTCGTCGGTCAGCCCGTGCGCGTGGGCCTGGGCGACCTCGGCCCGGGCCCGCTGGAGCTGCGCCTCGTTGCGGGCCAGTGTCACCGTGCCGCCGGCCCGCCAGTCGCAGTCGATGCCCTCGGCGGCGGCGACCCGCCCCACCTCGGCGACCGTGTCGTGCATGGCCCGCTGCATGGCCAGTGCCCGGTCCCGGCCGTGCCGCCGGGCCAGCGCCGGCAGCGAGGTGGGGAACAGCGCCGAGCACCAGCCGCCGTTGCGCCCTGACGCGCCGTACCCGGCGATCTCCCGCTCCAGCACGACGACGCGCAACGTGGGGTCGGCCTCGGCCAGGTAGTAGGCCGTCCACAACCCGGTGTACCCGGCGCCCACGATCGCCACGTCGGCGTCCGTGTCGCCGGGCAACCCGGGTCGCGGTGTCAGCGGTTCGTCCAGGCCGGACAGCCAGTACGACAGGTGCCGGTAGTCGGTCATCGGGGTCAGAGCCGCGACCACGCCTCGGTCAGCACCGCGCGCAGGATCTGCTCGATCTCGTCGAAGTGCTGCTGGTCGGCGATCAGCGGCGGGGCGAGCTGCACGACCGGGTCACCCCGGTCGTCGGCCCGGCAGTAGAGCCCGGCGTCGAACAGCGCGGTGGACAGGAAGCCGCGCAGCAGCCGCTCGGACTCGGCCTCGTCGAACGTCTCCCGGGTCGTCTTGTCCTTGACCAGCTCGATGCCGTAGAAGTAGCCGTCGCCCCGGACGTCGCCGACGATCGGCAGGTCGTACAGCTTCTCCAGGGTGGACCGGAACGCGCCCTCGTTGGCGCGGACGTGCCCGATCAGGTCCTCGCGGGCGAACACCTCCAGGTTGGCCAGCGCCACGGCGCAGGAGACCGGGTGCCCGCCGAACGTCACGCCGTGCGCGAACATGCCGGTCTCGGTGAGGAACGGCTCCATCAGCCGCTCGCTGGCGATCATCGCGCCGAGCGGGGCGTAGCCGGAGGTGATGCCCTTGGCGGTGGTGATGATGTCCGGCTGGTAGCCGTAGCGGACGGCGCCGAAGTACTCGCCGAGCCGGCCCCAGGAGCAGATCACCTCGTCGCTGACCAGCAGCACGTCGTAGGCGTCGCAGATCTCGCGGACCCGCTCGAAGTAGCCGGGCGGCGGCGGGAAGCAGCCGCCGGAGTTCTGCACCGGCTCCAGGAAGACGGCGGCGACCGTCTCCGGTCCCTCCCGCTCGATCGCCCGGCCGATCTCCTCGGCGGCCCAGCGGCCGAACGCCTCGGGGTCGTCGCCGTGCTCGGGGGCCCGGTAGAAGTTGGTGTTCGGCACCTTGATGCCGCCCGGGACCAGCGGCTCGAAGTCGGTCTTGATGCCGGGCAGCCCGGTGATCGACAGCGCGCCCATCGACGTGCCGTGATAGGCGATGTAGCGGCTGACCACCTTGTGCTTGGTGGGCTTGCCGGTGCGCTTGAAGTAGGCCCGGGCCAGCTTCCACGCCGCCTCGACGGCCTCGGAGCCGCCGGTGGTGAAGAAGACCCGGTTCAGGTCGCCGGGCGTGAGCGTGGCGATCTTCTCGGCCAGCTCGACGGCCTTCGGGTGGGCGTACGACCAGAGCGGGAAGTAGGCGAGCTCGCCGGCCTGCTTCGCGGCGGCCTCGGCCAGTTCGGCGCGGCCGTGGCCGGCGTTGACGACGAACAGCCCGGCCAGCCCGTCCAGGTAGCGGCGGCCCTGCGCGTCCCAGACGTACGCGCCCTCGCCCCGGACGATTGTCGGAACCTCGCCGGCGGGGTAGCTCGCCATGCGGGTGAAGTGCATCCACAGGTGGTCGGTGGCGTTGGCCATGTCAGCCCCATCGGGTCTCGGGCCGGTCAGGGGTGACACCGGCCGCTCTGCCCACGGTTATCCCACAGGCGGTGCCGATAAGGCAAGTGAACAAGCCTCAGGGCGACGAATTCAGCGTCTCCTGAGCGTCACGCCAACGGAATCCGCATCAGGCGGTGCCCCAGCTGTAGGTCTGCTTGCGCAGCTTCAGGTAGACGAACGCCTCGGTGGAGAGCACGCCGGGAACCCCGCGCAGCCTCTGCAGGATCTCCAGCAGGTGCGCGTCGTTGCGGCAGACCACCTCGGCCAGCAGGTCGAACGAGCCGGCGGTGATCACCACGTAGTCGATCTCCTCGAACTCGGCCAGCCGGTCGGCGACCGACTCCAGGTCGCCGTCGGTGCGCAGCCCGATCATGGCCTGGCGGGGAAAGCCGAGCTGGAGCGGATCGGTGACCGCGACGATCTGCATGACGCCCGCGTCGAGCAGCCGCTGCACCCGCTGGCGTACGGCCGCCTCGGAGAGTCCGACCGCCTTGCCGATGCTCGCGTACGGGCGGCGCCCGTCCTCCTGGAGCTGCTCGATGATCTGCTTGGCCACGTCATCGAGCAGAGCGTGGTTGGCACCATCACGCACAGTGACGCGACGGCCGCCGTTTCCGTTCTCCTGATGCCGGTTGACCATCGAGCGCTCCTTGTGTCCGATTCTCGGTGTCGAGCGTAATGCCCCGACGCAGTCTGGCGTAATTCGTGGTGACTAGCTATTCCGGCAACGGAATCCCTTGTGAGTGATGGTTTCTCATGTCAGGATCAGTCGTCCATCGCCACTGACCCTCCCGCCGGCGCGCCCCTCCGTCCCGCCCGCCGACGATGCCCCCCAAGGAGTCGTCACATGCGTCGTCCCCTCCGGCCCCTCACCCGGCGTGGTCTGCTCACCGGGACCGTCGGCTCGGCCGCACTGCTCGCCACCGCGGGCACCCTGGCCGGCTGCGGGACCAAGGGCGCCCAGCAGACCGAAGCCGGGTGCAAGAGCGAGGACCTGTCCGCCACCGAGAAGAAGGTCGCCTTCTCGAACTGGCCGCAGTACATGGACACCGACGAGAAGGACGAGTCGAAGCGCCCGACGCTCGACGCCTTCGTCGCCGCCTCCGGCATCCGGGTGACGTACACCGAGGACGTCAACGACAACAACGAGTTCTTCGGCAAGGTACGCAACCAGCTCGCCGGATGTCAGAGCACCGGCCGGGACATCATGGTGCTCACCGACTGGATGGCCGCCCGGGTGATCCGCCTGGGCTGGGTGCAGAAGCTTGACAAGTCGAAGATGCCGAACGTCGAGGCGAACCTGCTGCAGTCGCTGCGCGGTCGCTCCTTCGACGCCGAGACCCAGCTCGCCGTCCCGTGGCAGTCCGGCCTGGCCGGGCTCGCGTACAACGCCAACGTCACAAAGGAGATCCGCACTGTCGACGAGCTGCTCACCCGCCCCGATCTCAAGGGCAAGGTGACTGTGCTGTCGGAGATGCGCGACACCATCGGCCTGTTGCTCCAGTCGCTCGGCCACGACCCGGCCAAGTTCACGTCGGCCCAGTTCGACGACGCGCTGAACAAGCTCAAGAAGGCCGTGGACAGCAAGCAGATCCGGCGCTTCACCGGCAACGACTACGCGCCCGACCTGGCCAAGGGTGACATCGCCGCGTGCATCGGCTGGTCCGGCGACGTGGTGCAGCTCGGCTTCGACGACGAGAAGATCAAGTTCGTGGTGCCCGAGTCCGGCGTGATGCTCTGGTCGGACAACATGCTGGTGCCGAACAAGGCCACCCACAAGGCCAACGCCGAGGCGTTGATGAACCACTACTACGACCCGGCGGTGGCGGCGAAGCTGGCCGCGTACGTCAACTACATCTGCCCCGTGCAGGGCGCGCAGGCCGAGATGGAGAAGATCGACCCGGATCTGGCGAAGAACCCGCTGATCTTCCCGGACGACGCGATGCTGTCCAAGGCCAAGGTCTTCATGGCGCTCGACGAGGCGCAGGAGAAGGAGTACGAGACCAAGTTCCAGCAGGTGATCGGCGCGTGAAGGGGCAGCAGACCCCGGCCGGTGACCTGCGACTGGTCGACCTGACCAAGCGCTTCGGCGTCTTCACCGCCGTCGACGACCTCACCCTCACCATCCCGCAGGGCTCGTTCTTCGCCCTGCTCGGCGCGTCCGGCTGCGGCAAGACCACCACGCTGCGGATGATCGCCGGGCTGGAGCAGCCCACCAGCGGAAAGGTGCTGCTCGGCGAGCAGGACATCGCCGGGCTGCGGCCGTACAAGCGGCCGGTGAACACCGTGTTCCAGAGCTACGCCCTCTTCCCGCACCTGGACATCCACGAGAACGTGGCGTTCGGGCTGCGCCGCCGCGGCATCCGCAAGGTCGGTGACCAGGTCGAGCGGATGCTCGCGCTGGTCCAGCTCGAAGGCTACGGCCGCCGCCGTCCGGCCCAGCTCTCCGGCGGCCAGCAGCAGCGCGTCGCGTTGGCCCGGGCGCTCATCAACCACCCGCAGGTGCTGCTGCTCGACGAGCCGCTCGGTGCGCTCGACCTCAAGCTGCGCCGGCAGATGCAGATCGAGCTGAAGCGGATCCAGACCGAGGTCGGCATCACGTTCGTGCACGTCACCCACGACCAGGAGGAGGCCATGACGATGGCCGACACGGTCGCGGTGATGAACGCCGGCCGGATCGAGCAACTCGGTGCGCCCGCCGACATCTACGAGTACCCGGCCACCGCGTTCGTGGCGAACTTCCTCGGCCAGTCCAACCTGCTCGCCGCCGAAGCCGGCGGTCGCGCCGCAGACGACGTGCTGGTCACGGCGCACGGCGCGCGCTTCTCGGTGCCCGCCGGCCGGGCCCGGCTCACCGACGGTCCGGCCTTCCTCGGCGTACGTCCGGAGAAGCTGCACCTGGCCGACGGCCCGGACCGGGTGCCGGCCGGGCACCAGCACGTCGGCGGCGTCGTCACCGATGCCTCCTACGTCGGGGTGAGCACCCAGTACCTGGTGCGCACCGCGTGGGGGAGCGAGCTGACCGCGTTCGCCGCTAACAGCGGGCTGGGCGGTCAGTTGGCGGTCGGCACGGCGGTGACCGCGCACTGGGATCCGCGGCACGCGTTCCTGCTGCCCCGGGCCGCCGGTGAGGACGACCAGACCGCGCCGCTGCTCGACGAGCCGCCGGTGGGTGCGCTGCCATGAGCGAGCGAAGCGGAGTGGCGGCATGAGCGCGCTGGCCCACGTACCGACCTCCGCCGGGAAACCGGCGCCGCCGCCGGTGCGGCGCGGGCGCAGCCGCCTCCTGCCGTACCTGTTGCTGCTGCCCGGCGCGGTCTGGCTGCTCGTCTTCTTCGCGCTCCCGCTGGTGCAGCTCGCCTCGGCCAGCCTCTACGACCCGGCCGGGTCGCTCTCCACCGGGTACGCCATGACCTGGGCGTTCAGCAACTACCCGGAGGCGTTGCAGGCGTACTGGCCGCAGTTCTCCCGGTCCTTCCTCTACTCGGCCATCGCGCTGGTGCTCGCGCTGCTGATGGGCTACCCACTGGCGTACGCGATCGCGCAGAAGGCCGGCCGGTGGAAGAACCTGCTTCTGGTGGCGGTGGTCGCGCCGATGTTCACCAGCTTCCTGGTGCGCACGCTGGCCTGGAAGACCATCCTGTCGGACAACGGCGCGCTGGTCGGGCTGCTGCGCGACGTGCACCTGCTCGGCCCGGACGGCCGGCTGCTGGCCACGCCGATCGCCGTGGTGCTCGGCCTGACGTACAACTTCCTGCCGTTCCTGGTGCTGCCGCTGTACGCGAGCCTGGAGCGGCTCGATCCCCGGCTGCTCGAGGCGGCGAGCGACCTGTACGCGAGCCCGGCGCGCGCGTTCGCCAGGGTGACGCTGCCGCTGTCGATGCCCGGCCTGATCGCCGGCACGCTGCTGTTCTTCATCCCGGCCACCGGTGACTACATCAACGCCGAACTGCTCGGTACCCCGAACGAGTACATGATCGGCAACGTCATCGACTCGGCGTTCCTGGTCCGGCTGGACTATCCGCAGGGCGCGGCGCTGTCGTTCCTGCTGATGGCCGCGATCCTGGCGATCGTCTTCGTCTACCTGCGGAAGGCCGGCACGGAGGAGGTGCTCTGATGAGCGCGAGGAGCGCAGCGAAGCGGAGCCCCGCAGTCGCGAATGGAGGCAGGCTCTGATGAGACTCAGGCGCTGGCTAGCCGACCGGTGGGTGATGGGCGTGGCACTGCTCGTCCTCGGCTACCTGACGCTGCCGATCATGGTGGTCGCCGGGCTCTCCTTCAACCGGCCCTCCAGCCGGCTCTCCTACGACTTCAACGAGTTCACGCTCGACAACTGGAAGCAGCCCTGCGCCACCTCGGACATGTGCGATGCCGTGGTGCGCAGCATGCAGATCGGCCTGATCGCCACGGTCGTCTCCACACTCCTCGGCACGCTGATGGCGTTCGCGCTGGTCCGGCACACCTTCCGGGGCCGGTCCGGGCTCAACGGGCTGATCTTCCTGCCGATGGCCACCCCGGAACTGGTGATGGGCACCTCGCTGCTCGCCCTGTTCGTGGCCGCCGGGGTGCCGCAGGGCTTCTGGACCATCGTCATCGCGCACGTCATGTTCTGCCTGTCGTTCGTGGTGGTCACCGTGAAGGCCCGGCTCGCCGGCATGGACCGGCGGCTGGAGGAAGCCGCGATGGACCTGTACGCCAGCGAGTGGCAGACGTTCCGCCGGATCACGCTGCCGCTCGTGCTGCCCGGCATCATGGCCGCGTCGCTGCTGGCGTTCTCGCTCAGCTTCGACGACTTCATCATCACGAACTTCAACGCCGGCACCACAGTCACGTTCCCCATGTACGTCTGGGGCGCCTCCCAGCGGGGCATCCCGCCGCAGGTGAACGTGATCGGCACGGCCATGTTCGTGATCGCGTTGCTGCTGGTCGGGGTCACCTCGCTGCGCGGGCGGCGGGCCCGACGCGCCGCCCTCGCGGTGGTCGCCACACCCGCGGGGAAGCCATGACACTGCCGCATACCGGCCGGGCGCTGGCCGACGCCGCGCCCGTGCCGTACTGGCTGGACCGCCCGGTTCGGCCCGACCCGCTGCCGCCGCTGTCCGGGTCGCACGCCGCCGACCTGCTCGTGGTCGGCGGCGGGTACGCCGGGCTGTGGACCGCGCTGCTGGCGAAGGAGGCCGACCCGGACCGCGACGTGCTGCTCGTCGACGCGGGCACGTGCGGCTGGGCGGCGTCCGGGCGCAACGGCGGGTTCTGCGCCGCGTCGCTCACCCACGGGCTCGCCAACGGCGTCGAACGGTTCCCCGGCGAGATCGCCGAGCTGGAGCGGCTGGGCCGGGAGAACCTGGACGCCATCGCCGCCACCGTGGCGAAGTACGACATCGACTGCGACTTCGAACGCACCGGTGAGCTGGCGGTGGCGGTCGAGCCGTACCAGCTGGACGGGCTCGCCGCCGACGCCGAGCTGGCCCGCCGGTACGGCCACGACGTGCGGCTGCTCGACCGCGACGAGGTACGCGCCGAGGTGGCGTCGCCGACGTACCTGGGCGGGATGTGGGACGCCGACCGGGTGGCCCTGCTCGACCCCGCGAAGCTCGCCTGGGGACTGCGCCGGGCCGCGCTCGACCTGGGCGTACGCGTGCACGAGCACACCCGTGTCACCGGCCTGGCCGACGACGGCGCCGGGCTGCGCGCCACCACGGCGGGCGGCGCTGACGCGGTGCCCGGCGCGGTACGGGCGCGGCAGGTCGTGCTCGCCACGAACGCGTTCCCGCCGCTGCTGCGCCGGCTGCGTTCCTGGGTCGTGCCGGTCTACGACTACGCGCTGATGACCGAGCCGCTGACCGGGGCGCAGCGCGACGCGATCGGCTGGCGGCACCGGCAGGGGCTCGCCGACACCGGCAACCAGTTCCACTACTACCGGCTCACCGCCGACAACCGCATCCTGTTCGGCGGCTACGACGCGATCTACCACTACGGCAACCGGGTGGCGCCCGCGCTGGAGCAGCGTGAGGCCACCTTCGACACGCTGGCGGCGCACTTCTTCACCACGTTCCCGCAACTGGACGGGCTGCGGTTCAGTCACCGCTGGGGCGGCGTCATCGACACCTGCACCCGGTTCTGCGCGTTCTTCGGCACCGCCTACTCCGGGCGCCTGGCGTACGCGGCCGGGTTCACCGGGCTCGGCGTCGGCGCGACCCGGTTCGGCGCCCGCGTGACGCTCGACCTGCTCTCCGGCACCGACACCCCGCTGACCCGGCTCGACCTGGTGCGCCGCAAGCCGCTGCCGTTCCCGCCGGAACCGGTCCGGTCCGTCGGCATCAACCTCACCCGCTGGTCGCTCGCCCGCGCCGACGCGCACGACGGCCGGCGCAACCTCTGGCTCCGTACTCTCGACCGTCTTGGACTGGGGTTCGACTCCTGATGCGTATCCTCCTCGTCGGCGCCGGTGGCGTCGGCTCCGCCGCCGTATCCATCGCCGCCCGCCGTTCCTTCTTCGAGACCATGGTGGTCGCCGACCACGACCCGGCGCGCGCCGAGCGGGCCGTCGCCGGGCACGGCGACCGGTTCGTCGCCGCCACGGTCGACGCCTCCTGCGCCGACGCGGTGGCCGCGCTGTGCCGGGAACACCGGATCACCCACGTCCTCAACGCGGTCGACCCCCGCTTCGTCATGCCGATCTTCGACGGCGCGTTCGCCGCCGGGGCCGACTACCTCGACATGGCGATGTCGCTGTCCCGGCCGCACCCCGAGCGTCCCTACGCCGAGACCGGGGTCAAGCTCGGCGACGAGCAGTTCGCCGTCGCACAGCGGTGGGCCGACGCCGGCCGGCTGGCGCTGTGCGGCATCGGCGTCGAACCGGGCCTGTCCGACGTCTTCGCCCGCTACGCCGCCGACGAACTCTTCGCCGAGATCGACGAGATCGGGGTACGCGACGGCGCGAACCTGACGGTCGCCGGCTACGAGTTCGCGCCCTCGTTCTCCATCTGGACCACCATCGAGGAGTGCCTCAACCCGCCGGTGATCTGGGAGGCCGGGCGTGGCTGGTTCACCACCGAACCGTTCAGCGAGCCGGAGGTGTTCGACTTCCCGGCCGGGATCGGCCCGGTCGAGTGTGTCAACGTCGAGCACGAGGAGGTGCTGCTCATCCCGCGCTGGGTCGAGGCGAAGCGGGTCACCTTCAAGTACGGCCTCGGCGCCGAGTTCATCGAGGTCCTGCGCACGCTGCACAAGCTCGGCCTCGACTCGACCGAACCGGTGCGGGTACGCGGCGTCGAGGTGTCCCCGCGTGACCTGGTGGCCGCCGCGCTGCCCGACCCGGCCACGCTCGGCGACCGGATGAGCGGCAAGACCTGCGCCGGCACGTACGTCACCGGCACCGGCCCGGACGGGCGGCCACGTCGCGTCTACCTGTACCACGTGGTCGACAACGAGTGGTCGATGGCCGAGTACGGCCACCAGGCTGTGGTCTGGCAGACCGCCGTCAACCCGGTCGTCGCGCTGGAACTGCTCGCCACCGGTGCGTGGACGGGCACGGGCGTGCTCGGGCCGGAGGCGTTCCCGCCGGTCCCCTTCCTGGACCTGCTCACCGGCTACGGTTCGCCGTGGGGGATGGAGGAACGATGACCCGGTACGGCCCGATGTTCGGCCCCGACATCACGTTCCTCGGCGTGCCGCCGTGCACCGTCGAGGAGCCGGTCACGTACGCCGACGCGGACGTCGTGATCATCGGCGCGCCGTTCGACGGCGGCACCTCGCACCGGCCGGGCACCCGGTTCGGGCCGTCAGCCATCCGGCAGGCCTGCTACCTGCCGCACGACGGCTCCCGCCCGTCGCTGGCGCTGCGCGTGGACGGGCTGAAGGACCTGTGCGTCTACGACGCCGGCGACGTGGAGATGTTCAGCGGCGACATCGAACGTTCGCTCGCCGCACTGGAGACCGCCGTGCACGCGGTCGCCGCCGCCGGGGCGATCCCGGTGGTCCTCGGCGGCGACCACTCCATCGCGCTGCCGGACGCGACGGGCGTGGCCCGGCACCACGGGCTCGGCCGGGTGTCACTCGTGCACTTCGACGCGCACGCCGACACCGGCGACGTCGAGTTCGGCTCACTGCACGGGCACGGCCAGCCGATGCGCCGGCTGATCGAGTCCGGCGCGGTACGCGGCGACCGCTTCCTCCAGATCGGGCTGCGCGGCTACTGGCCCGGCCCGGACACGCTGGCGTGGATGGCGGAGCAGCGGATGCGCTCGTACGAGATGACCGAGATCGTGGCGCGCGGGCTGGACACCTGCCTGACCGAGGCGTTCGGCATCGCGACCGACGAGTGCGAGGGCGTCTTCCTCTCCGTCGACGTGGACGTGGTCGACCCCGGCATGGCACCCGGCACCGGCACGCCCGAGCCGGGCGGGTTCACCTCCCGGCAACTGCTCGACGCGGTCCGCCGGGTCTGTTACGAGCTGCCTGTGGTCGGGCTGGACGTGGTCGAGGTCGCCCCGCCGTACGACCACGCCGACATCACCGCGTACCTGGGTAACCGGGTGGTGCTGGAGGCCCTGTCCGCGATAGCCCGCCGCCGCCGCGACGCCGCCGGCGGAACCCAGTGGAACCCCACCCAGCCCTTGTTGGACGGCCGCTGACCGCTACCCCGGCATGTTTAGCTCAAGCTATAGTCGGACCATGGGTGCGGACGGGAAGCGCTGGTCGGTCCGGGTGACCGGAGAGGTCCGGCACTGGCTGCGCGACCTGTGGGACCACGACCCGGCGTCGTACGAGAGCGTCCGGGTGGCGGTGGACAAGCTGGCCGAGGTCGGACCGGGGCTGGGCGCCCACTCGTGGACACGCTGCGCGGAAGCAGTCTCCGTAATCTGAAGGAACTGCGGCCTCGCTCCGGTCGGGAGGTGGCGATCCGGGTGCTGTTCATCTTCGATCCCTGGTCGCAGGCGGTCCTCCTGGTCGCCGGCAACAAGGCGGGCAACTGGACCCGCTGGTACCGGCAGCACATCCCGGCAGCGGAGGTTGCCTACAAGGCTTGGCTCGACAGCGAGCGCGAGCGAAGGGGGAGTCGTGACCGACTTCTATCACTGGGACGAGGTCCGCGCCGAACTCGGCGGCGACGACGAGGCGTACGAGGCGGAGCGCGCCCGGACCGACGCGTGGGTGAGCGCGTTCCACCTGGCCGAGGAGCGCAAGCGGCTGGGGCTCACCCAGCGGCAGGTCGCCGAGATCATGGGGGTCACGCCCGGCCGGGTGAGCCAGATCGAGAACGGCGACCTCGACGTCAACGAGGTGGCCACGCTGAGCCGGTACGCCAACGCCCTCGGCGCCCGGCTACGGATCATCTTCGACTACGGCGACGACCTCCGGCAGATCGCCTGACCGGAGGCCGTCGACCGGTCAGGGGCGGGCGCAGCGGGGGCGCAGGCGCACGGGTTCGGTGGTTTCGGTGAGGGAGTTGGGCTCCACCACCAGGCGGGCTGTCGTGGTGGCCGGGCCGGGGCGGAACCTGCCCTGGTCGGCGGGGATGGTCGCGGTCCAGGTGCCGGCGGTGCGGTCGTCGGTGCAGGCTCCGATCACGCCGAAGCCGAAGCCGGTGACCGACCCGCGCCGTACCCGCTGGTCGAGGTGCACCTCGATGTACGCGAGGCCGCGTTCGGCCCCGCAGTCGAACCGGCCGCCCACGGTGGCGGTGTGCGCCCGCGCGTCGGCCGAGCCGAACCAGTTGACGGAGATGGTGGGGGAGGCCGCCGGGGCGGCCACGGCGGCGCCGGGCGCGAGCCCGAGCGTGGCGGCGGTGGCCAGGGCGGTGAGGCCGGAGGCGAGCAACGACTGTCGGACCGGGTTCATGCGCGGTCTCCTGTCGGGCGGTGGTGGGACGCGGATTCCGAAGTGGACGGCGTCAGCATCCCACCGCCGCGATGCCCGCGAGCTGCAAGATCTCGGACAGATCAGCGGTTCAGGTGGGAGCGGATGAGGAAGCGGACGCCCTCCGGGGCCTCCAGGGAGAAGCCGCTGCCCCGTCCGGGCACCACGTCGACGGTGAGCCGGGTGTGCCGCCACAGCTCCCACTGGGCCTTGGACATCCAGAACTCCACCGGCTCGGGCACCCCGTCGACAGCCAGCGAGGCGAGCAGCACATCCGAGCCGCCGGTACGGAACTCACCGGCCGGATAGCACATCGGGGCGCTGCCGTCGCAGCAGCCGCCGGACTGGTGGAACATCAGCGGGCCGTGCTGCCCCCGCAGCGACCGGATCAGGTCGGCCGCCGCGGGGGTCACTGTCACCGGGTCACCCATCAGAAGAAGCCCAGCTTCTTCGGCGAGTAGCTGACCAGCAGGTTCTTGGTCTGCTGGTAGTGCTCCAGCATCATCTTGTGGTTCTCCCGGCCGATGCCGGACTGCTTGTAGCCGCCGAACGCCGCGTGTGCCGGGTAGGCGTGGTAGCAGTTCGTCCACACCCGCCCGGCCTGGATGGCCCGCCCGGCCCGGTACGCGGTGTTGAGGTCCCGGGTCCACACGCCGGCGCCGAGCCCGTACAGCGTGTCGTTGGCGATCTTCACGGCGTCGTCCAGGTCGGCGAACGAGGTCACCGACACCACCGGGCCGAAGATCTCCTCCTGGAAGATCCGCATCGAGTTGTCGCCCTCGAAGATGGTCGGCTGGACGTAGTAGCCGCCGGACAGCTCGCCGCCCAGGTCCGCCCGCTCGCCGCCGGTGAGGACGCGGGCGCCCTCCTGCCGCCCGATGTCCAGGTAGGACAGGATCTTCTCCAGCTGGTCGTTCGACGCCTGCGCGCCGACCATCGTGTCGGTGTCCAGCGGGTGCCCCTGCTTGATCTGACCGCTCCGGTCCACGGCGGCGGCCAGGAAGTCGGAGTAGTGGCCCTGCTGGATGAGCGCCCGGGACGGGCAGGTGCACACCTCGCCCTGGTTGAGCGCGAACATGGTGAAGCCTTCGAGGGCCTTGTCCCGGAAGTCGTCGGACGCGGCGCTGACGTCGTCGAAGAAGATGTTCGGGCTCTTGCCGCCCAGTTCGAGGGTGACCGGCCTGATGTTCTCGCTGGCGTACTGCATGATCAGCCGCCCGGTGGTGGTCTCGCCGGTGAACGCCACCTTCGCCACCCGCGGCGAGGACGCGAGCGGCTTGCCCGCCTCGACGCCGAAGCCGTTCACCACGTTGAGCACGCCCGGCGGCAGCAGGTCGCCGATCAGGGAGAGCAGGTAGTGGATCGAGGCGGGCGTCTGCTCGGCCGGCTTGAGCACCACCGCGTTGCCGGCGGCGAGCGCCGGGGCGAGCTTCCACACCGCCATGAGGATCGGGAAGTTCCACGGGATGATCTGCCCGACCACGCCGAGCGGCTCGTGGAAGTGGTACGCCACTGTGTCGTCGTCGAGTTCGCCGAGCGAGCCCTCCTGCGCCCGGATCGCCCCGGCGAAGTAGCGGAAGTGGTCGATGGCGAGCGGGATGTCCGCGGCGAGCGTCTCGCGTACCGGCTTGCCGTTCTCCCACGTCTCGGCGATCGCCAGGGACTCCAGGTTGTCCTGCATGCGGTCGGCGATCCGGTTGAGGATCAGTGAGCGCTCGGCGACCGACGTGCGGCCCCACGCGTCGGCAGCGCCGTGCGCCGCGTCCAGCGCCTTCTCCACGTCCTCGGCGGTGCCCCGGGCCACCTCGCAGAAGGTCTGCCCGGTCACCGGGGTCGGGTTCTCGAAGTACTTGCCACCGTGCGGCTTCACGTACTCGCCGCCGATGTAGTGGTCGTAGCGGGACTGCCAGTGGGTCGGGGCGTCGTAGCGCGTCATGGGTACCTCCGCCGTCCGTCTGGGGTGGATGGCGGGCAGGCTAGTTTCCGGGACGTTGCAGGAACGTTGCGCGCGGCAGCGCGTACTCCTCGGCGAGCTGGCGGGCCCGCGCGAGCGCGAGCGGCCGGCGTGGCGCGCCCGGCGGCAGCGCCCGCGCCAGGGCCTGCCAGACGGCCAGGTCGTCGGACCCGGCCGCCGTCGCGGTCCAGGCCGCGAGCAGCCCCGGGTCGCCGCCGGCCAGCACGGCGGCGCGCAACTGGCCGTCGACAAGGCGGCGCAGTCGCGCGACTCCCGGCGCGTCCGACAGGGGAAGCAGGGGCCCGGGGTACGCGCGCAGCGCCGCCGCCGGGTCGCCACCTTCCAGCAGTTCGGTGACGGTACGGAAGTCGGCGCGCACGGCCGGGCGCAGCCGGTACGGGCGGGAGTCGAGCAGCTCCTCGCCGAGCACGCGGCGCAGGCGGGACAGCTCGGCGCGCAGCGTGACCGGGTGCCGCCGGTCGTCGCCGTAGAGGTCGAGGCCGAGTTGTTCCCCGGTGCGCCCCTCCGGATGGTCGACGAGCAGCACCAGCAGTTCGCTGTGCCGGCGGCCGAGCCGTATGCGCCGGCCGCCGACGCGCAGCTCCGCCACGTCGCGGCCGAGCGCCGACACGTACGCCACGTCCGGCGCGGCGGGCGCGGCGCCGGCCAGGAACGCCTCGGCGGCCCGGGCGGTGGCCCGGACCAGCGCCAGGCTCTGCGGGGCGGCCAGGTGGTCCCCGCCGGTGATGTCGACGGCGCCGAGCAGCGCTCCGCTGACCGGGTCGTGGATCGGCGCGGCGGCGCAGGTCCAGCGCTGCACCGGCCGGACGAAGTGCTCGGTGGCGAAGATCTGCACGCCGTGGTCGACGGCGAGGGCGGTGCCGGGCGCGTTGGTGCCGGCGTGCGCCTCGTCCCAGCGCGCGCCCGGTACGAAGTTCATCCGCTCGGCGTGCCGCAGCACCCCGGGGTGGCCCTCCACCCAGAGCAGCCGGCCGGCGGCGTCGCAGACCGCCATCAGGTGCGCGCCGTCCTGCGCGATGCCGCCGAGCAGGTCACGGAACAGCGGCATCACCCGGGCCAGCGGGTGCGCGGCCCGGTACGTCTCCAGCGCGTCGTCGACGAGGTCGACAGGCGGCGTGGCTTCCGGGTCCAGCAGCGCGGACCGCCTCCAGGAGCGGGCGACCACCTCCCGGACCCCGCCGGTGGTGGTGCCGGCGGCGAGGAACGCCTCGTGGGCGGCACCGACCTGCGCGATCCGTTCCGCCGGATCCGCGCCGAACTCCAGGGCGAGCCACGGGTCAGCCACCAGCGCCTCCTTCCACCCATCGTGACCCACCTCACCCCCGAGCGCCAAGGCGTGGCGGCAGGTACCGGCACGGACGGCCGGAGCGTCACCGGGCCCTCACCTTCCGTTGTGGACCGCCGGCCGGATCGAACGGTCCGGCCCTCCCGTCCGTACCACGCGTCGAACAGCAGCGACGACGGGAGAGAACGTGAGGGTGCAGCGCAAGCACGTGCTGGCGGCGACGGTGGCGGTGACCGCCACGGTGGCGGTCTCGGTGGGCACCGGACTCGGTTTCGCGGACACCGCGCCGGCCGCGCGATCGGTCTGCGCCGGGTCGGTGACCTTCTCGGCCGAGGGCGGACCGCCGGCCGCGACGAGCGACCGGTTCCCGGTCGGCACCCGGCTACGGGTGACGAACCTGGACAACCGCAAGGTGACCACGGTGACGGTGACCGGGCCGTCCGGGAGCTGCGTGCTGCTTAACGCCGCCGCCATGGACCTGGTACGCGAGCCGGGCAAGAACGTCATCCGCCGCAACGTGGTGGAACGCCTCGACGGCGCCGCCGCCCCGGCCCCGGGCGCGCAACTGGGTGAGACCCGCCCGGGCGCGGCGCAGCCGATCGGCGGCAGCGTCTGCTCCGGCGCGATCACGTTCTTCGCCGAGGGCGGGGCACCCGCTGCCACCAGCGGTCAGTTCCCGCTCGGCACCCGGCTGCGGGTGACGAACCTGGACAACAACAAGGTGGTGACGGTGACGGTGACCGGGCCGTCGGGCAGTTGCGTGCTGCTCAACACCGCAGCCATGGACGCGATCCGGGAACCCGGCAAGAACCTGGTCCGGCGCAACACTGTGGAACTGCTCCGCTGATCGTCCGCGCGGAACACCATGGGCCGGTCCTGGGAGATCGGGCCCATGGTGTTCCCGTGCGGGATCAGGTGTTCCCCGTGCGGGTCAGCCGAATGCGGCCGCCAGGATGTCCAGGCCCCGGCCCAGCTCGTCGTCGGAGATCACCAGCGGAGGCAGGAACCGCAGCACGTTGCCGTAGGTGCCGCAGGTCAGCGTGAGCAGCCCGGCCGCGTGGCAGGCCGCCGAGATCGACGCCGTGGCGGCCGGGTCCGGGGTCAGCGTGCCCGGTACGACGATCTCCACGGCGAGCATCGCGCCCCGGCCGCGTACCTCGGCCACGCGCGGGTCACCGGCGGCGATGGCGCGCAGCCGCTCGCCCATCACCGCGCCGATCCGGCGGGCGGCGGCGGCCAGGTCCAGCTCCCGCATCGTCTCGATCGACGCGAGCGCGGCGGCGCAGGCGATCGGGTTGCCGCCGTACGTGCCGCCGAGGCCGCCGACGTGCACCGCGTCCATCAGCTCCGCCCGGCCCGTGACGGCCGCCAGCGGCAGCCCGCCCGCGATGCCCTTGGCCAGCGTGATCAGGTCCGGCTCGACGCCCTCGTGCTTGCAGGCGAACCAGTCGCCGGTGCGGCAGAAACCGGTCTGGATCTCGTCGGCGACGAACACCACCCCGGCCGCCGTCGCCCACTCGCGCAACGCCGGCAGGAACCCCTCCGCGGGTACGACAAAGCCGCCCTCGCCCTGGATCGGCTCGATCAGCAGCGCCGCCACGTTCTCCGCGCCCACCTGCTTCTCGATCATCTCGATCGAGCGGGCCGCCGCTGTGGCGCCGTCCAGCCCGCCGTCGCGCAGCGGGTACGACATCGGCACCCGGTAGACCTCACCGGCGAACGGCCCGAACCGGTGCTTGTACGGCATGTTCTTCGCGGTCAGTGCCATGGTCAGGTTGGTCCGGCCGTGGTACGCGTGGTCGAACACCACCACTGCGGGCCGCCCGGTCGCGTGCCGGGCGATCTTCACCGCGTTCTCCACCGCCTCGGCACCGGAGTTGAACAACGCCGACCGCTTCTCGAAACCACCCGGCGTCACCGCGTTGAGCTGCTCGCAGACCGCCACGTACGACTCGTACGGCGCGACCATGAAGCAGGTGTGGGTGAACCGCTCGACCTGCGCGCGTACCGCCTCGACCACGCGGGGCGCGGAGTTGCCCACGTTCGTGACGGCGATGCCGGCCGCGAAGTCGATCCACTCCCGCCCGTCCACGTCGGTGATCGTGCCGCCGCCCGCCCGGTCCACGTACGCGGGAACCGTGCTGCCCACGCCCCGCGCCACGGCCCCGACCCGGCGCTTGTGCAACTCCTCGCTGCTGGCCATCGCCGATCAGCCCTCGATGTTGTGCATGACGTGCTTGATCCGGGTGTAGTCCTCCAGGCTGTAGACCGACAGGTCCTTGCCGTGGCCGGAGTGCTTGAAGCCGCCGTGCGGCATCTCCGAGACGAACGGGATGTGCGTGTTCACCCAGACGCAGCCGAAGTCCAGCCGGCGGGTCATCCGCATGGCCCGGCCGTGGTCGCGCGTCCACACCGAGGCGGACAGGCCGTAGTCCACGCCGTTGGCCCAGCGCACCGCCTCGTCCTCGTCGGAGAAGCGCTGCACGGTGATGACCGGCCCGAACACCTCGTCCTGGATGATCTCGTCGGTCTGGCGTACGCCGGAGACCACGGTCGGGGCGTAGAAGAAGCCGCGCTCGCCGACCCGCCCACCACCGGTGGTGACGTTCGCGTGGTCCGGCAGACGGTCCACGAAGCCGCTCACCCGGGCGAGCTGGTTGGCGTTGTTCAGCGGGCCGTAGAGCACGTCGGCGTCGTCCGGCGCGCCGGTGCGGGTGTTGCGGGCCTGCTCGGTGAGCGCGGCCACGAAGTCCTCGTGGATGCCCGGCCCGGTGAGCACGCGGGTCGCCGCCGTGCAGTCCTGACCGGCGTTGAAGTAGCCGCCCATCGCGATCGCCTCGGCCGCCGCCGCCACGTCCGCGTCGTCGAAGATCACCACCGGGGCCTTGCCGCCCAGCTCCAGGTGCGTCCGCTTCAGGTCCGGCGCCGCCGCGGCGGCGACCTCCATGCCCGCGCGGGTCGAGCCGGTGATCGACACGAGCTGCGGCGTCGGGTGGGAGACCAGCGCACGGCCGGTGTCCCGGTCGCCGCAGACCACGTTGAAGACGCCCGGCGGCAGGTGCTCGGCGGCGATCTCGGCCAGCAGCAGCGTCGACACCGGCGTGGTGTCGGACGGCTTCAGCACCACCGCGTTGCCCGCCGCCAGCGCCGGGGCGATCTTCCAGACCGCCATCATCAGCGGGTAGTTCCAGGGGGTCACCTGGGCGCAGACGCCGATCGGCTCGCGCCGCACGTACGAGGTGTGCCCGGCCAGGTACTCACCGGCCGAACGCCCCTCCAGCAGGCGGGCCGCACCGGCGAAGAAGCGCAGCTCGTCCACTGCCGGCGGCAGCTCCTCCTCGGTGGTGAGCTGCCGGGGCTTGCCCGTGTTGCGGACCTCCGCGTCCACCAGCTCGGCGGCCCGCGCCTCCACCGCGTCGGCGAACTTCAGCAACGCCCGCTGCCGCTCGCCCGGCGTGGCGTCCCGCCAGGTCTCGAACGCGGCGGAGGCGGCCTTCATCGCCGCGTCCACGTCCGCCGCGCCGGAGACCGGGGCCTGGGCGAAGACCTCGCCGGTGCACGGGTCGATCAGGTCGGCGTAGCCGCCGTCCACCGGTTCGACGTACTCGCCGTTGACGAAGTTGCGCAGCTGCTGCTGGTCGCTCATCAGAAGTCTCCGAGAAGGTGGCCGGGGAGAGGGTCAGCGGAGGTTATCGCAATCTGACTGCCATCTTGGCTACTAAATCCGAGGCAGACAAGGGTTTGGGCAACTGTTTCCGCGTGGGCGCTTCTGGTCTAGGCTGCCGGGCGTGGAGCCGAGAGCCTTCTACGTCGCCGGTCGCCCCGCCCACGGCGAGAGCGAACTGACAGTCACCCACCCGTACGACGGGCAGCCGGTGGGGCGTACCACGCTCGCCACGGCCGACCAGGTCGAAGCCGCCGTCGCGGGCGCCGCCGGGGTGGCCGCGGAGGCCGCGGCCCTGCCCGCGCACGCCCGCGCGGCGGCCCTGGACCACGTCTCCCGCCGGCTCGCCGAGCGGGCCGACGAGGTCGCCGCGCTGATCACCGCCGAGAACGGCAAGCCGGTCAAGTGGGCCAGGGCGGAGGTGGGACGCGCGATCTCCACGTTCCGCTGGGCCGCCGAGGAGGCCCGCCGCTTCTCCGGCGACCTGCAGCGGCTCGACACCGACCCCGCCGCCACCGGGCGGATCGCCCTGGTCCGGCGCGTGCCGCGCGGCCCGGTGCTCGGCATCACCCCGTTCAACTTCCCGCTCAACCTGGTCGCCCACAAGGTCGCCCCGGCGCTCGCCGTCGGCGCCCCGATCGTGGTCAAGCCGGCCCCGGCCACCCCGCTCACCGCGCTGCTGCTCGGCGAGATCCTGGCCGAGACCGACCTGCCCGAGGGCATGTTCTCGGTGCTGCCGCTGCCGAACGAGCGCGCCGCCGAACTGGTCACCGACCCCCGGCTGCCGGTGGTGTCGTTCACCGGCTCCGGACCGGTCGGCGCGGCCATCCGCCGGGCCGCGCCGGACAAGCACGTCACGCTGGAACTCGGCGGAAACGCCGCGGCGGTGATCTGCGCGGACTGGTCGGCCGACGAGGACCTGACCTTCGCCGCGCAGCGCATCGCCACGTTCTCCAACTATCAGGCCGGGCAGTCGTGCATCGCGGTGCAGCGGGTCTACGTGCACGAACGGCTCTACGACGGTTTCCTGCCCCGGCTCGTCGCGGCGGTGCGGGCGCTACGCACCGGTGACCCGCGCTCCGAGCAGACCGACGTCGGCCCGCTGGTGTCGGTCGAGGCGGCGCAGCGCGTCGAGGACTGGGTGGACGAGGCGGTCGCCGTCGGCGCGGTGGTCGAGGCCGGCGGGCGGCGCGACGGCGCCACCTACCCGCCCACAGTGCTCAGCGGCGTGCCCGCCGACGCCAAGGTGTGCGCCGAGGAGGTGTTCGGGCCGGTGCTCGTGGTCGCCCCGGTCGCCGACGACCGGGCCGCGTTCGCCGCCGTCAACGACTCCGCGTACGGCCTCCAGGCCGGCGTGTTCACCCACCGGCTCGACGTGGCGTTCGACGCCGCCCGCACGCTGGAGGTCGGCGGCGTGATCGTCGGAGACGTGCCGTCGTACCGGGCCGACCAGATGCCGTACGGCGGGACGAAGGGCTCCGGGGTCGGGCGGGAAGGGCTGCGCAGCGCCATGGACGACTACACCGAACCCCGGGTCACGGTGCTGACCGGCGTGGCCCTCTGATCGTCACCAGGTGCCGTCGTCGCGGACCCGGGCGGGGGCGCGGCCGAGGAGCAGGGTGGTGAGGGCGGCGTCGATGTCGGCCCCGAGGAACCACTCGCCGGCCTGGTCGAGGGCGAAGATCCGGCCGTGCTCGTCGACCGCGAGGATGCTCTCCTGGCGTTCGCTGCCGAGCGGGAAGAGGCGGGCGCCCAGGACGGCGGCGAAGTCGGCGAGGGAGTCGGCGGTGTGCGCGGCCCGCAGCGGATTCGTGGTGAACTGGCTGATCCAGACCTGCTCCCCGGGCCCTCGCCGTCGGCTCAGGACGGCCGGGAACGCGGTGAGCGCTGCCTCTGCGGCAGGGAAGGGCTCATGCCGGTGATGCTGTCCCGCGATCGCCTTCGTCTCGGCCATCGCGCCCATCGCGAGTGCCTCGTTGAAGATGCTGACCTGCCACCCGCCTTCGATGAGCGCGTGGGCGACCTCGTCCGGAAACCGTCCGGGTTCGATGACGGGGCGCGGCTCCGGTCGCCATTCCTCCACGAACGCGAGGTCGGCCCACGGCAGCACCCCGATCCGCACCAGGAACTTGACGCACGAGTCGCAGGGAAGTTCGGCGAGCCCTCCCAGCGGGTCACCCGGCTCGCGGCTGCGGTAGACCTCGATCCGGCTGGCGCCGAGCAGGTCACGGGCCTCCTCGATGGACAGTGGCGGCAGACCATCGGCGGCCCGGCGGTGGTCGTGCTCGTACAGCGCGTCGGAGACGACGATCATCTCGGCGTGCCGCTCGCCGCCGCGTACCAGGTGGCCGGCGGGTAGTTCCTCCAGATAGGACCGCACGAGCGGGTGGTGCCGCACCTCGATGTCGCCCTTCGCGCCCTGCGCGACGTGCTGCCGGCCGTCGAGCGTGAGGTGCGCTGCCGCGCCGGGCGTGGGCAGCCGGGTCAGCTCGCGGAGCAGTTGGGCGGCCGGATCGACGGTACGCGGAGCGCGTGGCTCGGCCGGGCGTCGCTGGCGGTACATCTCCTCGACCGCCGGAGCCGGGATCCGCGGCCAGGTCGACACCTCGCCGGTCTCCTTGTCGATCACAGTGGTCGGCAGGTCGCCGGGCAGCGCCCGGGCGTCGGTCGACACCGTGGAGCTGACCAGGTAGCCCAGGTCGAACTCCTCGACCACAGGAGTGCAGGGAAAACCGAGACGTTCGGAGTCCCGCCGGGCCCACACGGAGGCGATCTGCTCGGCCTGCTGTCGCTCGATCACCACCTGAAATTACCGGACCCCACGGGTTTCGTGGCACCCGGTATGGTCGGCCCTACCCACGGTGACGAAAGGGGAGCGACGGTGGCCGAGAGTGCGGACCGGGATGCGAACCGTGCACTGCGCGCGCGATTCGACGAGGTGTACGGCCAATACCAGCGCCTGCGGTCCGGTCTGGACGAACTCCAGATCAAACTGGCCGAGCTGCGGGTGACCGAACGCTCCGACGACGGTCAGGTGACCGCGGTGGTGGGCGCGCGAGGCGAGCTCATCAGCGTCGAGGTGAGCCCGGCGGTGTTCCGCGACCGGGACGCCCGGGCGTTGAGCCGGAAGATCACCGAGACCGTGCTGCGCGCCTCCACCGCCGCGACCACCGCGACCCGGGAGCTGGTCTCCGGCTACCTGCCGCCGGGTTCCCCGTCGGTCGAGTTCCTGCGTACCAACGACTTCGGCGCGCTGCTCGGCCGGGCCGACTCCGTGCTGGCCCGCGGCGAGTGACAGGTGGCCGGGGGAGAGATCTGGCTGGACCCCGACCGGGCCCGCCGCGGCGGTGCTGACCTGGCGTTGTCGGGGCGGGCGGTGAGCGCGGCCCGGCGGGAGACGGGCGATCCGATCGCCGTCGCGAGCGCCCAGCGGCCCTGGGGCCGAGACGACATCGGCGCCGCCTTCGACAAGCACTACCAGGGTTACGCCGAGACGCTGCTGCGCGCGTGGGAGCTTCTCGGCCGGTCGCTCGACGTGCTTGGGTCGGACGTCGTCCGTTCGGTCGCGGCCACCGTCGAGACAGACCTGAGCAACGCCCGCGACCTCGGGAAGATCCCGCAGCAAGGGCACCACCCCCATCGGCCCCGGCGCTGACCACCGGAGGACCCGCGCGTGAGCATGCTGCCCAGCCCGATCCCGCACCCGCTCGACTTCTGCCCTTGGGACGTGCCCGGCTGGATCTATGAGGCGCTCGACTGGGTGGTCGGCGTCGAGTGGCCGGAGGGCAACGAGCGGTCCGTCTGGGACCTGGCCGACCAGTGGTACGGCGTGGCCGGCGTCCTGACCCGTCCGCGCGACGACGCGATGACCGCCGCCGGTGAGGTGAGGAGCGGCTACGGGGGAGTCGGCCTGGTCGCCGGCGCGTTCGACAAGGCCTGGCACAAGCTCGCCGAGGGCGACGACGCGCCGCTGCACGTCCTGATCTCGGCCACCGACGAGTTGGCGCGGCTGGTCGACTCCTGCGGCTGTGACATCGAGGGCGCGAAGCTGGAAGCCTGGATCGAGCTGGGCATCCTGGTCATCGAGTTGCTGTCGCTGGCGGTGGCGGCAGTGCTCACCCTGGGCGCCGCCTCCCCGGCGGCCGCCGCAGCGGTCACCGCCACGCGGGTCGTGGTGCAGCAGATCTTCAAGCGGCTGGTGGCCCAGCTCGCACGGAAGGCGGTCAAGCAGGGCCTCAAGGAGGCGGGTGAACGGGCCGCGAAGGAGGTGGCCAAGTCCGGTGCTCGCAAGCTGGCCCGGCAGGCCGTGGTCGGTGGGCTGCTGGAGGCCGGTCAGGAGGCGGCCACCAGCCTCGGCACCCAGGCGTATCAGAACTCCACCGGCCGGCGGAGCGGCCTCGACCTGACCGACGTGAGCACGTCGGCCCTCGGCGGATTCGCCGGCGGTGCCGTCGCCCCGCTTGCCGGTCTGGGCCGGCACGCCAACGGGCGCTTCGCCGAGATCGGCGAGCGTTTCGGGCGGGAGATGGCCGGCGAGACGCTCGCCGAGACCGCCGCTGGTCTGGCCACCGGCAACGGACCGTCGCTGGAGGATCTGGCGCGTGCGGCGGCCTCCGGTGTGACCGGGTCCGCCACCGGCCAGGCGGACTCGGCACTGCACCACCGCCTCGACGGGAAGTTGAGCGGCCTGCCGGTCTCGCCGGTCGGCCTGGACGTGCCGCCCGTCACCGATCCGGTCGGGCTGATCCCGGCCCAGCGGGTTGCCGAGCCGGTCGTCCAGAGCGGCGATGCGACGGCGGGGGCGGTCCCCGTGACCCCCACGCACGTCTCGCCCGAAGTCGCCGGGGCACACCCGCTCGCCGTGGACCTGCCCCGCCCGGGCCCGGAGCCGACGGCCACGGCGCCGCACGCCGGTGCCGCCCTGGACGGCGCGGCCGTGCCGCACGACGTGGCACGTCCGACGGTCGCCACGAGTCCCACATTGTCGTCGGTGGTCACGGACGCGCCAGTCGCCGGTCCGCCCCTCCCCGCGACCGGAGCCCATGGCGGCGCGGGTCCGGTGGTGACGCCGGTCGACCATGCCACACCGTCTACGACCACCCCGGTTCAGGCGGCAGCCGCACCGACGACACATCCCGCCTCGCTCGCCGATCGACCGTTGGCTGCGGCACCAACTCCTACAGACCGGGCTGCGCACATCAGCAACGGAAGCCTTGTGGGACAGTCATCGGTCTCACCGGTGAGCCCTCAGCCGGGACCGCATCCGGGAGCGCCGAATGTCGGGCCCGAACCCCGGCCAGGGCCCAACCCCCGATTTCCGCTGCTGGAGTCCTTGGCTCCGCATAACCCGCCTACCGACACGCCGGGGCCGAATCCTGGTCCGATCGATGTCCAGCCGTGGCATCGCGAGACCGCCCAGCAGCGCGCCGCGCGGCTGAAGGCCGATCGGGAGGGCCTCGACCGGCGCCGCTACCAGGGCTACCTGCGGTCACAGCGTGCCCTGCACGAGGAGAACAGGCGGCAGGCGCAGATCAAGGTGCTACGTGGTCGCGCCGAACAGCATTACGAGGCGGCGCGCTGGCTCCTGACCCGGGCACACGAGCTGCGCCAGGCCGGCCAGCACGACCTTGCCGACAGGCACGTGTGGGAGGGCCGGCGGCGAGAACGCCTGCACTACCGAGACGTCGACGAGGTGGAGGTGATCCGCGCCGGCGGGCGTCTGCCGGAGCAGGTGATGGTCGAGGACGACCTCGACTTCTACCGGATCAACGACGACGTGGCGGACCTGGCCGTCGGTGCGGTGGAGACCACCGACCGCTCCGCGCTCACCGGTAACGGTCACCCCGAGCCGGTCGACAGATCCCGGCCCTACGGCCGCCGGGGAGGACTCCGGCCTCCGCTCGCGTTGCACCAGACCGACCTCGAACGGCAGATGCCCCGCAACCCGGACGGCAGCGTCGCGCGTACCGCCGATCCCCGGCGCGGCGGCTGGTTCCGCCTCGCCAACGACGGCGGACCGGCGGCCGACGCCACCCGGGGGATCAACTGCCTCGACTGCACGTTGTCGCTGTTCGAGACCTGGGTCCACGGGCGGCCGCGCGTCGCCGCGCCGCGTACGTTCGACGGCTATCTGAACGGCGACGTGAACCGGCCGGTGGGCGGCGAGGCGGACGGACCGCTGCGGGTCGAGCAGACGACCGGCGGCCGGTTCCAGAACCTCTGCCCGCCGGATCGGCCCGGGATCACCGGCCGGGACCGGCAGCGGCTGGTGGACGGCGGCTACCGGGACCTGTATGCGCAACTCGCGTCGGGCGGCCACGGCAGCTACGCGTTCCTCATCACCAGCTTCGAGGGCGGCGGGTCGCACGCGTGGGTGGCGTTGAACCAGAACGGCACTGTCCTCTTCCTCGATCCGCAGTCGGGCGCGGTGGCGGACCGGCCGATCTACCACCACAGCGGCCGTCCGGACCGCAGCAACGTGGTGGGTGTCGACGCTCTGGTGCTCGGCCCCGACGGGCGCCCGATGCCGCTCACCGGCCGCCCACCCGGCACCTACAACGTCCTGCCCGAGCCGCTGCCCCGCCCGGTGCAGCCACGGCCGCCAGCGCCGGTCGTCGACGGCCACGTTCCGGACTTCAACCACGTTCACCTGCTCGGCGAGTCCACCACCTTCCACCGCGGGACTGACGGACCGCTGCCGGGCAACGCGCCGCCGGTCGAGCCGGAACCGAACCGGGTACGCCAGGACCACCGGCAGGCGCACGCCGACCGGATCGCGGCCGGGCTCTACGTGCGCGACGTGCTCGCGGAGAGCGGGAACCTGGATGCCGCCTTCGCCGCCGGGGTGACACCAGTCGAGCTGGCGCAGCACGCCGACGTGCCGGCGCTGCGACGGCTCGTACCCGGCCTGGACGAGGGCGCCGCGACCGATCTCACCCGGTTGTTCGCCGACCCGCGGGTACAGCGGATGCTCGACCAGAGCTGGGAAGCGCCGCCGCGACGGGAGGAGTTGCTGGCCGAGACGCTGGTGCGACAGCTCGCGGAGCGGCCCGACCTGGTCCGGATGATCCTCGCCACACCCGAACTCGCCAACTCGCTGACCGCCCGCCCGCTGACCCTGTACCACCTGGCCAGCCACCAGCAGGCCATAGACGTGTTGCAAGGCGTGGTAGGCGAGATCCGGGAACGTGGGGCTGACGTAGTTGCAACGACGAAACAGCCGGCCCCGATGCCGACTCCATTGACAGTCGCCCACTTGGCGGTGAGTGGATCTTTTACGACTGATGGCGCAGAGGCGGTACAGCCGGGTTTCGATCTGGCACGACTCGGCGACGCCGTCTATGGAAAGCAGTATCTGGACCAGTTGTATGAGGAAGCTGCCGTCGCGCAGTCGGAGCTCAACTCCCTGGGACGAGATTTGGCAGAGTCATGCGGTGGTGGTGCCGAATATCACCCGCGTCGCGAGCCCAAGGACCGCGCACGGGCCGAGGACAAGATCAAGGGCTACGGCGGCGATGCGTCACAGCTGAAGGATCTCGCGGGCGGCTACGTCTCGTTCGGCAACCTGGACGAACTCTACGGCGGGCTCGCGCGTCTGAGGAACGACTGGCGATTGCATCTGGTGAAGTTCGAAGACCGCTTCCAGAGCCCCCAGAACAGTGGATACCGAGACGTGCAGATGTTCCTTCGTGCCTCCAACGGGCACATCGCAGAGTTCCGGCTGCAACTGGCGCCACTCGACAAAGTGGCGACCTGGGAACACTCGCTCTTCGAAGTGCGCCGTGACCTCGAAGCGGTTGCTCGCGAGGAGGGACGTAGCGTGACGGTGACGGAGTCCGCCATTCGTCGGGGGGTGCTTCGGCGCCAGCGTGAGCTGTTCTGGGCGGCTCTGCAGACGGCGCTGCACCAGGAGAGTGAGTGATGGCCACAGCCGACGGCATCGAACTTCCCGCCTATTTCGAGCACTACGACACGCCTGTGAAGCTGGTCGCCACGCCGGACGGCGGCCATGCCGCCTGGAAGCTGGATCGCTCGACGGGGGGTTGGCGGCCGGCAGACGATCTCGTCGACGACGTGATCGGTGGCGTGGGCGGCGAGATCTATGTGCGCTCCGCTGATGCCTTCGTGCAGCACGTCGAGCAGCTGCGCGGACGCTACCTGAAGGGCGAGGGGCCGATCTTCGCGCTCTACGAAACGGTCCGAGCGCTCGAGGCGCCCGCCATCGCGGAGAGGCGACCGTTCACCACGGAGGAGGCGGCTCTGATTAAGGGGATCCGGCGGCGGACCTTCGTGATGTTCGAGGAACAGCTCCAACAGGCCGGTGACCACGCCGCCGACCCCACCATCGCCTCCTGAGACAGCCGCGAACGACATGCCCTCCACCGACGGCCCACCCGTGCCCTATGTGCCGCCCGCCGACGCGGCGGAGGCGAGACGCGTACAGGAGGAGTTGCGGTCCCGGGTGGACCTGACCGGGCCCGGTCCTGCCGCGCCCGCGACGGTGGCCGGGCTGGACGTGGCGTACGCGCAGGACGCTGACCTGCTCGCGGCGGCCGTCACGGTCCTCGACGCGGCGACCCTCGAGGTGGTGGACGAGGCGGTGTGCGTGGGGCGACCCGCCTTTCCGTACGTGCCGGGGCTGTTCGCGTTCCGCGAGATGCCGGCGTTGCTCGCCGCGCTGGACCGGCTCACCACCCGTCCCGAGCTGCTGGTCTGTGACGGGCACGGGCTTGCGCACCCGCGCCGGTTCGGGCTGGCTTGTCACCTTGGCCTGGTGACCGGGCTGCCCGCGATCGGGGTGGGCAAGACGCCGCTCGTCGGCACGTGGACCGGGCCGGGCCCTCGGCGTGGTGACAGCGCCGACCTGTGCGACGGCGGCGAGGTGGTCGGGCGGGTGCTGCGGACCCAGGACGGTGTCCGGCCGGTCTTCGTCAGCGTCGGCCACCGGATGGGGTTGAACGACGCGGTGGATCGGGTATTGGCACTGACGCCCCGGTAGCGGCTGCCGGAGACGACCCGTACGGCCGACCGGCTCTGCCGGCAGGCCCTCGCCGGGGCGGACGCGTCGGGCGGTGACCTGGGCGGGCGGTGATCGCGTGGCGCGGCGCACATGTGGGCCGCTCGATGCTCCGGGGCCTGACCGGGCCGGTAGTAACCTGGCCGGCGGATCCGGTCCGGACGCAACGGTGAGGTGGAGATGTCGGCAGGGCGGCAAGCGGCGCGATGGGCCATCGTCGGCGCGCTGCTGGGTGGCCTGATCGCCGTCCCGGCGTCACCGGCGTCGGCCCGGGACGACCGGGTGGGACTGCGCTCGGCGAAGAGCTTCACCGCCGGTGGCGCGCCGGGCACCGTGGCGATCGAGGTGCGCAAGCGGACGGACGGCTGCGTGCGGTTGCGTACCGTGGTCGGGCTCCGCCTGGACGGCCTGCGGGCCGATCAGGTCCGGGTAGAGATGGCGTCCGGGCGGCGATGGGTGCCGGTGCGGGTCTCCGGGGACGGCGGCACCGTCGCCACGGCCGCCGTCGCGCCGGTCGACCGGCCGCTCTGCAAGGGCAAGGCCGTCACCGTGCGCTACCGGGTGTCCTTCCTGGCCGGGGCCGCCGATGGTCGGCTGGAGCTGGCCGGCGAGGCGAGTGCCGCGGACGGCGAGGTGCTCGGCCGGGCCGGTGGGTCGGCCCGGCTGGTCGGCGACCCGCGCACACCCAGCCCCAGTCCGTCCCGCAAGCCCTCGCCCACGCCCAGCGCGAGCGAGACCACGGCGGCCGAGGCGGCCGACACGTCGCCGGTGGCCGCCGCCGCGCCCCCGGCCACCGCCGCGGCCGACGACTCGTCGTTCGGAGGATCCATGATCATGTGGTTCGGTATCGGGCTGGTGCTCGCCGGCGCCGCCCTCATCGTCCTGCTGCTGCGCCGCAACCGCGCCGACCGCGCCGGTGGCGGCGCGGACGCCGGCCTTCCGCCGGTGCCGCTGCCGCGCAGCACCACCACCTACCGTTCCGGCACACCCGGACCGGCCCCCACGGTGTACGGGGGCACGCCGCCGCCCCGCGCGGCCGGCAACGTGTACGGCGCGCCCGCGCCCGCCCCGGCGCCACCGGCACCGGCGGGCGGGGACGCGACAATCGTTGTGCCGCCGCCCTCGCCCCCGGCGGGCGGCGACGCGACGACCGTTCTGCCCCGCTTGCCGGACTGAGCCGGAACCCGACCCGCTCCCGGGGTTACCGTGACCGTGAGTGGTCATGCCGTTACCCGGAGGGCGCCACCTGTCCGGCTGGAGGACGGAACACCGGGGCCGAACGGGGCCCGGTGCCGTGGCCGCTCGGCCGATAAGATCGCGTGCGCCGCTCGGCACCGCCGACCGGTGAGACCGCATACGTGGAAGGAGCCGCGCCGTGGCCCTGGACCCGCAGTTGCTCGACATCCTCGCCTGCCCGGACACGCACCACGCCCCGCTGGACTACGACGCGGGGGCGCAGACGCTGACCTGCACCGAGTGCGGTCGCATCTTCGAGGTCCGGGACGACGTCCCGGTGCTCCTGCTGGACGAGGCGCGCGGTGGCCCCGCCGCCGACGAGGCGCGGGGCGGGTCGTCGCGGTGATGGAGGGTACGGCCGGGGTCAGCGGGCACCGGCACGCCGACGAGGCCCTGCTGGACGACGCGGCGCAGCTCTCCGAGCGGGATCCGGGCGGCATGCTCCGGCACACCGCGTCCGCAGGTGCCCAGGTACGTGAGTCGGCGGCGCTTGCCGCCGAGGCCAATCTGTCAGTGCTTGCCGACGACGGCCGGCCCCGCGCGGTGGTCATCGCCGGCATCGGCACCGCCGGGCGTACCGGTGACGTGCTGGCCACGGTCGCCGGGCCGCGCTGTCCGGTGCCGGTCATCCCGCACCGCAGCGCCGGCGTGCCGGGCTGGGTGGGCGCGGCGGACGTGGTCATCGCGGTGAGCGCGTCCGGTCGCAGCCCGGAGGCGCTCGGCGCGGCCGAGGCGGCGCACCGGCGCGGCGCCCGGCTGGTGGCTGTCGGCGCGCCCGACTCGCAGCTCCAGTCGGTGGCCGAGCGGGCCCGCGCGCCGTTCATCCCGGTGCCCCGGCGCGCGCCGGCCCGGGCCAGCCTCTGGGCGCTCACCGTGCCGGTTCTGCTCGCCGCCCGTACCCTCGGGCTCGTGAAGGTCAACGAGGCCGATCTGGCCGAGACGGCGGCCCGGCTGGACGCCGACGCCGATCGATGCCGGCCGACCGCGGAGTCCTTCGTCAACCCGGCGAAGTCGCTGGCTCTGGGCCTGTCCGGTTCGATCCCGATCGTGTGGGGTTCGTCCCCGCTGGCCACCGTGGCCGCCCGGCGGTTCGGTGACACGCTGTCCGCGAACGCCCGCTACCCGGTGGTCGCCGGTGCGCTGGGTGAGGCGGGCCGGGGCCGCGTCGGCCTGCTCGACGGGGTGTTCGGCGGCCTGGCGGAGGGCGAGCGGGACATCTTCGCCGACCCGGGCGACGACGAGTCCGACGGCACCCGGCTGCGGCTGGTGCTGCTGCGCGACGGCGGCCTCAACGCCGACGACGACACCGACGAGCCGCTGGCGGTGGAGGAGCGCCGCGCGGACGCGGTGCAGACGCTCGCCGAGCGCCGCGGTGTGCGCTGTGACGTGGTGACCGCCGAGGGCGGTTCCGCGCTGGAACGGCTCGCGTCGCTGGTGGCGGTCCCCGACTTCGCCTCGATCTACCTCGCCCTGGCACACGGGCTGGACCCGATGGCGGTACCGGCCATCACGGAGATGAAGGAGCTGGCAAACCAGTGAACATACGGGGCATCGAGCGAGGCGGGGAATGAGCGCGAACGGGGGCACCAAGGCGATCGTCGCCGCCCTGGCGGCGAACCTCGGCATCGCCGTCACCAAGTTCATCGCGTTCGCCCTCACCGGCTCGTCGTCGATGCTGGCCGAGTCGATCCACTCGGTGGCCGACTCGGGCAACCAGGGCCTGCTGCTGCTCGGCGGCCGGCGGGCCAAGCGGCAGGCCACGCCACAGCACCCGTTCGGGTACGGCCGGGAGCGCTACATCTACGCGTTCATCGTGGCGATCGTGCTGTTCAGTCTCGGTGGCCTGTTCGCGCTCTACGAGGCCTACCACAAGGCGTCCGACCCGCACCCGATCGAGAACTGGCAGTGGGTGCCGGTGGCGGTGCTGGTGGCCGCGATCGTGATGGAGGGTTTCTCCTTCCGTACCGCGATCAAGGAGTCCAACCTGATCCGGGGCAACCAGTCCTGGGTCCGGTTCATCCGCCGGGCCAAGGCCCCGGAGCTGCCTGTGGTTCTGCTGGAGGACTTCGGCGCCCTGGTCGGCCTGGTGTTCGCGCTGTTCGGCGTCGGCATGACGCTGATCACCGGCAACGGCATGTGGGACGCGGCGGGCACCGCGATGATCGGCGTCCTGCTCGTGGTCATCGCGGTCACGCTGGCGGTCGAGACCAAGAGCCTGCTGCTCGGCGAGGGCGCCGAGCAGGGCGAGCTGACAAAGATCGAGCAGGCCGTCACGAGCGGTCCCGAGGTGGAGCGGATCATCCACATGAAGACGCTCTACCTGGGCCCGGAGGAGCTGATGGTGGCCGCGAAGATCGCGGTGCCGGCCTGGGAGACCGCCCACGACCTGGCCCGTGACATCAACGCCGTCGAGGCGCGGATCCGGCGCGAGGTGCCGACCGCCCGGGTGATCTACCTGGAGCCGGACATCTACTCGCCGGCCGCCGAGCGCGCGGGCACCGGTCAGGCGGCGGACACCGCCGTCCCGGAGGCGGCGACCACCGACGAGGCGCACAGGGCCGGTGACACGCACACGGCGGGTGAGGCGCACGCGACCGGCGAGGTGGCCGGGCGGCCCGGGAGCTGACCGATGGAGTTGTTGCAGGGCCGGATCCGTGACTACGCCTGGGGCTCGCGCACCGCTATCGCCGAGTTGCAGGGGCGGCCGGTGCCGAGCAACGGGCCGGAGGCGGAGCTGTGGCTGGGTGCCCACCCGGGCGCCCCGGCCACCGTGCAGCGTGACGGCCGGCCGGTCAGCCTCACCGAACTGCTGGTGGCCGAGCCGGATCACTGGCTGGGTGAGCGGCTGGTCGGCCGGTTCGGCACCCGGCTGCCGTTCCTGCTGAAGGTGCTGGCGGCCGAGTCGCCACTGAGCCTCCAGGCCCATCCGGACGCCGAGCAGGCCCGCGCCGGGCACGCCGCCGACGTGGGGCGGGTCAACTACGTGGACCCGTACCACAAGCCGGAGTTGCTGGTGGCGCTGTCGGAGTTCGACGCGCTGTGCGGCTTCCGCGACCCGGGGGAGTCGGCGGCGGCCATCGCCGCGTTCGGGGTACCCGTGCTGGAGCCCGTGGTGGCGGCGTTGCGCGACGGGCCGGCGGGGTTGCGGGAGGCGGTACGCCTGCTGTTGAGCTGGCCGGTGGCGGAGCGCGCCGGGCTGGTGGCGGCCGTGCTGGCGGCGGCGGAGGCCGCGCCGGGCTCGGCGGACGCCGAGCTGGTCCGCATGCTGGCGTCCGGCTATCCGGCCGACCCGGGCGTGGTGGTGGCGCTGCTGCTGCACCACGTCCGGCTGGCGCCCGGCGAGGGCATCTGGATGCCGGCCGGGAATCTGCACGCCTACCTGCGCGGCACCGGCGTGGAGATCATGGCGGCCAGTGACAACGTGCTGCGCGGCGGGTTCACCGCGAAGCGGGTCGACGTGGACGAGCTGCTGCGGGTGCTCCGGTTCGAGGTGCTGACCCGGCCGGTGCTGCGGCCGGAGCAGGTGGAGCCGGGGGTGCTGACCTGGCCGGTGCCGGTGGAGGACTTCGCGCTGCACCGGGTCGAGGTGACCGCCGGGTCGCCGGGGGTGCGGCTGACACTGCCCGGGCCACGTCTGGTGCTGTGCCGGGCCGGGAAGCTGACAGTGGACGACGGCGTGGGCGTGGTGACGCTGGACGCGGGTCAGGCAGCCGTGGGTACGGCGGCCGGGGGGCCGCTGGCGGTGAGCGGGGCGGGTGAGGCATTCGTCGCCACCTGCGGGATGCCCTGATCCGGGCAAGTCCGACTTTCCCGAAACGGCTTGACGGTCCTCCAATGCGGTGTGACCCTATGGGTACGCAGCGTTGTCGCGCCGAAAGGTCCGGTGACGTGCGGGGGAACCAAACCGGGGGGATGCGCGGGGCGGCCGGGCCGTGAGTGGAGAGTTCGCTCACCACCGACCGCCCCGTGCGCTGTCCGCCGACCGGCCGATTGCGCGGTCGGCAAACCGGGCACGGAGGGAGTGGTCCGCGAGCGTAAGGTGGAAAGCTGCGCACCACCATCGTTCGACAGGAGCTTCCATGACCAGCACCCTCCCGGCGGCCTCCAGCGGCGCGTCGTCGCAGGCCCGGCCGAGCACCCTCGCCGAGGGCGACTACAAGGTGGCGGATCTGTCGCTCGCCGAGTTCGGGCGCAAGGAGATCCGGCTCGCCGAGCACGAGATGCCGGGCCTGATGGCCATCCGGCGCGAGTTCGCCGAGGCCCAGCCGCTGGCCGGCGCCCGGATCACCGGCTCGCTGCACATGACCGTCCAGACCGCCGTCCTGATCGAGACCCTTGTCGCGCTCGGCGCGCAGGTCCGCTGGGCGTCCTGCAACATCTTCTCCACCCAGGACCACGCCGCCGCGGCGATGGTGGTCGGCCCCGAGGGCACCCCGGAGGCCCCGGCCGGCGTGCCGGTCTACGCCTGGAAGGGCGAGACGCTGCCGGAGTACTGGTGGTGCACCGAGCAGGTGCTCAACTGGCCGGACGGCCAGGGTCCGAACATGATCCTGGACGACGGCGGCGACGCCACCCTGCTCGTCCACAAGGGCGCCGAGTTCGAGAAGGCCGGTGTCGTGCCGCCGGTCGAGTCCGCCGACTCCGAGGAGTACGCGGTCATCCTCGAACTCCTGCACCGCTCGCTGGCCGAGGACGGCCAGCGGTGGACCCGGATCGCCGCCGCCATCAAGGGCGTCACCGAGGAGACCACCACCGGTGTGCACCGGCTCTACGAGATGCACCGCGCCGGCACGCTGCTCTTCCCGGCCATCAACGTCAACGACTCGGTGACCAAGAGCAAGTTCGACAACAAGTACGGCTGCCGTCACTCGCTCATCGACGGCATCAACCGCGCCACCGACGTGCTGATCGGCGGCAAGATGGCAGTGGTCATGGGCTACGGCGACGTGGGCAAGGGCTGCGCCGAGTCGCTGCGCGGCCAGGGCGCCCGGGTCGTGGTGACCGAGGTCGACCCGATCTGCGCCCTCCAGGCGGCGATGGACGGCTACCAGGTCGCCACGCTCGACGACGTGGTGGAGCAGGCCGACATCTTCATCACCGCGACCGGCTGCTTCGACGTCATCACCAACGAGCACATGGCCCGGATGAAGCACCAGGCCATCGTCGGCAACATCGGCCACTTCGACAACGAGATCGACATGGCCGGCCTGGCCAAGCGCAGCGACGTGACCCGCGAGAACATCAAGCCGCAGGTCGACGTGTGGCGCTTCGACGACGGCCACGCCATCATCGTGCTCTCCGAGGGCCGCCTGCTGAACCTGGGCAACGCCACCGGCCACCCGAGCTTCGTGATGTCGAACTCGTTCGCCAACCAGACGATCGCCCAGATCGAGCTGTTCACCAAGACCGACGAATACCCGATCGGCGTCTACGTGCTGCCCAAGCACCTGGACGAGAAGGTAGCCCGGCTGCACCTGGACGCGCTCGGCGCGAAGCTGACCACGCTCACCAAGGAGCAGGCCTCCTACCTGGGCGTCTCCCAGGAGGGCCCGTTCAAGCCGGACCACTACCGCTACTGAGTCTCCACGCTCCCGGAGGGACCGGGGTCGGCCGCCGCGCGGCCGTCCCGGTCCCTTTTCGCGTACGGGGAAGGCTTGCGGATGTCGAACCGGGTGACGTTACGCGGATCAGCTTGACGTTTGCTGGGAAGAGGAGCAAGGTATGGCTGCCCTAAGTTAACTGAGGCAAGCCTGACTACGGAGTTCCCATGTTCGCCACGTACCTGATCGGCCTGCGTGAGGGCCTGGAAGCGACACTCGTGGTCAGCATCCTCGTCGCCTTCCTGGTCAAGTCGCAGCGCCGGGACCGGCTGCCGCAGGTGTGGGCCGGCGTCGGCCTGGCCGTGGCGCTCTCCGTCGTCTTCGGCTCCCTGATCCAGTACACCTCCACCTCGCTGCTGCGCACCTCCGAGTCGCGCGAGCTGTTCGAGGCGGTCACCTCGGTCGCCGCCGTGGTCTTCGTGACCTGGATGATCTTCTGGATGCGCCGGGCCGCCCGCACCATCGCCGGTGAGCTGCGCGGCAAGCTCACCGACGCGCTCGCGGTCGGCTCCCTGGCCGTCGCCGGCATGGCGTTCCTCGCCGTGATCCGCGAGGGCCTGGAGACCGCGCTGATCTTCTACGCGGCCGCCGAGAGTGCGGCCGGCGGCACCGGGCCCGGCGCGCTGCTCGCCCTGGCCGGCGGCATCGCCACCGCCGTCGTGATCGGATTCCTGCTCTACCGCAGCGCGGTACGGATCAACCTGAGCCGGTTCTTCACCTGGACCGGCGCGCTGCTCATCCTGGTCGCCGCCGGCATCCTCAAGTACGGCGTGCACGACTTCCAGGAGGCGGGCGTGCTGCCCGGCCTGAACGACCTGGCGTTCGACATTTCGGGCACGCTCGACCCGAGTTCCTGGTACGGCGCGCTGCTCGCCGGCATGTTCAACGTCACGGCCGCGCCGACGGTGCTGGAGCTGATCGCCTGGGTCGCGTACGCGGTGCCGGTGCTCGCGCTGTTCCTGCGCAAGCCGGGCCGGCCGGTCAAGCCCGCTCAGCCCGTCGAGCCCGCTCAGCCCGTCGAGCCGGTTGCGGCCGACGTGGCCGCCGTCCCGTCATCCCGCGCCTGACCCGCCCCTTCCGAGGAGACCCCGCGCCATGCGTACCACTCGACTCGTCGCGCCCGCCGCCGCCGGGCTGCTCGCCGTCGCCGGCCTGGCCGGGTGCGGCGGTGACGACGCCGACGCCACGAACGGCGGGCCGATCGCCGTCAAGGCCACCGACACCGCCTGCGAGGTCGGCGACACCGAGATCGACGCCGGTCAGGTCACCTTCAAGGTGACGAACAGCGGTTCCAAGGTCAACGAGTTCTACGTCTACGCCGCCGGTGACCGGGTGATGGGCGAGGTGGAGAACATCGCCCCCGGGCTCAGCCGTGAGCTGCGGGTCGAGCTGGCCGCCGGCACGTACGAGACGGCCTGCAAGCCGGGCATGAGCGGCCGGGGCATCCGGGGCGCGCTGAAGGTCTCCGGCACCGCCGCGACCGTCGCACCCGACGCCGCGCTCACCCAGGCCACCGAGAGCTACCAGCGGTACGTGCGCAGCCAGACCGCCGCGCTGCTGACGAAGACCGAGGAGTTCGTGGCGGCGGTCAAGGCGAACGACGTGGCGAAGGCCAAGGCGCTGTACCCGGTGGCCCGCACCTACTGGGAGCGGATCGAGCCGGTCGCGGAGAGCTTCGGCGACCTCGACCCGAAGATCGACGGCCGCGAGGAGGTGGTCGAGGAGGGCATGGAGTTCACCGGCTTCCACCGGATCGAGAAGGACCTCTGGACCACCGGCGACGTCAGCAAGGACGGGCCGATCGCCGACCGGCTCCTGGCCGACGTCAAGGCGATCGTCGCCAAGGCCGACGCCGAGAAGCTCACCCCGCTCCAGCTCGCCAACGGTGCCAAGGCGCTGCTCGACGAGGTCGCCAGCGGCAAGATCACCGGCGAGGAGGAGCGCTACTCGCACACCGACCTGTGGGACTTCAACGCCAACCTGGAGGGCTCGAAGGCGGCCATCGCCGCACTGCGCCCGGCGCTGGAGCAGCGCGCGCCCGACCTGGTCAAGCAGCTCGACGGCGAGTTCGCGAACGTGGAGGCGACGCTCGGCAGGCACCGGGCCGGCGACGGCTGGAAGCTGCACACGCAGCTCGGCAAGGCTGAGCTGAAGGAGCTGTCGGACGCGGTGAACGCGCTGGCCGAGCCGGTCAGCAAGGTCGCGGCGGCAGTCGCGCGATGACCGGTCCGGCCGGCGGCGACGCGTCGAGCGAGCCGAACAGCGAGCGGAGCGGCCGTGGCCTGTCCCGGCGCCGGGCGATGACACTGGCCGGCGTCGGTGTGGCCGGGGTCGCCGGGGTGGCGGGCGGCGCGGGCGCTCTGCTCGCCGGCGGGAACGAGGCGTCCGCCACCGGATCGGCCGCCGGTTCCGTGCCGTTCCTCGGCGAGCACCAGGCCGGCATCACCACCCCGGCACAGGACCGGCTGCACTTCGTCGCGTTCGACGTGGTCACGAAGGACCGGGACCGGCTCGTCGCGATGCTCCAGGAGTGGACCGCCGCCGGGGCCCGGATGACCGCCGGCAAGGACGCCGGGGTGATCGGCGCGGTCGGCGGCATGCCCGAGGCCCCGCCGGACGACACCGGTGAGGCGCTCGGACTGCCCCCGTCGCAGCTCACCCTCACCGTGGGCTTCGGGGCGACGCTGTTCCGCGACGCGCAGGGCCGGGACCGCTTCGGCATCGCCGCCCGCCGTCCGGCCGCGCTGGCCGACCTGCCGCACTTCGCCGGGGACGCGCTGCGGCCGGAGCTGTCCGGCGGTGACCTCTGCGTGCAGGCCTGCGCCAACGACCCGCAGGTGGCGGTGCACGCCATCCGCAACCTGGCCCGCATCGGCATGGGCGTGGTGAGCGTGCGCTGGTCGCAGCTCGGCTTCGGGCGTACCTCGTCGACGTCGCGGGACCAGGCCACGCCGCGCAACCTGTTCGGCTTCAAGGACGGCACCGCCAATCTCAAGGCCGAGGACGCCGGCCTGCTGCGCGACCAGCTCTGGGTGCAGCCCGGCGACGGCCCGGACTGGATGACCGGCGGCTCCTACCTGGTCACCCGGAAGATCCGGATGCTCATCGAGACATGGGACCGCAGCCCGCTGGCCGAGCAGGAGATGATCGTCGGCCGGACCAAGGGCAGCGGCGCGCCACTGGGCCGGCGCGACGAGTTCGACGAGCCGGACTTCGCCGCGAAGGGCGACGACGGCGAGCCGCTCATCGCGGCCACCGCGCACGTACGGCTTGCTCACCCGGATGCGAACAACGGCGCCCGCCTGCTGCGCCGCGGCTACAACTTCGTGGACGGCTCGGACGGGCTGGGCCGGCTCGACGCCGGTCTGTTCTTCATCGCCTACCAGCGGGACCCGCGCCGGCAGTTCGTGCCCGTCCAGACCCGGCTGGCCCGCAACGACGCGATGAACGAGTACCTGCGGCACGTCTCCAGTGGCCTGTTCGCCTGCCCGCCGGGCGTCCGCGACGCGGCCGACTGGTGGGGGCGGGAGCTGTTCGCCTGAGCGCGGCTCAGCGGCGTACCGGACCGGGTGCGGCCTCCGGCGCGGCGGGCCGTAACCCGGCGGCCGGCGCGGCCGGGTGCGGTACGCCCGCCTGCGCCGGGACCAGCTCCGGCCAGAGCGTGGCGGTGACCGTCCGGGCGCGGCCCAACCGCAGCGCGGCCCGGCGCCCCCGCTCGGCCAGCACGGCGGACAGGTAGACCCAGTCCTGCGCCGCCCAGGGCGGAGGCGGTGAGGTGACCGTCGCGACCTCGGCCCACAGCGCCCGGCCCAGCCGGGACCGGTCCGGCTCGGCGAGCTGGGGCAACCGGTCCAGGTACTGCCGGACGGCAAGCGCCAGCCCGTCGTCGAACCGGGTCAGGTCGAGCGTGGCCGCCCAGGCCAGCAGCGGCGGGGGTGCCGGCGGCAGCGGCCGCCACATTCCGGCGCCACGGGTGTGCACCACGAGCGTGCCGGCGACCAGGTCGCCCAGCCGGCGACCACGCGGGTCGGTGAGCATCACCGTGACGCCGGCGACCCAGCTCAACAGCGGCAGCACCAGGCCGGGCCACTCCACCGCGACACCGACGAGCGCCCGGGTCAGCGACTGGCCCACACCGACCGGGCCGCCGTCGGCCCGTACCACCCGCAGCCCCACGGCCAGTTTGCCCACCGTCCGGCCACCGGCGAAGCGCTCCATCACCACCGGATAGCCGAGCAGGACCAGCACCAGCAGCACGGTCTGGAGCGCGCCGGCCAGCGCGGCGTCGAGGACGTCACCGAGCAGGGCGAGCGCCACCACCGTCAGCACCGTCCCGAGCAGCAGTGCCAGCACGAGCTGGATCACCGCGTCGATCAGCAGGGCGAGCACCCGGGAGCCCAGCCGGGCCGCCCGGATGTCCAGCTCCACCGCCTCGCCGCTGACCAGACCGGCGTCGGCCCACCGGGGCGGTGGGGGAGGTTGCGCGCGCACCCCGACAGTGAACACCATGGACGCCGGACGGGGGAGGGTGAGTGGATCTCGACGCGTACGTGGCCGAGCACAACGCCGAATGGCGGCGGCTGGAACACCTGACCGGGCGGCGTCGCCTCGACGCGGCCGAGGTCGACGAGCTGGTCGCGCTCTACCAGCGCAGCGCCACGCACCTGTCCGCGCTGCGCGCCCGGGCCCCCGAGCCCGCGCTGGTGAACCGCCTGTCCCACCTCGTCCTCGCGGCCCGGGCGCGGGTCACCGGCCGCCCCCGGCTGTCCTGGACGGCAGTGGGCCGGTTCCTGGCCGCCGACCTGCCCGCCGCGCTCTACCGGGCCTGGCCCTGGTGGTGCGGCGTGGCCACCGCGTTCAGCGCCCTGACCGCCTTCCTCATCTGGTTCGTCGCCGCCAACCCGGACACCGCCGCCGCGTTCATCGGCGAGCAGGCCGCCCGGGAACTCGTCGACTCCGGCTTCGCCGGCTACTACAGCGAGTACGCCGCGCCTACCTTCGCGTTCCACCTGTGGACGCACAACGCGTGGCTGGCGGCCCAGTGCCTGGCCGCCGGTGTGCTCGTGGTGCCGGTGTTCTGGCTGCTGTGGCAGAACGCGCTGAACATCGGCGTGGTCGGCGGCGTGATGGTCTCCTACGGCCGGGCGGACGTCTTCTTCGGCATGATCACCCCGCACGGGCTGCTGGAGCTGACCGGCATCTTCGTCGCCGCCGGGGTCGGACTGCGTACCGCCTGGGCCTGGATCGCCCCGCCCGCGCACCTCGGCCGCGGCCCGGCGGTCGCCGAGGCGGGAAAGCTCGCCGTCGTGGTCGCGGCCGGTCTGGTCGGCATGTTCGCGGTCTCCGCGCTGATCGAGGCGTTCGTCACCCCGGCGCCGGTGCCGGTCGTGCTGCGGGTGGCGGCCGGTGCCGCGGTGTGGCTGGCCTTCCTGGCGTACGCGCTGGTGCTCGGCCGGCGTGCGGTCAGAGCTGGCCGAGGGACTTGAGCCGCAGATAGGTGTCGGCGACGGCCGGGGCCAGCCGGTGTGCGGGCACGTCCACCACCGTCACGCCGTAGCGCGACAGGGCGGCGCGTACCCGGTCCCGCTCGGCCAGCGCCCGCCACGCCGACGCGGCCGCGTACGGGTCGTCCGGGCCGGCCGGGGTGGCGGTGGCGAGCCCGGTCAGCACCGGGTCGCTGGCGGCGGCCAGCACCACCCGGTGCCGGGTGGCCAGCCGGGGCAGCACCGGCAACAGCCCGTCACCGATCGCGCCCGCCTCCAGCGCGGTGAACAGCACCACCAGGCTGCGCTGCCGTTCCCGGCGCAGCACCTCGGCGGCGATCAGCTCGAAGTCGGTCTCGGCCAGCGCGGGCTGCAACGGTGCCACCGCGTCGACCAGCCGGGCGAGCAGCGCCGGGCGGCCGCTGCCGGTGACCCGGGCCCGGATCTCGGTGTCCGCCGCCAGCAGGTCCACCCGGTCACCCGCGCGGGCGGCGAGCGCGGTGAGCAGCAGCGCCGCGTCGATGGCGGTGTCCAGCCGGGGCTCGTCGCCGAGGCGTACCGCCGACGTGCGGCCGGTGTCCAGCACGCAGACCAGGCGCCGGTCCCGCTCCGGGCGCCAGGTGCGCACCAGCACGTCGGCGCGGCGGGCGCTGCCCCGCCAGTCGATCGAGCGGACGTCGTCGCCCACCGCGTACTCGCGCAACGTGTCGAACTCGGTGCCGTGACCGCGCCCCCGGGTCACCTGCACCCCGTCGATGACCCGCAGCCGGGCCAGCTTCTCCGGCAGGTGCCGGCGGGAGTCGAAGCGGGGCAGCACCCGCAGCGTCCACTGTGGGGTGGCCGGGCGCCCGGCGCGCTGCCGGGCACCCAGGCGCATCGGCCCGAGCGAGCGTACGGTCAGCGCCACCGCCCGCCGGTCGCCGCGCCGGGTCGGGGTGAGCCGGACCGGCAGCGTGGCGGCGTCACCGGGCGGCACGGTGAGCAGGCGGTCCGGCGGCACGTCCGGGCGAGCCCCGGCCGACGGCACCCAGGCGTCGCGCACCTGGGCGTGCAGCGTGCGGTCGGTCGGGTTGGCCAGGTGCAGCGAGACGGTGGCGGTGCCGCCGAGGCGGACCGTCCGCTCCCCGGAACGGGTCACGACCAGCGCGTCCGGCGGGACCGCCAACGCCCGGTCGAGCAGCACCAGCAGCAGCACCACGGCGGTCAGCACGGCGACGCCGAGGAACGGCGCCGGCCAGAACGGCAGCGTCAGCGCGCCCGCGCCGAGCAGCAGACCCGCCCGCCAGGTCATCGCGGCGTCGGCACGGTGGCCAGCACCGACTCCAGCACCGCGTCCACGGTCACGCCCTCCAGCTCGGCCTCCGGGCGAGGACGCAGCCGGTGCCGCAGCGTGGGCCGGGCGACCGCCTTGACGTCGTCCGGCGTGACGTGGTCGCGGCCGGCCAGCCAGGACCACGCCTTGGCCGTGTTCAGCAGCGCGGTCGCGCCTCGCGGGGACGCGCCCAGCTCCAGCGCGGGCGCGGAGCGGGTGCCCCGGCACAGGTCCACGATGTAGCCGAGCACCGGTTCGGCCACGTGCACGTTCCGCACCTCGGCCCGGGCGGCGGCCAGGTCCGCCACGCCGGCCACCGGGCGTACGCCCGCCGCGCCCAGGTCGCGCGGGTCGAACCCGGCGTGGTGCGCGCGCAGCACGCCCAGCTCCTCCTCCCGCTCCGGCAGTGGCACTGTCAGCTTCAGCAGGAAGCGGTCCAGCTGCGCCTCGGGGAGCGGGTAGGTGCCCTCGTACTCGACGGGGTTCTGGGTGGCCGCGACGATGAACGGGTCCGGCAGCGGACGGCGCTCGCCCTCGACGGAGACCTGCCGTTCCTCCATCACCTCCAGCAGCGCCGACTGCGTCTTGGGCGGGGTGCGGTTGATCTCGTCGGCGAGCAGCAGGTTGGTGAAGACCGGCCCCTCCCGGAACGTGAAGGCGGCGGTGCGCTGGTCGAAGATCAGCGAGCCGGTGACGTCGCCGGGCATCAGGTCGGGGGTGAACTGCACCCGCTTGGCGTCCAGGTCGAGCGCGGCGGCCAGGGTCCGCACCAGCAGCGTCTTGGCCACCCCCGGTACGCCCTCCAGCAGCACGTGCCCCCGGCAGAGCAACGCGATCACCAGGCCGGTGACCACGGCGTCCTGCCCGACGACGGCCTTCGCCACCTCGGCCCGCAGGCGGTGCAGGGCGGCGCGGGCGCCGGACGGGGCGGTGGTCGTGACGGGTCCGGTCACCGGGGGTCTCCTTCGCTCGGATGCGGGGCCAGGGTACGGGTCAGGGCGTCCAGTTCGCGGGCCAGCTCCAGCAGCTCGCGGTCGTTGGCCGGGGCCGGGCCGTGGAGCAGGTCGGCCACCCGTTCCGGGTCGGCGCCGGCGCGCTCGGCGACCCGGGCGGCCACCTCGTCGTCGGGTGTCCCAGGGGGCAGGTTGAGCCGGGTCGTCAGCCGGTCCAGCGCGGCGGCGCGCAACGTCCCGGCGACGGTGTCCCGGGCGCCCGCCCGGCGGTAGAGCCGAGCCCGGCCGCGCACCGTCTCGGCGGAGCGGACGGTCACCGGCAGCGGCTCCGACACCGGCGGCCCGTGCCGGCGGGCCCGCCACAGCACCACGAGCAGCCCGGCCAGGGCGAGCTGCACCAGGACGGCCCAGAACCACTGCGGGAAGGCGCCCCAGAGCGGGTTCTCCCACGACCGGTCGGCTCGGTCGGGCGGATCGGGTCGTTCCGACCGGCCGCTGCCGGCCGGCGCGGGCTGCTCGGTGAACGGTGCCGGGGACCAGCTCGGGCGGGTCGGCGCCGGTACCGGCTCGGGCAGGTCGAGCCAGACCAGCGGGCGGTCGCCGCCGAGCAGGCCGGTGGCGAGCGCCTCGTTGCTCCACTCGCCGATCCGCTCGTTGCGGAACGGGTCACTGGCGCCGGCCAGCACCACCTCGACCCGCCCGGGGACGCGCAGCAGCGCGCCGCCGTAGCAGTGGTCGACCTCGGCCGGTCCGGCGTAACGCTGGAGGTCGATCGCGGCGACACCGGCCCGGACCGCCTCGGGCAGCCGGCACGGCGTGCCGTCCGCGTCCGGCGGCACCGCCCGCGCGGCCCAGCGAACGCCGGCCGGCTCGACCGGGACGTCCAGTTCGGCGAGCACCCGCCGGGACGGCTCGACCAGCACCAGCCGGCTGCCCGGCGGGAGGGTGGTCAGGCCGTCGAGCAGGTCCGGGTGCACGAGCCCGGGCGCGGGCACGAACAGCGTGCTCGGCTCGGCGCGGGCGGTACGCAGCGCCGCTGTCAGATCCGTCTCCCGGCGTACCGGCACGCCCTGCGTACGCAGTGCTTCCGCGAGCCGGCTGGCGCCGTCGCCGTCGGTGGCGACCGGGGACAGGAAACCGGGCTCGTCCGCGTCGGGCCGGTCGACCGCGCGCAGCACGAGCGTGGTCACGATCAGCAGCACCGCCAGCCCGAGCGGGACGAGCAACCGGTACGGCCGCCGGCGCGGCGCAGTCGTGGCCGCCGTCGTGGTCTCCCGTTCGACGGTGGCGGTCACCGCGGCTCCTCCCCGGTCAGCTCGCGACTCAGGTCGGCGGCGAGATCACGCATCCGCCGGTCGTGCGCGGCGGTGGCGGGGCGCTGGGCGTACCAGAGGTCGGAGAAGATCGCCCCGGCCTCGTGCAGCGTGGGCCGGACCCTCGGCCGGGCACGGGCCGCCGCCTCGGTCAGCTCGACGACTGTGAGCCCGGGGCGGGGCTCCACCACCTGCCGCACGACCAGGAGCCGGACCATCTCGCGCAGCCGCTCCCGGACCGCCTCCGCGTACCGGCCCTCGGCCGCCAGCCGGTCGGCCAGCCCGGGCCCGGCCGGTTCCGGCAGCCGGGGCGCGGGCAGGCGCACGGGCGGCGGGTCGTCGTCGCGGGACCGGCGAGGACGCCGGAACCGGGGCCACCTCAGCCGGGGCAGGCGTGGCCACCGCAGGCGGGGGAACCGGAACCGGGGCAGCCGGCGGGGCACCCAGGCGGGGAAGAAGTACCAGGCCAGCGCCACCAGCAGCGCGACGCCCAGCAGGATCAGCGCGGCCAGCGGCAGCGGCACCACGTCACCGAGGGCCGCCACCGTCTCGGTCCACCACCGGCTCACCGGTATGCCGCCAGCAGGGCGGGCTCGGGCACGCCGGCGGGCGCGCGGGAGAGCCGGATGTCCAGCCCTTCGGTGCGGATCCGGGTCTCCAGGTGGAGCACCGCGTCCAGGCAGGCGAGCGCCGAGTACGCCAGCGCGTTCACGGCGGTGAAGGCGGCGATCGTCACCGGCAGCGCCCAGGCCGAGACGTCGAACAGACCCAGCATGCCCAGCCCGTAGTAGACGCCCAGCCCGATGCCGAGCCGGATCAGCCACCAGCCCAGGTAGCCCAGCAGCCGGATCGCGGCGGCCCGCGCGCCGACCCGGCCGGCGAGGCGTACCGCCCGCCACGGCGCCCGGTGCGCCGGCACCCCGTCCAGCACCAGCACCGGCACCACCAGGCCGAGCAGCGCGTACGCCAGGAACCAGCCCGGCCCGGTCAGCGCGGCGGCGGTGACGGTCAGCCCGACCAGGACGGCGGCCGGCAGCGTCGCGCCCGGCCGGGCGCCGCGCAGCAGCTCCGACGGCGCGGAACGGCGGCCCAGCAGCGCCGCGCCGGCACCGCGTGCGGCCGGGGCGCCGAGCAGCGCGATGATCGCGGCTTCGGTGCCGGCGCCGGCCGCCAGCAGCAGCCAGTACCCGGAAGGGTGTCGCCGATCTCCGCCGGCCACCAGGCCGGCGGTTCGGCCGCGACCAGCATCCGCAGCGGGTGGAGCACCGCCTGTTCGGCGAGGGCCAGCAGGAGGGCGAGGGGGACGAGCACCCGCGCCTGGTCGCGCAGCAGCAGCACCGCCGCGTCGAGCAGCTCGCCGACGGTCAGCGGACGGCGCGGCAGCACCGCGGTCGGGCCGGCGTCGGGCACGCGTACTCCTGGGCGGGGGAGCGGAGGTGGCGGGCGGGGCGACGCCCGGGGGATCATGGTTGCACGGCGGGTCCGCATCCGGTGGACCCGACCACCCCGGCACGCCACGCTGGGCGGCCACGCCGACTGCTGTGGTGCGTGGGGCCGCTCGGCGCTACGGTTCCGTGGAGACGCCGAACACTCCAGACGAACGGGGATGGAACGATAAACCCCATGAGAGCCCGGGTACTCGTGGTCGACGACGACCCCGCCCTCGCCGAGATGCTCGGCATCGTGCTGCGCAGCGAGGGCTTCGTGCCGTCCTTCGTCGCGGACGGCGAACGGGCGCTGGCCGCCTTCCGCGACAACCGACCCGACATCGTCCTGCTCGACCTGATGCTGCCGGGCATGAGCGGCATCGACGTGGCCCGCGCCATCCGGGGCGAGTCCGGCGTGCCGATCGTGATGCTGACCGCCAAGAGCGACACCGTCGACGTCGTGCTCGGGCTGGAGTCCGGCGCCGACGACTACGTGGTCAAGCCGTTCAAGCCCAAGGAGCTGGTGGCCCGGATGCGGGCCCGGCTGCGCCGGGGCGAGGACGTGGCGCCGGAGATGCTGACCATCGGCCCGCCCGGCAACCAGATCACCATCGACGTGCCGGCCCACACGGTCAGCCGCGACGGCGAGGAGGTGAAGCTGACGCCGCTGGAGTTCGACCTGCTTGTCGCGCTCGCCCGCAAGCCGCGCCAGGTCTTCACCCGTGAGGTGCTGCTGGAGCAGGTCTGGGGCTACCGCCACGCGGCGGACACCCGCCTGGTCAACGTGCACGTGCAGCGGCTGCGCGCCAAGATCGAGCCGGATCCGGAGCGACCCGAAATCATCCTCACGGTGCGAGGCGTGGGCTACAAGGCGGGCACCGGATAGCCTGGTCAGCACTGTGTTGACCCCGCTACCCTCCGCGCCCCGCCGGCTACCCGCCGTGCGGGCGCTCTGGCTCGCCCTGACCGGCCGGGCCGCCCGGCTGGCGGCCGCGGTGCACCAGGCGTGGCGGCGGTCGCTCCAGGTCCGTGTCGTCACCATCACGCTCGTGGCGTCGAGCCTGCTGGTGGGCGGTTTCGCCTACCTGATCGCCGACAAGATCACCAGCATCCTGCTGGAGAACGCCGAGACCGACGTGCGACTGCGGCTGAGCAACGGCAGGGAGTACGCGGCCAAGCAGTTCAACCTCTACAGCCAGCCGCAGGAGGCGCAGCTCCAGAACACCATCGACGGCACGGTCAACTACCTGGCCGGCGGAGACCCGACCCAGACCAGCGGCGTGGTGGTGGCGATCACCGCCGACAACTTCGCCGAGTTCATCGAACCGCGAACCACGCCCGAGGTGCCCGTGGACGCGGTGATCGGTGACGAGCTGCGGGCCGCCGTCGCCTCCGGCAAGGTCGCCCACCAGATCCGTACCGGCTCGCTCGGCGGCGAGCGCACGAAATACCTCGTCTACGGTTCCCCGGTGCCGACCAAGTTCGGGCAGGTCGAGCTCTACTACCTCGTACCGCTGGCGCGGCAGGACGCGACGGCGGCCGACGCCCGGGCCACCGTGGTCGCCACCGGCGTCGCGCTGGTGCTCCTGCTCGGCCTGCTGGCCGCCCTGGTCACCCGCCTGGTGGTGACGCCGGTACGGGTGGCCGCGCGCACCGCGCAACGGCTCTCCGCCGGGCTGCTCGACCAGCGCATGGTGGTCTCCGGCGAGGACGACCTCGCCCTGCTGGCCGCCTCGTTCAACCAGATGGCGACGAACCTGCAACGGCAGATCCTCCGGCTGGAGGAGATGTCCCGCCTGCAACGCCGGTTCACCTCCGACGTCTCGCACGAGCTGCGGACGCCGCTGACCACGGTCCGGATGGCCGCCGACCTGATCTTCGCCGAGCGCGACGAGTTCGATCCGGCGGTGGCCCGCAGCGCCGAGCTGCTCCAGGCCGAGCTGGACCGGTTCGAGGAACTGCTCACCGACCTGCTGGAGATCAGCCGGTTCGACGCCGGTTTCGCGGTGCTGGACAGCGAGCCCACCGACCTGGTGCCGGTGGTGCACCGGGTGACCGAGCGGCTGGCCGGGCTGGCCGAGCGGGTCGGCGTGACCATCGAGCTGGACCTGCCGGACACTCCGGTGATCGCCGAGGTCGACCCGCGCCGCGTCGAGCGGGTGCTGCGCAACCTGGTCGGCAACGCGGTCGAGCACGGCGAGGCCAAGCCGGTACGGATCACCCTGGGCCAGGACCAGAGCGCGGTGGCGATCACCGTGCGGGACCACGGCGTCGGCCTCAAGCCGGGGGAGGAGAAGCTGGTGTTCAACCGCTTCTGGCGGGCCGACCCGTCGCGGGCCCGGCAGACCGGCGGTACCGGGCTGGGCCTGTCGATCAGCCTGGAGGACGCCCGCCTGCACGGCGGATGGCTGGAGGCGTGGGGAGCGCCGGGGCAGGGCGCGCAGTTCCGGCTCACCCTGCCGGCCCGCGCCGGGGACCGGCTCACCACCTCCCCGCTGCGGCTGGTGCCGGCCGACGCCACGGTGCCGTTCGGTGGCCCCCGTGACGGCGGCCTGCCCGCTGTCGGGCCCGGTGGCGTGCCGGCACTGACCGCCGGACCGGCCGGCGGCGACCACGCGGAGGCGCGGCCGTGAACCGCCGCGTCCTGGCCCTGTTGCTGACCGGCGCGCTGCTGCCGGTCACGCTCGCCGGATGCGGCATCCCGGACGAGACCGACGTGCAGGTGAACGGTTCGGTGCCGGCCGCCGAGTCCGGGGTGTTCAACGGCAGCCCGGCCCGGCCGCCCGAACCGGCCGACAGCAACGAGCCGGTGCCGTTCATCGAGAACTACCTGCGGGCCGCCGCGGCCGGGGAACGCGACCAGGCGTACGCCCGGGCCCGGAAGTTCCTCGCCGAGGAGGCCCGCGACCTGCTTCCGGGCAAGCCGCAGACCAGTGAGATCGAGTTGACGGTGGTGCGGCTGCGGGAGAAGCCGGAGAGCACGCCGCCGAACAACCAGGGCACCAGCACCGTGACGCTCAAGGTGCAGCAGGTGGGCGTGCTGCGCGCCGACGGCACGCTCGGCCCGCCGGTGGCGAGCGAGACGCAGTACGTCTTCGAGCTGCGCCGCGCCGACCCCGGCACCGGCCTGCTGATCACCGACCTGCCGAACATCCTGCTGGCCAGTGACTCGGCGGTGCGCGAGTACTACCGCGCCCGCACCGTCTACTTCTGGAACACCGACCTGACCCGGCTGGTGCCGGACCAGCGCTACCTGCTCTCGACGGCGCCGACCGAGCGGCGCATCACCGAGGTGATGAAGTGGCTGGCCGACCGTCCGTCGGACTGGCTGGCCCCCGCCGTGACCGGGCTGCCGGACGGCACCCAGCTGATCAACAACGCGACCGGCGCGGACGGTCACTGGGAGATCAACCTCAACATGCCGGGCGCCAACGAACAGCGGCTGACCCGGCTCGGCACGCAGTTGGCGTGGTCGTTGTCGGACCTGGACGGCCAGGTCGACCTGAAGATCCAGAACCAGAAGCGGCTCACCGTCGACCTGCGGCGGGAACGCGTCTCGGTCACCGCCTATCCCCGCGGCGCGGATCCGATGCGGTACGCCGTCTACGACGGCGCCGTCCGTCCCCTCGGGTTCGGCAACGAGTCCCGGGCCGCCGCGCCGCTGCCGCCCGCGGAGAACCGCAACGTCGTCTCCGCGTCGCTCGCCCGCGCCGAGGACCAGGTGCTCGCCGCGCTTGTGGTGACCGGGCCGGACAACCGCAGGCGGCTCAAGGTGGGCACCGGCCCGGAACCGGTCGCGGTGTTCAGCCCCGGCGACCGGACGTTCCGGGCCATGAGCCGTCCCACCTGGCTGCGGTCGCTGAGCAAGACCCGCCCGGGCGGTCTGGTGGCGGCCGACGGCCGGCTCTACCGGTTCGACGGCGTGGGCCGGATGAGTGAGATCCCGCTGTCGGTACCCGGGCCGGTGACGGCTGTCGCCGGCTCACTCGACGGGCACCGGATCGTGCTGGCCTCCGGCGGCGCGGTCTTCGTCGCCGCGGTGAGCGTCGACGGTGGCGTGGTCAGCCTCGGACAGCCCCGCCGGGTCACCACGCTGCTCACCGGCGTGACGGTGGTGGACTGGGTGGCGGAGAACGAGCTGGCGCTGGCCGGCAACGAGGCGGACCGGCGTTCGGCGATCCATCAGCTCAGCGTCGACGGCGCCTGGGAGACCCCGCTGACGGTGGAGATCGGCGCACCGGTGACCCAGCTCGCCGGGTATCCGGGCGGCGGTGACCGTGGCCTGGCCGCGTTCTCGTTCATGTTCGAGACGGACGGCGCGGCCTGGCGGAACAACCCGTTCGACTACGTGAAGCGGGAGCAGGTGCTCGACGTTCCGGCGGGAAGCCGGGCGACAAACCCGACCGCGCCGTTCTTCCTCTACTGACCGCCCGTGCGTGACCTGGGCGGGCTCTGGTCGGACCTGACCGACCTCGTGCTGCCTGCCGGGTGCGCCGGTTGTGGCGCGACGTCGGTGCGGCTGCGGCACGGCTTCTGCTCCGGCTGCGTGCGCGAGCTGGAGTCGTTGCGTCCAGCACCGGCCCGGCCCGATCCGGCCCCGCCCGGCCTTCCGCCCTGCGTGGCGCTCGGCCCGTACGGCGGCGCGCTGCGCGAGGGGCTGCTGGCGTACAAGGAGAGGGGTCGGCACGGGCTGGCCCGGCCGCTGGGGGCGCTGCTGGCCGAGGTGGTCGCGGCGGCGGTGGGGCCGCCCGGCCCGGTGACGCTGGTGGCGGTCCCGGACACCGCCCGCGCGGCCCGGGCCCGCTACGGCGACCACCTCGACCGGTTGGTCCGGCCGGCGGCGGACCGGCTGCGCGCGGCCGGGTGGCCGGTACGGGTGCTGCGCCCGCTGCGCGCGCTGCCCCGGACCGACTCGGTGGAGCTGGACAGCGCCGGGCGGGCCGCCGCGGCCGAGGCCGCGTTCCGGCTGCGCCGTCCGCCGGGCGGACACCGGCCGGCCGGCACTGTCGTGCTGCTCGACGACATCGTCACCACCGGCGCCACGCTGGCGGTGGTGAGCCGGATGTTGCACCGCGCGGGAATGACGCCAAAGGCCGCGGCGGTGCTCGCCGCAACGCAAAAGCGGCACCATCGGTGACGCTTCGTGCATCCGTTTCACCCCTTGGTGTATGAGGTGTTAAATTCCGCGACCGCCTTCGGCAACCAGGGGTGACGGGTGGCCGAACAGGAGTTAGCGTTTCGGTGTCGGGGGTAGTGAGGATGCCAACCTTCCCCCGGCACTGGAAGGAGGCGTAGCCGAACAACACCGGTCGACGCCGAGCGGGCCCTCCCGGGTGCGTCGACCGGATGATCCGGACCGAACGACCGTCCGAACAAGGGAGGTCACGTGGACATCGTGGTCAAGGGCCGTAACGTCGAAGTGCCGGACCATTACCGGGTACACGTAGCCGAGAAGCTCGCGAAGATCGAACGCTACGACCAGAAGCTCATTCGCGTGGACGTCGAGTTGTTCCACGAGCGCAATCCACGCCAGGCGGACACCTGCCAGCGGGTGGAGATCACGTGCGTGACGCGCGGCCCGGTGATCCGGGCCGAGGCCTGCACGAACGACTTCTACAGCGCGCTCGACGCCGCCATCGCCAAGCTGGACACGCGCTTCCGCCGCGCGGCGGACCGCCGCCGGGTGCACCGGGGACGGCCGCCGATCTCAGTGGCCGCCGCGACCGCCGGGCTGCCGGTGGCCGACCTCGACGGGCCCGGTCTGGCGGCGCGCGACGGCCACGGCGCCGCCACCGCCGTCGCCGAGCGTCCCGACGAGGACCGTTACGCCGAATACGACGACCAGCCGTGGCACATCGCCCGGGCGAAGGTCCACCCCGCCGACCCGATGACCGTCGATGACGCGTTGTTCCAGATGGAACTGGTCGGCCACGACTTCTACCTGTTCCAGGACAAGGAGTCCGGCCGCCCGAGCGTGGTCTACCGGCGGCACGCGTACGACTACGGGATCATCCAGCTCGACACGTGACCCCTCGACCGGGCAGGACGGGCTCCGCACGGGGCCCGTCCTCAGCTCCCGTCGGTGGCCAACCGGCCGTAGACCACCGAGTCGACGCGGATGCCCTCCGGGCCGGGAAGCCGGCCGCGCAGCAGCCCCTCCCGCCGGAAGCCGGCCCGTTCCAGGACCCGCTGCGAGGCGACGTTGTCCGGCCGGGTACCGGCCCAGAGCCGGGCCACCCCGATGCCGAACGCCCATTCGGCGACAAGCCGGACGGTGCGGGCCGCCAGCCCGCGCCCGCGCGCCTCGGGCAGCAGGCTGTAGCCGAGCATGGCCTGCCCGGTGGCCGGCTCGTCGTAGAACAGCGCGCAGCCGCCGACGACAGTGCCGGTGGCCGCGTCGAGGATCGCCAGGTCGGCGGCCTCGCCCGCCAGCCAGCGGCTCGCCGCCAGCCGGCAGCGCCGCGCGAGCGCCGCGCGCTCCGGTGCCACCGGCGGCACCCGGTTGGCCACCACCTCCGGCAGCGTGTGCAGCCGGTACAGCGTGTCGGTGTCCGCCGGCTCCACCGGGCGCAGTGTCACGACGCCGTCGGTGAGCCGGCCGTCCGGCAGGTCCGGCAGCAGCCGGGCGACCGGCCCGGGCGGGTCGTCGGCCAGCCGCACCCAGGCGATCAGATCCTGGCGTACGCCGTCGCCGTCCGCCCCCGCCGCCCGGCGTACGCCCTCGTGCCGGTAACCGCAGGCGAGCGCGATGCGCTGGCTCGCCACGTTCTCCGTCCGGGTGAGCAGTTCCAGCCGGGCCGCCCCGGCGGTGAACGCCCGCTCGGTCAGCAGCCGGGTGGCGGCGGTGGCCACGCCCCGGCCGCGCGCCGCCGGTCCCACCCAGTAGCCGATCTCGTACGTGGCCCGCTCCGCGCTGAGCCGGGTCAGCCCGATGCTGCCGAGCAGCCGGTCGGTCGCCGGGTCGGCGATCGTGTACGCGGCGCCGCCCGCCGCCCACGCCGCCGGTGCCCCCTCGGTGATCCACCACCGGGCGGCGTCGGCGTCGTACGGGTCAGGCAGCAGGGGCATGAACCGGCGGATCTCCGGATCCGCGCAACCGGCCACCATGTCCGGTACGTCCGCGAGGTGGCACTGCCGCAGCCGTACGCCGTACCCCTCGGTCGTCTCCGGCGTCACGCCAGGTCGCCCGGCAGGAGGCCGCCGATCCACACGTCCTGCCGCTCGCCGCGGTGCTGGACGCCGCCGCGCAGCGTGCCCTCGACGGTGAAGCCGGCCTTCTCGGCGGCCCGCCGGGAGGCGGTGTTGCCGACGTTCGCGCGCCACTCGATCCGGGCCAGGCCGAGCGTGGTGAAGCCCCAGGCGCACACCGCGGCGAGCGCGGCCGGCAGGTAGCCCCGGCCGCGCGCGTGCGGCGCGGTCATGTAACCCACGTCGGCCACCAGCGGGTCTCCGGCCATGATGCGCAGGTCGATCGACGCGACGTAGCGGTCGTCCGGGTCGGCCACGGCGAACGTCACCGCGGTGCCCCGCGCCCAGGCCGGGCGCACCACGTCGCGCAGGAAGCCCTCGGCGTGCTCCGGCCGGTACGGGTGCGGCACCGTGGTCCAGTGGACGGTCTGCTCGTCCTGACAGGTGCGCGTCACCTCGGGCAGGTCGCGTTCCTCCAGCGCGCGCAGCCGCAGCTCGGTGTTCCCGGCGGTGGCGAACAGGACCGGCTGCGGCCGGCCGAAGACGGCGGCCCGGCGAGCCTGGAGCGTGTCCGGGCCGTAGGGGATCGGCTCGCCCGCCGCGGCGACCTCGCCGGGGAGCAGCGAGCCGATCCAGCCCTCGGCCCGCCCGCCGGGGCTGGGATGTGCCAGCCGCAGCTCACCGTCGATCCGGAAGCCGGCGCGCAGCGCGACCAGCCGGGAGGCGTGGTTGCCGATCTCGGCCTGCCAGGTGAGCCGGCGCAGCTTGAGCGCGTCGAACGCCCAGCGGGCCAGCGCGCGGGTGGCGCGGACCGCGACGCCCCGGCCCCGGGCCCACGGCGCGGTCCAGTAGCCGACCTCCGCCGACTCCAGCGCGCGGTCGACGGAGACCAGGCCGATCGAGGCGAACAGCTCACCGGTGCCGGCGTCGCAGACCGCGAACTGCGCGGCGGTGCCCTCGGCCCAGGCGGTGGCGCTGATCGTGGTGACGAACTCGGTCGCGTGCTCCGGGAGGTACGGGCGAGGTACGGTGGTCCAGCGCTGGATGTCCGGATCCTGGCAGGCGCGGTGCACCGCGTCGGCGTCCTCGGCGCGCCACGGGCGCAGCAGCAGGCCGTCCTCGATGATCTCCACAGGCTCCATTCGAGCCATCGTGCCGGATCGTTCGCGCACGGCGTAACCCGATTAGCGGCCGGTGGCGCACGGTGGCGGCGTTATGTCGGTTTCCGGAGTCCGGACCGCCGCCACCAGTGACCATCGTCGCGTCGGAGCGCCTACGATGGTTCGAGACCGTCTAGGGGAGCGTTGATCCGTGTCGATTCTGGAAAAGGTCCTTCGCGCCGGCGAAGGCCGCATGGTGCGTCGGCTGAAGGCCATCGCGGCCGCCGTCAACTCGATCGAGGACGACTACGTCAACCTCAGTGACGACGAGCTGCGCGGCATGACCGACCAGTTCAAGGAGCGCCTCGAGGACGGCGAGACCCTCGACGACCTGCTGCCCGAGGCGTTCGCGGTGTGCCGGGAGGCCGCCTCGCGGGTGCTCGGCCAGCGCCCCTACGACGTCCAGGTGATGGGTGGCGCGGCGCTGCACTTCGGCAACATCGCCGAGATGAAGACCGGTGAGGGCAAGACGCTGACCTCGGTCATGCCGGTCTACCTGAACGCGCTCGCCGGCAAGGGCGTGCACGTGATCACCGTGAACGACTACCTGGCGGAGCGCGACGCCGCCTGGATGGGCCGGGTGCACGAGTTCCTCGGCCTGAGCGTCGGCGTGGTGCTGCCCAACCGGCCCGCCACCGAGCACCGCGCGGCCTACGAGTGCGACATCACCTACGGCACGAACAACGAGTTCGGCTTCGACTACCTGCGCGACAACATGGCCTGGTCGAAGGAGGAACTGGTCCAGCGCGGCCACTTCTTCGCCGTGGTCGACGAGGTCGACTCGATCCTGATCGACGAAGCGCGTACCCCGCTGATCATCTCCGGCCCGGCCGAGCACTCCGCCCGGTGGTACCAGGAGTTCTCCGCCGTGGTGGCCCGGCTCCAGCCCGGCACCGACGGCGAGGGCGACTACGAGGTCGACTACGCCAAGCGGACCATCGCCATCACCGAGCGCGGCGTGGCCAAGGTGGAGGACCGCCTGGGCATCGACAACCTCTACGAGTCGGTGAACACCCCGCTGGTCGGCTACCTGAACAACGCCATCAAGGCCAAGGAGCTCTACAAGCGCGACAAGGACTACATCGTCAACGACGGCGAGGTCCTGATCGTCGACGAGTTCACCGGCCGCATCCTGCACGGCCGTCGCTACAACGAGGGCATGCACCAGGCGATCGAGGCCAAGGAGGGTGTGGAGATTAAGCAGGAGAACCAGACGCTGGCCACCATCACCCTCCAGAACTACTTCCGCCTCTACGAGAAGCTCTCCGGCATGACCGGTACCGCCCAGACCGAGGCGGGCGAGTTCAACAAGGTCTACAAGGTCGGCGTCGTGACCATCCCGACGCACCGGCCGATGGTCCGGCTCGACCGGCCCGACGTCATCTACAAGACCGAGAAGGCCAAGTTCAACGCCGTCGTCGAGGACATCGCCGAGCGGCACGAGCAGGGCCAGCCGGTGCTGGTCGGCACCGTCTCGGTGGAGAACTCCGAGATCCTGTCGCACATGCTGCGCCGCCGCGGCATCCCGCACTCGGTGCTGAACGCGAAGTTCCACGCCAAGGAGGCGGAGATCGTCGCGCAGGCCGGGCGCAAGGGCGCGGTCACCGTCGCGACGAACATGGCCGGCCGCGGCACCGACATCCTGCTCGGCGGCAACCCCGAGTTCCTCGCCGCGAACGAGCTGCGCCAGCGCGGGCTCGACCCGGTCGAGCAGCCGGAGGAGTACGCCAAGGCGATGGAGGAGATCCTCCCGACCTGGAAGCAGGCGTGCGACGTCGAGGCGGAGGAGGTCGCCGCCGCCGGTGGGCTCTACGTGCTGGGCACCGAGCGGCACGAGTCCCGCCGGATCGACAACCAGCTGCGCGGTCGTGCCGGCCGCCAGGGCGACCCGGGCGAGTCCCGCTTCTACCTGTCGCTGCAGGACGAGCTGATGAAGCGCTTCCGGGCCGGCGCGGTCGAGGCGGTGATGGACCGCTTCAACATCCCCGAGGACGTGCCCATCGAGTCGAAGATGGTCACCCGGCAGATCAAGAGCGCCCAGGCCCAGATCGAGGGCCAGAACGCCGAGATCCGCAAGAACGTCCTCAAGTACGACGAGGTGCTGAACAAGCAGCGCCAGGTGATCTACGCCGAGCGCCTCCGGGTGCTCAACGGCGAGGACCTGTCCGACCAGGTCCGCAACATGATCGACGACGTGGTGACCGCGTACGTGGTCGGCGCGACGAGCGACGGCTACGCCGAGGACTGGGACCTCGAACAGCTCTGGTCCAGCCTCAAGCAGCTCTACCCGGTCGGCATCACCATCGACGAGCTGGAGGAGGAGCTCGGCTCCCGCTCCGGCATCGACCAGGACTTCCTGCTCGCCCGCCTCAAGGAGGACGCGCACGCCGCGTACGACAGGCGTGAGGAGAGCCTCGGCGAGGAGGCGGTCCGCCAGCTGGAGCGGATGGTCCTGCTCCAGGTGATCGACCGCAAGTGGCGCGAGCACCTCTACGAGATGGACTACCTCCAGGAGGGCATCAGCCTCCGGGCGTACGCCCAGCGCGACCCGGTCATCGAGTACCAGCGCGAGGGCTTCGACATGTTCGCCACCATGATGGACGGCATCAAGGAGGAGACTGTCGGCTTCCTCTACAACCTGGACGTCCAGGTCGAGGAGGCGGAGCCGGATGCCGAGGAGGTGCAGCTGCTGGAGAAGCCGGTGGAGATCCGGGCGAAGGGTCTCAACCGCGCGCCGCAGCAGCAGGGCCTGCAATACTCCGCGCCCGCCGTGGACGGCGAGGCCGGCCGGGGCGCCCCGGTGATCGAGCGGCCCGAGCAGCAGGCGCCGGCCCTCGGCATCGGCCAGCAGTCCTCGGAGCGCCCGGCCGCCGCCACGCCGCGCCGTGCTCCGGCCGGGGCGAGCGGCCAGGCTGTGGCCGCCAGCACCGCCCGGCGGGCCGCTCCCGGCCAGGTCGACGGCGGCGAGGGCCCGTCCCGTAACGCGCCCTGCCCGTGTGGCTCGGGCCGCAAGTACAAGCGCTGCCACGGCTCGCCAAACGGCGGCAACTGACCCCGAACGCGCGCCCCGACGGGCCCCGGCCTTCCGGCCGGGGCCCGTCGTCGTCCTCCGGCCCGTCCTCCCGTCCTCCCGTCCGTCCTCCCGTCCTCCCTGGGCCGATCTTGCAGTTGCGGCCCCTGTTGTGACCGATTCATGCCGACATGGGGGTCCGAAAGTGCAAGATCGCGGGATTTGGTGGGGTGGCGCGGGCCGGAGATCCTGGTTGTTGCACTGACCTCTCGTTAGGCGAGATTGGCGTTCCGCCTAGTGGAAGCGGCGGAGATCTTGGTAGGAAAGGGCCCCTATGGGGGCCGTTTGGTACCAAGATCTCGCCGGGAGCCGGGAGCCGGGAGCCGGGAGCCGGGAGCCGGGAGCCGGGAGCCGGGAGCCGGGAGCCGGGAGCCGGGAGCCGGGAGCCGGGAGCCGGTTGGCTACGCCCGCTCACAGGTCGACGCGGGTGGCCGCGGCGCGTCGAGTCAGGTCGGAGAGGCGACGGCCGGGCTCAAAGGACGTCCAGCACCTGGCACAGCCAGGTGCCTCGGCGGCGTTCCAGGCGTATCGCGACCGCCCAGCTCGCGCCGCCGGCCCCGGCGAACACGGCGGTGGCCTCGACCGCGCCCGCGCGGGGCTCGCAGACCCGCAGACGCCGCAGCAGCAACGCCGGTCGGGCGGTACGGCGGCGCACCGGCGTGACCCGGCGGGCCGCGCGGGTCAGCTCGACCGACACCGGACCGGCCGCCTCGGGCACGCAGAGCGGCCGGAGCTGGCCGGGCGGCCGGAAGCCGTTCACGATCTCCAGGAAGGTGCGCACGAACAGGTGCGCGGCCCGCGCTCCCTCGGGCGTGGCGGAGGCGAGGGCTGTTGCGGGCGTGCCGAACCAGCGTGGCCACGCTGCTGCCGGGTCGGGGGCGCGGCCGGGCGGGCGCGCGGTGGCACGGGGGCGCGGGCCGGCCAGGTCGAGTGTGAGCTGCCCGGCGGGACTCCAGATCGGTTCCTCGTCGGTGCAGGGCGGATCGAGCGGCGGGGCGGGCCGGAGACGGACCGGCGGGCGGGGTGCGCGGGGACGGCGGGTGTCGACCATCTCAAATCCTTGCGTTTGCCTTCGTTTGCCTCCGACAGGCTCTCATCTTCCCGGACTCGTGCGACCGCCGTCAATGGCGCACGGTTGGCGGGCGGTCACTCCTCGTCGCGCTCGCCGAGCGGGTTGCCGCGCACCCATTCGGCGGTCTCGGCGTACTTGCGCTCGATGTATTCCTCCAGCCGGGCGCGCTCGACCCGCCACTGGCCCCGGCCACCGATCTTGATCGCGGGCAGCTCGCCGCTGCGGACCATGTGGTAGACCTGCGAGTCCGAGACGTTCAGCTCGGCGGCGACGTCGGACAGCAGCAGGAACCTCGACTCCACGGTGACTCCCGGGGTTGGTTTCGTTTGCTTCAGTTTGCCATCACTGAGTGACACGGCCATGTGCCCGTTCGGGAGACACACCGGCGGGAGACTTCACCCGCGCGGGTGCCGGGTGTATGACGGTCTCGGCGTACGGCATGATCGGCGCCCGGAGCCGGCGTCCGCCGGCGATCGGCCTGAGTGTGGGAGTGACCGGTGACCGACGAGCTTGTCCGGGTGTACCTGCCGGCGACTGTCCCCATGCTCGCCCGGCTGCGCGACGAGGGGCTGAGCGCCGAGGCGGCGCACGCAGTGACCCCGGAGCTGCGCGAGTGGTACGCCGAGGGCGACGAGGAGGAACTGGAGTACGTGGCCTTCACCCGGGCCGCCCAGGACGCGCTGCTCCTGCTCCGGCTCGATCCCGCCGCGCCCCGGCGACGGGTGGTGGTCTCGGCCGACCTGCCCGCTCGGGCGGTCGGCCGGGTCGTCGGCGACCTGGGATCGAGCGTGGTCCGGCCGGCCGGGCCGGTGCCCGTGAAGTCGGTGGCCGCGCTGCACGTGGACGGCGCGGACGCGGTCGAGGACGTGGCGGCCGCCGTCGACGTGGTGGTGGAGGCCCAGGCCGGCGACCCGGACGCCCAGTTCACAGTCGACGGCGCCGAGGACCACGAACTGGAGTGGTACGACGTGACCGAGCTGGACCTGCTGCTGCGCGAAGCGGGCTGACGGCGCGGCGGTTCAGGCCGCCGGCTCGTCGTCGTCCACCGGACGCGGGCCGAGCGTGCGCCCGAAGATGATGAGCGCGGTCAGCGCGCCCACGAAGAGCACCCAGATGCCGTTGTCCACCCGCGAGGTGCCCAGCGCGGTCTGCGCCACCTCGTCGGCCTCGCTGAGCGCGGCGGCCAGGTCGAGCAGCCCGCGCCCGCCGATCCGGATGATCACCTCGGTGAGCAGCAGGAGCAGGCCCGCGCCGGCGCCGGCGATCAGGTACGCCGGCCAGCGCAGCGGTGACGCCGCGCCGTCGCGGCGCTCCGCCCGGCGCCGGGACCAGGTCAGATAGAGGTACGCGGCCAGCCCGGCGAGCAGCCCGGCGAGCAACGACTCGGTACGCGAGACCCACTTCGCGGCGTCCAGCACCGACTGCTGCGTCTCCCCGGCGCCGAACAGGTCGGAGAGCGGGTCGCGGGCACGGCTGAACAGCACCACGAAGATCTGCGCGGTGAGCGTCGCGACGGTGATCGCCCCCACCACCCGGGCCTGGCGCGCACCGGCCATCGCCCCGCCGATGATCGCGGCTGCCGCCGTGGTGCCGGCGATGGTGTTCGTGGTGGCGTTGTCCGCGTACGTCAGGTTGATCGCCACTGCGGCGACGAGCCCGACCAGGAGGCCGGCGCCGACGGCGGCCAGGAAGCGGAGCGTGGCGCGGCCCAGCCGGTTGGTCGCGAGCAGGGCCACCGTGGCGCCGGTGACCAGCGCGGCGGTGATGACGCCGGGCAGCGCGTACGCGGAGAGGCTGATCGCGGTGACGCCGGCAGCTGTCGAGTGGATCGCCTCCCGGGTGGACCAGAGCATGGCGGCCAGCCACCCGATCGAGACCAGGGCGAGCACGAGCGCGCCCGGGGCGAACTCCGGACGCCCGGCCGCGACGACCTCGTCCGTGCTCGCCTCGCCGCCCGACGGCTCGACGGCCTCGGGCTGATCCGTCTCGGCGGCCGTGGAGCTGCCGGGCTGGTTGCTCATCGTCTTCCCTTCGACGGTCGCCGGATCTCCCCGCGCCGGGCCGGGCAGGTCACCGGTCATCCAGCGTACGCGGCGTGCCGCCGCTCCTCGGGCGGGCCGGGCGCGGCAGGCGCCAGAACCGATCACGCCGAAGGATCAACGACGTGTCGTCCCGTACTCCGATGTTTCGTCGGTCGTGGGTGGGCGGCGGCCGAAGGTCCGGAGACAGCCGGCTTGTCCGGTGTGCCGGGGAGGCGCGGCCCGCGGGCGCGTCTCGTGACAGAATCGGGGGCAGGTCCCGCCGCCGTCTCACCCCGCGGTGTCCGGCGTCCGGCCGCCCGGCCGGGGCCCGCGGGTCCGGTTTCGCCGCCGTCGTCGAGATCGCCAGGAGCTGTGATGGACGCCGTGTTCTCCGTACCCGAGCCCCTCAACGAGCCGGTACACACCTACGAGCCCGGCAGCGCCGACCGGGAGCGGCTCCAGCGGAGGCTGGCCGAACTGGCCGCCGAGCGGATCGAGCTGCCGATGACTATCGCCGGTGAACGGCGGATGGCCGGCGGCGCGTCGATCGACGTGGTGCAGCCGCACAAGCACGCGCACGTCCTCGGCGTCACCGGGCACGCCACCCACGACGACGCCCGCGCCGCGGTCCGGGCCGCGAAGGACGCCGCGCCGATGTGGCGCGCGCTGCCGTTCGAGGAGCGGGCCGCGGTCTTCCTGCGCGCCGCCGACCTGCTGGCCGGCCCCTGGCGGGACACGCTCAACGCGGCCACCATGCTCGGCCAGTCCAAGACGGCCGTCCAGGCCGAGATCGACTCGGCCTGCGAGCTGATCGACTTCCTCCGGTTCAACGTGCACTTCGCCCGGCGGCTCCTGGCCGAGCAGCCGCTGTCCTCGCCCGGGGTCTGGAACCGCCTCGACCACCGGCCGCTGGAGGGCTTCGTCTACGCGATCACCCCGTTCAACTTCACCGCGATCGCCGGCAACCTGCCGGCCGCGCCGGCCATGCTCGGCAACACGGTGGTCTGGAAGCCGTCCCCGACGCAGCAGTTCGCGGCGCACTTCACCATGCGCCTGTTCGAGGCCGCCGGCCTGCCGCCCGGTGTGATCAACATGGTCACCGGGCGCGGCGAGGAGGTCTCCGAGGTGGTGCTCGCCGACCCGGACCTCGCCGGCATCCACTTCACCGGCTCGACGAAGGTGTTCCAGCACCTGTGGAAGACCGTCGGCGACAACATCGCCCGCTACCGGGGCTACCCCCGGCTGGTCGGCGAGACCGGCGGCAAGGACTTCGTGGTCGCGCACACCAGCGCCGACGTGGACGCGCTGCACACCGCGCTGATCCGGGGCGCCTACGAATACCAGGGCCAGAAGTGCTCGGCCGCCTCCCGGGCGTACGTCCCGCGGTCGCTCTGGGAGGGCGGGCTGCGCGACCGGCTCGCCGCCACCGCCGACTCGCTGACCTACGGCGACGTGACCGACTTCAGCAACTTCGGCGGCGCGGTGATCGACGACAAGGCGTTCGGCCGGCACACCGCCGCGCTGGAGCTGATCAAGGGCGACGACTCCTGCCGGATCCTGGCCGGCGGCACCGCCGACGACTCGGTCGGCTACTTCGTCCGTCCGACGCTGTTCGAGTGCTCCGACGCCGCGCACGAGACGTTCACCACCGAGTACTTCGGGCCGATCCTCGGCGTGCACGTCTTCGACGACGCCCGCTTCGACGAGGTGGTCGCCCAGGCCGAGTCGATCGCGCCGTACGCGCTGACCGGGTCGATCTTCGCGACCGACCGCCGGGTAATCGACCAGGTGGCGGAGAAGATGCGGTACGCGGCGGGCAACTTCTACATCAACGACAAGCCGACCGGCGCGGTCGTCGGGCAGCAGCCGTTCGGCGGCGCCCGGGCCAGCGGCACCAACGACAAGGCGGGTTCCTGGCACAACCTGGTCCGCTGGATGTCGCCCCGGACGATCAAGGAGACGTTCGTCCCGGCGACCGATCACGTCTACCCGCACATGGGCTGAGGCGCTCGAAGAGGGCCCGTCCCGGCCGGGGCGGGCCCTCTTCCTCATCCGACAGTGCACATCGGACCCGTCATCGGGTGCCGAAATGAGCAAATCCTGGACGCCGGAGCCGACAAAGTGGCAGCTTAGAGGGCATGGCGGAATCCGGAGTCAACCCGACGGCAGCAGCTCTGCTCGGTCTGCTGCACGACGGCCCGATGACTGGCGGCCAGTTGATGGCCGCCGCTGAGCGCCGTCTGGCGCCGTACTGGTCGATGACCCGCAGCCAGGTCTACCGGGAGCTGCCGGTCCTGGCCGAGAAGGGTCTGGTGCGGCTCGGCAAGCCCGGGCCGCGGATGAGCCAGCCATACGCGCTGACGGCGGCCGGAAAACGGACATTCTCCCGCTGGCTCGCGGAGAATCCCGGCAAGGACACGATCCGTAACCCGATAGCGCTACGGATCGCGTTCGGCGGCCTGCACTCGGCGAGCCAGCTCAAGAACCTGTACGCCACGGCGAACGAGTACCACACCGAGGCGCTGGCGGCGGTGCGGGAGCAGGTCAAGAACGCCAAGAAGGAAGGCGACAGCTACGACGCCAGCGCGCTGGAGTTCGCCGTCGCCTACCACAAGGCGGCGCTGTCCTGGCTGAAGACCGCCCCGGTCGGCTGACCACCTGGGGGCGCACTCGCTGGAGTGGGCAGCGCAGACTTTTCGCGCGTGACTGCGGGGCTCGCAGGCTCACTCCTCGCACGCGCCGGTAGTCTTGTCTGTCGTGACCGCTGCCGATTACGCCGAACAGCTCAAGGATCTCGACGCCACGCTGCGCAACATCGAGGCCGTGCTCGACCTCGACAAGCTGCGCGAGCAGAAGGCCCGGCTGGAGCAGGAGGCCTCCGCGCCCGACCTCTGGGACGACCAGGCCAAGGCGCAGCAGGTGACGTCGCAGCTGTCGTACGTCAACGGCGAGATCACCAAGCTGGGTGACCTGCGCTCCCGGCTCGACGACGCCGGCGTGCTGCTGGAGCTGGCCCAGGCCGAGGACGACCCGGGTGTGCTGACCGAGGTCGAGTCGGAGATCACCGGGCTGACCAAGGCCATCCAGGAGATGGAGGTCCGCACGCTGCTCTCCGGCGAGTACGACTCGCGGGAGGCGCTCGTCGCGATCCGGGCCGGCGCCGGTGGCGTGGACGCCGCCGACTTCGCCGAGATGCTGCTGCGGATGTACCTGCGCTGGGCCGAGCGGCACGGCTACCCGACCGAGGTCTACGAGACCTCGTACGCCGAGGAGGCGGGCCTCAAGTCGGCCACGTTCACGGTGAAGGTGCCCTACGCCTACGGCACGCTGAGCGTGGAGTCCGGCACGCACCGGCTGGTGCGGATCAGCCCGTTCGACAACCAGGGCCGCCGGCAGACCAGCTTCGCCGGGGTCGAGGTGCTGCCGGTCACCGAGCAGACCGACCACATCGACATCCCGGAGAACGAGGTCCGGGTGGACGTCTACCGGTCGTCCGGGCCGGGTGGGCAGAGCGTCAACACCACCGACTCGGCGGTGCGGCTGACCCACATCCCCACCGGCATCGTGGTGACCTGCCAGAACGAGAAGTCCCAGCTGCAGAACAAGGCCTCCGCGATGCGGGTGCTCCAGTCCCGCCTGCTGGAGCGCAAGCGGCAGGAGGAGGAGGAGAAGCTGGCCGGCCTGAAGACCGGCAGCACCAGCTCCTGGGGCGACCAGATGCGCTCGTACGTCCTGCACCCGTATCAGATGGTGAAGGATCTGCGTACCGAACAGGAGACGGGCAATCCGTCCTCGGTCTTCGACGGTGACCTGGACAGCTTCATCGAGGCGGGAATCCGCTGGCGGAAGCAGCAGCAGCTCACCGCTGACGGTGCGTGATCACGTTTGGACGCAGCGCGTCATCGATCTCGTGTTGACCGGGTAAATCGATGACGCGCACCGCTTCGGCGGGGCGTGGGGCTTGGCTCTGCGGTTACACCGCGTAGACTACCGACCCGTGATTCAGCTTGAGCAAGTGACGAAGACGTACCCGAAGGCGTCCCGGCCTTCGCTCGACAACGTGTCCGTCTCGATCGAGAAGGGCGAGTTCGTCTTCTTCATCGGTCCATCCGGCTCCGGCAAGTCCACCATCATCAAGTTGCTGCTGCACGAGGTCACGCCCAACAAGGGCCGGGTCGTCGTCAACGGCAAGGACGTCACCTCGATGCGTTCCTGGAAGCGACCCCACTTCCGGCGTTCCATCGGCTGCGTCTTCCAGGACTTCCGGTTGCTGCCGAACCGCACCGCGTACGAGAACGTGGCGTTCGCGCTGGAGGTGATCGGTAAGACGAAGGCGGTCGCCCGCCGGGTCGTGCCGGAGGTGCTGGAGCTGGTCGGTCTCGGCGGCAAGGAGCACCGCTACCCGCACGAGCTCTCCGGTGGTGAGCAGCAGCGTGTCGCGGTGGCCCGGGCGTTCGTCAACCGGCCGCTGATCCTGCTGGCCGACGAGCCGACCGGAAACCTGGACCCGGACACCTCGATCGAGATCATGCGCCTGCTGGACCGGATCAACCGCACCGGTACGACCGTCGTGATGGTCACGCACGACTCCAACATCGTGAACCAGATGCGGCGCCGGGTCATCGAGATCGAGAGCGGCCGCATCGTGCGCGACCAGGCCCGCGGCGTCTACGGCTGAGCCGGACGACGTTCCGTAGACCCTGACGACGAAACCTCACGCCGGAGAGCCGGAGGATATCCCGATGCGGATGAAGTACGTCCTGTCCGAAGTACTGGTCGGGCTGTGGCGCAACGTCACGATGACCATCGCCATGATCATCACAATGGCGGTGTCGCTGTTCATGCTGGGCGGCAGCGGCCTTCTCTACCAGAAGGTCGGCGACATGAAGGACCTCTACTACGAGAACGTCGAGGTCTCGATCTTCCTGAAGACCGATGCCACCAAGGAACAGGTCGACGCGCTGGGCCAGCAGCTCGGCCAGGACCCGCTGGTCAAGGACTCGACGTACGTCAACAAGGAGCAGGCGTACGAGCGCTTCCAGCAGATGTACGCCGACGCCCCGGACCTGGTCAGCGCCGTCAAGCCGGACCAGCTTCCCGAGTCGTACCGGGTCAAGCTGAACGATCCGGAGCAGTACAAGGAGATCTACGACAAGTACAAGGCCACCGAGGGCATCGACACGATCGTCGACCAGAGCAAGCTGCTCGACAAGGTCTTCGGCGTGCTGAGCGGCTTCCAGAACGGAGCGCTCGCGATCGCCACGGTGATGGCCATCGCCGCCCTGCTGCTCGTCGCGAACACCATCCAGGTCGCCGCGTACAGCAAGCGGCGTGAGGTGGCGGTCATGAAGCTGGTCGGCGCGTCGAACTGGTTCATCCAGGCGCCGTTCGTGCTGGAGGCGGTGGTGGCCGGCCTGTTCGGCTCCATCCTCGGCCTGCTCGCGTTGATCGGGGTGAAGGTGGTGGCGGCCGGCAGCTCGATGGCCGCCCTGGAGGGCCTGATCACCCCGATCTCCTGGTCCGAGATCTTCCTGACCTTCCCGCTGATGGCCGCCGTCGGTGGCGTGGTCAGCGCGGTCACCGCCTGGGTCACGCTCCGCTTCTACCTGCGGGTCTAGTCACCTCCTGCGGCTCGACGAGGGCCCTTCCGCGCCGGAATAAACCGCGCGGGAGGGCCCTTGTGGTTCCGGTAGCATGATCTCCGCTCGCCGGCCGGTGGCCGGTGAGCCGATCGGGAAGGGGGTGGCGCCGATGCCACGGGAAAAGGGTCGCAAGGTGGTCGCCTCCAACAAGAAGGCACGCCACGACTACGCCATCCTCGACACGTACGAGGCGGGCATGGCGCTCACCGGCACCGAGGTGAAGTCGCTGCGGGCGGGGCGGGCGTCGCTCGTGGACGCGTTCGCCCAGGAGCGCGACGGCGAGATCTACCTGCACGCCATGCACATCCCGGAGTACGCCCAGGGCACCTGGACCAACCACGAGCCCCGGCGCACCCGCAAGCTGCTGCTCAACCGGCTGGAGATCGACCGGCTGCTGGGCAAGCTCAAGGAGAGCGGCCTGACGCTGGTGCCGTTGCAGGTCTACTTCTCCGACGGCTGGGCCAAGGTGGAGATCGGCCTGGCCCGGGGTAAGAAGTCGTACGACAAGCGCCAGGACCTGGCCAAGCGGGACGCCGCCAAGGAGATCGCCCGGGCGGTGGGCCGGCGCGGCAAGGGCATGGCTGAGTGATACGTCCGGTTCGTCCGGCTGTCCGCGTCCGGTGGGCCTCGGGATGAATCCGGTTGCGCCAGGCGTTACGCTTGGTGTGCTGCCGACAGGGGCAGCGCTTCGAGGGGGTGACTGGTTTCGACTTCGTACGCAGCGACAGGGGAAGCGAGCCGAGGAAGCCGACGTCGTCTCGAGAATCGGTCGTCGGAAACCAATAAGCGCCAAGAACAATCGCGCTGACTTCGCTCTCGCCGCCTGAGGCGAGTAGCAAGTCTGTCGGCCTGGGAGCGCCTTCGACCCAGTTAGCCGGCATCAGCTAGAAGGCTGGCCAATCGGACCCGGTCGCGGGGTCCGTGCGGCGAGATCAATCAGCGACTGGGCCCGTCACACCAACTTGCTCGCGTGAGCGGTGGGGCCGAGTAGAGGCATAGCGAGCTGCGCTCGGAGAAGCCCTGACAAACCGGCGAAGGACCCGGGTTCGATTCCCGGCACCTCCACTACACGGCCTGTGCGCCCCGGTCCACGAGGACCGGGGCGCACAGCCGTCTGAGGCGCGAGATGCGTTCGGGGCAGGTGAGGCCCGAGGGGCAGATGAGGCGGCCCCGACCGCTGGACAGCGCCGGTGACCGGGTTCACCATCGCCATACGGGTTCGCAACCCAGCAGCGGGAGGTGTCCCATGGTCACCAGTCCGATCCAGCAGCCGACCGTAGTGCTCCCGAGCGCCTCCGGCGACCTGCGCGCCCTCGGGCGGGCGCTGGCCACCGCCGGGCCGCGCTGGCGGGAGAGACTGCTCGCCGACCTCGACCCCGTCCGGCGGGGCTTCACCGAACACGTCCGCGTCACCGAGGAACCGGGCGGCCACTACGCCGACCTGGTGCGCGCCGCGCCGCGACTGGACCGGGGCGTACGCCTGCTGGTCGCCGAGCACGCCGCGATCAGCGGGGCGCTCGCCGCGCTCCAGCACGCCGTACGCCTGCCGGGGGTGTCCGCGGCGGAGGTGCGGGCGCGCACCCGCGACCTGCTGCGCGCGCTGGACCGGCACCGGCGGCACGGTGCCGACCTGCTCTGGGAGGCGTACCAGGCCGACCTCGGCGGCGAGGACTGAGCCGGGAACCGGCCGGGGCGGCCACGCGTCCAAGCGGTATGCGCCGCGTGCTCGCCCTGCTCGGGATCCCGTTGCTGGCCCTCTCCGCCTGCGCCTCGCCCGGCGCCGATCCGGGAGTGGCCCCGCCGGCCGGCCCGGACCAGCGGACCGCGTTCACCGAGCGGGCGCAGGAGGTCGCAGCGGGCTGGCGGCCCGTGCCGGGCTGGCGCGACGGGTACGTGCCGCTCCAGGAAGCCACAGTGCTCACCGGCGACCCGGGCTTCACCGACGAGACGAAGACGGCGTTCGGGGCCGGCTGGTACCGGGACCAGATCCCGATCCCGGCCGCCGTGCCGAAGGACGGCACGATCCGGTTCCCCGACGGCACGCTGCGGGTGCCGCTGGTGAGCGCCGCCGACGCGTACGCCCAGCTCCGCCAGGGCGACCCGCCGCCCTGCGACGGGCGCCCGGCCGCACCGGACCCGGCACCGACCGGGCGGCCCGGCCCGAACGACCCGGTGTCGACCTCGGCGCCGGGCGCGTGCGTGGCGCTCACCGTGACCGGGGTACGGCTGGGCAGCGCGCCGGTGTTGACCAGCCGTGGCCGCGCCGAGGTGCCCGCCTGGCTGTTCACAGTGGACGAGCTGGCCGTACCCGTGGCGCGGATCGCCGTGGCGCCGCGCGTGACCGGCCGGGCCCCCGGCGGCGCGGTGCCCACCCGGCCGCTGCCGGCGGGCCTGGTGTCCGCGCAGGAGCTGCGGGCGGTCGAGGGCAACCGGATCGACTACGTGCTCGGCGTCGGCGCCTGCGACGGGCCGCCCACCCCGCTGGTGCTGGAACGGCCGGACGTGGTGGTGATCGGCGGCGCCGTGATCGCCTCCACCGGCGTCTGCACCGCGCAGCTCGTGCTGAAGCCGGTCAGCGTCACGCTCGACGCGCCGCTCGGCAGCCGGGCCGTGCTGGACGCCGGCAGCGGCGCCCCGTTGACCGTCCGGCCCGGCTGAGGCTCACAGGATCCGTGGCACGTCGGTGCTGATCGCCACCGGCAGCACCGTCGGCCGGTCCGCGGCCAGCGCTGTGGCGAGCGCCGCACCGAGCCCGTCCAGGGTGGTCGCCTCACCGGCGCAGCCGTAGCCGTGCGCCACCGCCGTCACGTCGAGCCCGGGCAGGTCCAGCGCCGGCACGCCCGGAGTGTGCTTCAGCTCGGCGAACGCCTTGAGGATCGCGTACTGCCGGTTCACCGGGACCACGACGGCGAGCGGCAGGCGCAGCCGCGCCGCCGTCCACAGCGCCTGCACCGAGTAGTGGAACGAGCCGTCGCCGACCACCGCGACCACCGGGCGGCCACGCCCGGTGTCGCGTTCGGCAAGGGCCATCCCGACCGCAGCCGGCAGCCCGAACCCGAGACCGCCGCTGGCCATCGTCAGGTACGAGCGCGGCCGGTCGATCGGCAGCCGGCGGCGCAGCGCGGCCAGGTTCGACGGCGACTCCTGCACCAGCACCCCGTCCGCCGGCCACGCGTCAGCCAGCGCGGCGAACAGCGCGTCGGCGCTCGGCGGGTCGGCCGGCTCGGGCGGGGCCGGCCGCGGTCGCGGTGACGGCGCCGCCCGGCCGGTCGCCGGCAGAAGCTCGCACAGCGCGGCCATGGTCAGCCCGGCGTCGCCGAGCAGGCTCTCGCCGACCGGCGCGCGGGCCGCCTCGTCCGGGTCGTCGGTGACGTGCAGCAGCCGCGTGTCGCCGGGCAGGTAGTCGCCCGGCACGTGCGGGTAGTAGCGGAACACCGGGGCACCCACCACGAGCACCACGTCGTGGCCGCGCAGCGCCTCCGACAGCGGTCCGATCGCGTACGGCAGCACGCCCCGGAAGTGCGGATGCCGCTCGGGGAACACGGCCCGCTCCGGCGCCGGGGCGGCCCAGACCGGGGCGGCCAGGTGCTCGGCCAGCGCGACCGCCTCGGGCCAGGCGTCCGACCGGTCCACCGCCGCGCCGAGCACCAGCGCCGGGGCGCGGGCGGCGGCCAGCACGTCGGCGAAGCCCCGCAGCCGGTCCGGGTCCGGCGCGATCCGGGTGGCGACGGTGCGCACCTGCGGCGGCGGGTCGGCCGGGCGGTCCCAGTCGTCCATCGGCAGGGAGAGGAACACCGGCCCGGCCGGTGGCTGGACCGCCGAGGCGTACGCCCGCATGAAGGCCGCCGGGATGTCCTGCGCGCGGGTGGGCTCGTGCGCCCACTTGACGTACGGCTGGGCCAGCTCGACCGCCCGCGGACTGGCCAGGCGCGGTTCGATCAGCAGCATCTCGCGGGTCTGCTGCCCGGCGCTGACGATCAGCGGGGTCCGGTTGTGCCAGGCGGTGACCAGGTTGCCCATGCCGTTGCCGGTGCCCGGCGCGGTGTGCAGGTTGACGTGCGCGGGCCGGCCGGTGCCCTGGGCGTAGCCGTCGGCCATGGCGACCGCCGACGCCTCCTGGAGCGCGTGCACGTAGTGGAAGTCGTCCGGGAAGTCGGCGAGGAACGGCTCCTCGGTCGAGCCGGGGTTGCCGAAGACGGTGGTCAGGCCGAGCGCGCGCAGCAGGTCGTACGTCGCCTCCCGCACCGTCGCCATGGCCGGCCGCCTCCGTCCTCACACGCGGATGCCGGATCCGGTCCGGTGCCCAGTCTCCCGACCAGCCGAATCTATCGGGCTTAAGCCGACTTTTCGGGCGCTTCCCGCGCTCAGGGCAGCGGGAACGGCAGCGTGATCCCGTCCAGCGCGCTCCCGCACCGGCAGTCCCGCTCGGCAGGCAGCGCCGCCACGGCGTCCAGCAGCAGCCCACGCAGCCGGTCGGTGTTCTCCGCGAAGACCCGGAACACCTCCTCGTGGGTGACCGACTCGCCCGCCTCGACGCCCGCGTCCAGGTCCGTCACCAGCGCGATCGACGTGTAGCAGAGCGCCAGCTCACGGGCGAGCACCGCCTCCGGGTGGCCGGTCATGTTGACGATCGTGCCGCCCATCGAGGCGAACCAGCGCGACTCCGCCCGCGTCGAGAAGCGCGGACCCTCGACCACCACGACGGTCCCGCCGTCCACCGCCGGCACGCCCCGCCCGGCCGCCGTGTCCAGCAGCGTGCGCCGCCCGGCCGGGCAGTACGGATCGGCGAACGACACGTGCACCGCGCCCCTGTCGTAGTAGGTCTGCGTGCGCCCGCTGGTGCGGTCGATCAACTGATCCGGCACCACGAACGTCCCCGGGCCCAGCTCCGGCCGCAGGCCGCCCACCGCGCACGGCGCCAGCACCTGGCGTACGCCCAGCGACCGCAGCGCCCACAGGTTCGCCCGGTACGGGATCAGGTGCGGCGGGTACCTGTGGTCGCGCCCGTGCCGGGGCAGGAACGCCACCCGGCGACCGCCCACCTCGGCGACCGTGATCGGGCCCGACGGTGCGCCGTACGGGGTGTCCACCACGTGCTCCACCCCGTCGAGCAGGGCGTAGAGCCCCGACCCGCCGATCACCGCCAGTTCGGCCTGCGCCGCCATTCGGCCCTCCCTCGATCCGTCGTGATCGCCCGCCGTCAGACCTTAACCAGCGGGCCGGGTGCAGGCTATGGTGCGTGACATGGCGTTGACAGGGTGGACGGTCGACGGCCTCGGGCCCGTACGGGCACGCGGCTGACGGGTGTCGGACATGCAGGGTGAGGGGCAGGCGATCGGTGGCCGGGCCATGGAGTCGATGACCGGACGGCTGCTGGTCGCGACACCGGGGCTCAAGGACCCGAACTTCGACCGTACGGTCGTGCTGCTCGTCGCCCACGAACCCGGCGGCGCCCTCGGGGTGGTGCTGAACCGCGCCACCGAGGTCTCGGTGGCCGACGTGCTCGGCGACTGGAGCGACCTGGCCGGCGACCCGGCGGTGCTGTTCGAGGGCGGCCCGGTGCAGCCCGACTCGGCCATCTGCCTGGCCCGCATGCGGCACCCGGTCCGCCCGGTCAAGGGCTTCCACCGCGTCTCCGGCGCGGTCGGCACCATCGACCTCTCGGTCGACCCGGAGAAGCTGCGCGAGGCCATCGGCGGCATCCGGGTGTTCGCCGGCTACTCCGGCTGGGGCGCCGGTCAGGTGGAGCGCGAGATCGAGGAGGGCTCCTGGTTCGTGTTCGACGCGCTGCCCGGCGACGCCTTCGTCGACCGGCCGGATGATCTCTGGCCGATGGTGCTGCGCCGGCAGGGCGGCATGATGGCGGCGGTGGCCCACTTCCCGCCGGACGTGGCACTGAACTGAGCCGGGTGCGGGGCACCCCCGCGAGATGACCATGCCGGGCGGCGTGTGTATAGTTCTCTCCGTGCCCGGGCGACCGGGGACGACCGCAAGGGGCCGTGGCGCAGCTGGTAGCGCACCACACTGGCAGTGTGGGGGTCAGGGGTTCGAGTCCCCTCGGCTCCACCTTGTGCTTGTGCAGGTCAAGCGGCATTTCTCGTCGAGAAATGCCGCTTTTTGACCTTCTGGTTACAGTTGTGCGCCGTACTCCCACTCGGGCGACAAGATCGGCAACCAGGTCCGGACCCCAGGCGCGAGGAGGGCCGGTGGAGAGCCCGTTCGGCTGGCGAGAGTTGAAGCTGGTCGTCGTGGTCATCCTGGGCACCCTTCTGGTCGGCGGGGGGATGCTGCTCACCGTTCGGCTGAACGAGGCGATCGACGAGCGGGTTCGCGTCGGCGCCGAGACGACAGGCCAAGTGGTCCACGTCGAACGGTTCAAGATCAGCCGATCGTTCGCCGCCACGAGGTTGACTGTGGACTACACGTTCGAGGGCGTGCGGTACCGGGAGCGGTTCTCCAGCGAACTCGACGAGAGTGGGTTCCGCGTCGGGGAGTTGCTCGACGTACGCGTCGACAGGACGGATCTGACCCGGGCTGCCACGCCCGACGGGTACGCGACGGAGGATCTGCTTCTGCAGGCGCCGACCGTCCTGGAAGTCTTCGGTGCCCTCATGATCGTGATCTCGCTCGCGCTGATCAGAACGGGCCCTCGGCGCGATTAGGTGGGCCGGCGGGCCCAGGTCCGCGCGGAGTTGCCGACTCATGGATGGTCAAAGGGTGGTAGGCCGCGTGCGCCTCTGCGTCCTCCGACGGATCTCGCCAATCACTCAACGAGCCCTGAACCACCTCGCCGAGCGCACGGGGCCAGCGCCGATCCCCGGTGCGCAACGGCGACACCCGCACTCGTCTCGCCGCCGAATTCGAGATCGGTGTCACCACCGCTTGGCGCTACGGCAAGACGCGATCGTGGCGCCCTCTGGGATATGTGCGGTCGATCGGCCACCCGTCACGCGAACCGGTTGATCGAGGGTTCGAGTCTTTCCTGGCGAGTGAGCGATACTGCATGCATAATGAATGCATGGTTGCTCTGCAGATTCGGGACGTACCGGAGGAAGTGCGAGACGCCTTGGCCGCCCAAGCCAAGGCGCGCGGGCAGTCACTCCAGGCGTACCTACTGGAGTTGGTGGAGGTGCAGGCTCGACGGCTGCGGAACACGGCAGCCCTTGACCGCTTCGCCGGCCGATCGGACGGTGCTCGCTCACTGCCGGGGGAGAGTGCCGCCGAGTTGAGTGAGCAGCGGGAACAGCGCGGACCCTGGGGAAGCGCTGCGTGATCGTCGTGGATGCGTCGGTTCTGGCCGACGCCCTCGTTGACGACGGGCCGGTCGGCGACGTGGCGCGGGCGGAACTCTCCAGAGATCCACACTGGGCCGCGCCGGGCCATCTGTTGGTCGAGGTCATGTCCGTGATCAGAGGCAAGGTCCTGGGTGGGAAGCTTGGCCCTGCCCGGGCGCAGGAGGCGGTCGACACCCTGCCCTCGTTGGTCATCGATGAGGTAGGCGTCGCAGCGCTGTTGGACCGGATGTGGCAGTTGCGGGGCAACGTGTCGGCGTACGACGCGGCCTACGTCGCCGCGGCGGAGCTGCTGGCCTGCCCCCTGGTCACCGGTGACGGACGGCTCGCGAAGGCCGGCGGCGTGCGCTGCGAGGTCCGACTGCTCGCGGCGTCCTGACGGCAGCAGTCTCGGCCCGAAAGTCGGATCATCAGGCGGTGCCTCCGGGGGATGATCATGAGCGTCCACCCGTGATTCGACCGTGAGGGAGAGCACCGTGAACGACGCCATCCGCATCCGCCAGGCCGGCCCGGACGACGCGGCTGCGGTGGACGCCCTGGTCCGGGAGATCGCGGCCCACGAGGGGGAGAGCGAGCACGTCGGCGCGACCCCCGATCGATGGCGCGAGGTGCTCGGCCGCGCCGACGTGACGGTCCTGCTGGCCGAGCGGAACCGTGAGACGCTCGGCTACGTCTCCGCGCAGCGGCGCCTGCACATGTGGAGCGGTGAGGACATCGTCGCGCTCGACGACCTGTTCGTCCGTGCCGAGGCCCGGGACGGTGGTGTGGGCCGACGGCTGATGACCGCGCTGGCCGAGCGGGCCGCCGTCGACCGGCTCGTCATCCGGTGGGAGGTGAAGCCGGAGAACGAGGCGGCGCAGCGGTTCTACCGCCGGCTCGGCGGCATGCTCTTCCCGAAGGTGGTCGTCCGCTGGCTGCCCGAGAGCTACCTGCCGCTGATCGAAGACCCGCGGTAGCAGTTCAACCGGCCGCCGGGCCCGCAAGCGCCAGCGCCCAGCACAGCGCGCCGAACCCGGCCGTGCTCGCCAGCGTCCGGACCACGTTCCAGGTGACCCAGGCGGACTCGAAGCGCTCCCGCGCCACACCGGGATCCGCCGCCCCGGCCGCCGCGAGCGCGTCGTTGAGCGGCACGTTCACCGCCACGGTGACGGCGAACATCACCAGGTAGAGCGCCAGCCCGGCGACGATCCACGGCAGCGCCGGCCGGGCCGCACCCCGCCACGCCAGCACCGCCGCGAGCGCGGCCAGCACCGGCGTGCCCAGGAAGGCAAGCAGGAACCAGCCGTTGACGATGGTGACGTTGACGCGCTGCATGGCGTCCACGAACGTGCGGTCGTCCGCGCCGCGCAGCGCCGGCATCACGGCGTACGCGAACGCGGCGAACAGGCCCGCCATCAGCCCGGCCCCCACTGTGGCACCGACCAGCGTCAGTTGTTGTACGAGTCGCATGTCCTCATCGAACCGCCGCGCGGTGAGACGGCCCATGGTCAGGACGCGCGACCCTGTGTTCAATCGTCTCGTGGACGCCGTCTCCGGCCTGCTCGACGGTCCCCGGGCGCGGGGCGCCTTCCTGCTGCGCTCGATCCTCACCCCGCCCTGGTCGATGCTGATCCGGGACGAGGCACCGCTCACGCTGGTCGCCGTGGTGCGCGGGGACGCCTGGATCGTGCCCGAGGAGGGGGAGGCCGCGCGGCTCGGCGACGGTGACGTGGCGATCGTGCGCGGGGCGTCCCCGTACACGGTGGCGGACGACCCGGCGACGGTGCCGCAGGTGGTCGTGCACCCGGGGCAGCGCTGCACCACACCGGACGGGCGCGAGCTGTTCGCGATGACGCGCTGGGGCGTACGCACCTGGGGCAACGGGCCGGACGGCCGGACCGTGCTGCTCACCGGCACGTACCCGGTGCGGGGCACTGTCGGGCGGCGGCTGCTGGACGCGCTGCCGCAGCTCGCGGTGGTCCGGCGCGAGTCCTGGGACACGCCCCTGGTGCCGCTGCTGGCCGCCGAGATCGTCAAGGACGACCCCGGCCAGGAGGCGGTCCTCGACCGCCTGCTCGACCTGCTGCTCATCGCCGCGCTGCGGGAGTGGTTCGCCCGGCCCGGCGCCGCCGCGCCCGCCTGGTACCGGGCGTACGCCGATCCGGTGGTCGGCCGCGCGCTGCGGATGCTGCACCACGAGCCGGCCCGGCCGTGGACGGTGGCGTCGCTCGCCGCCGAGGTGGGGATGTCCCGGGCGGCGCTGGCCCGGCGCTTCACCGCGCTGGTCGGCGAGCCGCCCATGTCGTACCTGACAGGCTGGCGGCTGGCGCTCGCGGCCGACCTGCTCCGCGAGCCCGGCGCCACAGTCGGCGCGGTGGCCCGCCGGGTCGGCTACGGCAGCTCGTTCGCCCTGAGTACGGCGTTCAAGCGCCGGTACGGCGTGAGCCCGCGCCGGCACGTCGCCCCGGCTAGATTGGCCGGATGACTGTCGACCTGTTCGCCGGCGTCCCGATCAGTGATCTCGCCATGTCGACGGCCTGGTACGAGCGACTGCTTGGCGACCCGCCGCAGTTCCTGCCCAACGACCACGAGGCGGTGTGGGAGCTGGCGGAGCACCGCTACCTCTACATTGAGGTGCGGCCCGGCCACGCCGGTCACGCCATGCAGACGATCTTCGTCGAAGACTTCGACTCCCGTGTCGCGGCGATCGCCGCCCGCGGGCTGGAGCCGGCCGCGCGGGAGACCTACGACAACGGCGTCCGCAAGGTGATCTTCCACGACCCGGACGGCAACGAGATCGGCTTCGGCGGCGCCCCGGCCTGACCGGGCCGCGGTGATCCGCGGCCCGGCCGGCGAGGTCAGCGGGGGCGTCGCGTCTTCGGCAGGTCGAACTGGTCGGCCCGGCGGCAGTCCTTCTGGCCGCCGATCGCCTGCGGGCCGACCTTCTCCAGCGCCTTCCGGGCGCGCTGGCGGCCCAGGTTCCAGGCGTACCAGGGGTCCGGCTCGGCGAGGTCGTCGGCGATCCAGCTCAGCGTGCACCGGCGTACCGGATCGGGGAGCTTGGCGAGCGCCGGCGTGGCGTCGGCGGACAGCGCCCGCAGGTACCACGCGTCGATCTTGCCGGTCTGCTCGTAGCGCAGCGTGTTGCGGCGGGCGACGTAGTCCTCGGGGTTGAGCACGGCCAGGCCGAGCAGCATCGCCACAGCCAGCGCGAGCGTGGTGCCGGGAATCCACCGGCCCCGCCACTTCACGCCCGCCGCGAGGATCATCAGGAACACCGTGCCGAGCAGCATCTCGAAGGCCATCACGAAGATCCGCTCGCCGGTGAAGCTGTAGACCTTCTGGTACGTCCACATGCGGGACAGCGCCGACGCCACGATCACCACGCTCAGCGCGCTGATCAGCCCGAGCAGGACGCGCAGCAGGAGCCGCTCGACCGGCTGCTCCCGGCGAGCCCAGCGGCTGACCCCGCCCAGCACCACCACGGTCAGCAGCGTGACGAACAGCAGCTGCCAGAAGCCGCTGCGCGCGTACTCGGCGTAGCTGAGCCCGGCCACCCGCTGCACGTGCCGCTGCCCGCCGAAGAGCGTGGTGAACTGCACCACCACGAACCCGGCGAACAGCAGCGTGAGCGCGCCGATGGCCGGGGCCCACTCCAGCAGGCCGAGACGGCGCTCACCCGCGCGATCCACGGTGGACAGGTCGGGCGGCGCGGCGAGCGTGTAGAGCGCGGCCACGGCGATCAGCCCGCCCACCACTGCGAGGAACAGCCAGCCGAACACCGTACCGATGTTGATCTCGGGAACGAGCGAGCCGAGCGCCTCGGAGAACGCCGCGTCGGCCGACGCGAGCAGGCTGCCGAAGACCAGGAGCACCACGACCGTGGCGACGACCGAGACGGTCACCTTGCGCACCGTCGCCTCCTGCGGCGAGGCGGTGACGTGCCGGCGTACCCAGGGCAGGCCCCGCAACGCCGCGAACGGCGTGGCCACCAGGCCGAACAGGATCGAGCGCACCAGCCGGCCGCCGATGATCGCGAGCGTGGCGCAACCGAGCGCGCCGAGCACACAGAACGTCACCAGCCACCAGGCGTTGCGGAACGCCGGGACGGCGATCAGGGCCAGGGCGGCCACCGCCCACCCGGCCCGGATGAGCTTGTCGGCGCGCGGCAGATCCGTGGTCCTGGACCGGACCGCCAGCCCCACCGCGAGCGTGAGCGTGAGCCACCCCAGGAACCAGCCGACGCCGACGCGGCCCAGCGGCACGAAGACCGCGCTGCCGATCGCGGCGGCCAGCACCGCGAGCGGCACGGCCCGCCCGGTCGCCGCCTTCGGGCCGGGCCAGCGCGCGCCGAGGAACGAGGTCCGTGGCACCGGCGGGCGCGGCGCCCACACCGGCGCCTGCGGGTGCCCACCCCACGCCATGCCGGGGTGCGGCGGCGCGGGCGTCGGCCCAACGCCGGGTGGAGGCGGCGTACCCGGAGCGCGCGGCGCCCCCGGCGCGGGCGACGGCCCGGAGGCCGGCTGCGTCCCCGGCGCCACCCATGACCCGGATGCCGGCTGCGTGCCCGGGGGAGCAGCAGGCGTTTGCGAGGCTCCCGGCGGGCCGGAGGTCGCGGGCGTGGCCGTCTGCGGAGCGCCATCGCCGGGACGCGCGCCGGCCTCACCGGAGCCGGTCGTGGCCGCCTCCGCTGCGGCGGCGCCTGCGACGGACGGCTTCGAGTCGGCCGCCTGGGTGCCGGCCGAAGCCGCCGGGGCGGCATCCGGCGTGGACGATGCCGCGTCGCCGGTGGCCGAGGACGTTCCGCCCGCCTGCTCCCGGCGAGCGGCCGGAACGGCGTCCGGTGGGGCGGCGACAGGCTCTTCGCCCGCCGGCCGGTCGGCCGGTGCGGCGGCAGGGGCGACGCCCTCCACGGGGGAACGCTCGGCGGCGGGCGCGGTGGCCTGGGCGGGCACCGCCGCCGCGGGCTGGCCGGTCGCCGTCGGCTGACCGGTCGCGGGGACCAGCGGGAGGAACAAGGCGTACCCCTGGGTGCCGGGCGGCACGCTGACCGGAATGGCCCAGCCGGGCTGCCCCTCGGCACCGGGCCACGGCACCGGCGCGGGAGCGCCCTCCATCGTGGGCACGACCAGCAGGTACGGCTGTGCGGGGGCGGGAACGTCGCCCGGTGCGGGCCCGGCCGCGGGGGCGGCGCGGGACGACTCGGGGGACGGTGCCGGCTCGGTCAAGGGGCGCTCCTCGATCACAGGGTTTCGTCACTGTAGGACCCCTACGGCGTCCGCCGCCGTCCCGGTTGTCCGTTCGGTCACGTCACCCCGGCCGATCGGCGCGGATCGAACCTTTGGCGGCTCGTGGCCGTACCAGTGCGCGGGAGGTCGATCACATGGCCGCACGTCGCGCGCTCGCCGCGCTCGCCGCCGTCGCCGCGACGGTGCCGCTGACCGCCGCGCCGGCCGCGGCGCACGGTGCGCCGACCAGCCCGCTGAGCCGGGCCGCCGCGTGCGGGCCGGAGGGCGGTCGGGCGAAGACGCCCGCCTGCCGGGCGGCGGTCGCCGCCGGAGCGGCGGTACGCGAGTGGGACAACATCCGGGTGGCCCGGATCGACGGGCGGGACCGGGAACGCATCCCGGACGGGGAGCTGTGCAGCGGCGGGCTGTCCGCGTACCGGGGACTGGACCTGCCGCGCGCCGACTGGCCGGCCACCACGTTGACCGCCGGGGCGTCGCACACGTTCCGCTACCGCACCACCATCCCGCACCGGGGCACGTTCCGGTACCACGTCACCACCGGCTCGTACTCACCGAAGCGCGTGCTGACCTGGGCGGACCTGGAGAAGAAGCCGTTCCTTCAGGTCACCGACCCGCCGATCCGCTCGGGCGCGTACGAGATGCGGGGGCGGCTGCCGGCCGAGCGGACCGGCCGGCACATCGTCTACGTCATCTGGCAGAACTCGGACACCCAGGACACGTACTACTCCTGCTCGGACGTGATCCTCCGGGCGGCACGCGGTGAGCCGGACGCGCCGCCGGCAGCGCCGGAGGCGAGCGCGTCACCTCCGCGTACCCTCGCCGGAGCGCCGACCGGCGACGAGCCGGCGGTGCCGGTCGCGGCGGTGACCGACGACGGACCGCTGTCCCGGCCGTTGCTCGTCGGCGCGGCGGCGCTCGTCGTCGCGCTGCTCGCGGCGGCAGTGGTCGGGATGCGACTGAGCCGGACCGGCGGGCCGCCGCCCGGGCGGCCGTGCGGTGTCCGCAACCACCGCGCCGGGCGGCGCCGGATCTGGTGACTCAGCCCAGCACCGCCCTGATCGCGGCCAGGTCGTCACCGTCCAGGTCGAGGTCCTCCAGCGCGGCGACGTTGCCCTCCAGCTGGGCCACGCTGCTCGCGCCGATGATGAGGCTGGTCATGCGCGGGTCGCGCAGCGCCCAGGCCAGGGCGAGCTGCGCGAGGGTCTGCCCGCGCCGCCGCGCCACCGCCGCGAGCCCGCGGACCGTCGCCATCGTCTGGTCGTCGAGGTCGCTCTCGTCCAGGAAGACGCTCGTGCGCACCCGGGAGTCGGCCGGGATGCCGTCCAGGTAACGGTCGGTGAGCAGGCCCTGGGCGAGCGGGCTGTACGCGACGCAGCCGGCACCGACGCGCTCCAGCGTGTCCAGCAGGCCGTCGCGCTCGGTCCAGCGGTTCATCATCGAGTACGACGGCTGGTTGATCACCAGCGGCGTGCCCAGGTCGCGCAGGATCGCGGCGGCCCGCTCGGTCTGCTCCGAGTCGTAGTTGGAGATGCCCACGTAGAGCGCCTTGCCGGAGCGGACGATCGCGTCGAGCGCGCCCATCGTCTCCTCCAGCGGGGTCCCCGGGTCGAACCGGTGCGAGTAGAAGATGTCGACATAGTCCACCCCGAGGCGGCGCAGCGACTGGTCCAGCGAGGAGATCAGGTACTTGCGCGAGCCCCACTCGCCGTACGGGCCGGGCCACATCAGGTAGCCCGCCTTGCTGGAGATCACCAGCTCGTCCCGGTACGGCTTCAGGTCGGTGGCGAGCAGCCGGCCGAAGTTCTCCTCCGCCGAACCGGGCGGCGGGCCGTAGTTGTTCGCCAGGTCGAAGTGGGTGATGCCGAGGTCGAAGGCGCGGCGGACGATGTCGCGCTGCCGCTCGAAGGGGCGGTCCGGTCCGAAGTTGTGCCACAGGCCGAGGGAGATGACGGGTAGCTTCAGCCCGCTCCGGCCGCTGCGCCGGTAGATCATCTCGTGGTAACGGTCGTCGCTGGCGAGGTATGTCACGAGGTCATTCTGTCGCCGTGGGAGTGTGGCCGCAGCGGCGCGGGTACGTTCGGCCTCATGCGTTACGTGCCGCTCGACACCCCCAAGCCCATTTCCAAGATCGGCCTCGGTACCTGGCAGTTCGGCTCCAAGGAGTGGGGCTACGGCCCGGAGTACGAGCGCCGCGCCGCCGAGATCGTCCGGCGGGCGCTCGACCTGGGCGTCACGCTGTTCGACACCGCCGAGCTGTACGGCTTCGGCCGCAGCGAGCGCATCCTCGGCGAGGCGCTGGGCGAGGACCGGGCCAAGGTCGTGGTCGCCACCAAGATCTTCCCGCTGCTGCCGGTCGCCCCCGTGGTGCAGCAGCGCGCTGTCGCCTCCGCCGCCCGGCTCGGCGTCGACGGCATCGACCTCTACCAGGTCCACCAGGCCAACCCGGTGGTCGCCGACACCACCACCATGCGCGGCATGCGCGCGCTGCAGGACGTCGGGCTGGTCGGCGAGGTCGGCGTCAGCAACTACGGCCTGCGCCGGTGGCGGTTCGCCGAGGCCGCGCTGGGCCGCCGGGTGCTGAGCAACCAGGTCCGCTACAGCATGATCGACCGCGGCCCCGAGGAAGACCTCATCCCGTACGCGGAGCAGGCCGGCCGGATCGTCATCGCGTACTCCCCGCTGGCGCAGGGTTTCCTCTCCGGCCGCTACGACGCCACGAACCCGCCGGCCGGGGCGGTACGCCGGGCCAACCCGTACTTCCTGCCGGAGAACCTGGAACGCGGCACCGCGCTGATCGCCACGCTGCGCGAGGTCGCCGACGCGCACGACGCCACGCCGAGCCAGATCGCGCTCGCGTACGTGCTGCGGCACCCCAACGTGGTGGCCATCCCGGGCGCCTCCGGGGTCGAGCAGATGGAACGCAACGCGGCCGCCGCCGAGATCGACCTCGCCGACGACGAGTACGCCGCCCTGGTCGCCGCCGCGCACGCGTTCCGCCCGGTCACCGGGCTGGCCGCGGTGCCCCGGATGGTCCGCGCCCGCCTCGGGAGGTGAGCGGCGCTCCGGCGGCGTCAGTGGCGACGGGCGCCGCCGGTCATCGGAGCGCGCTAGCGTGGATCGGGTGACCGCTCCCAATCAGGTTTCCCCGGTCCCGCCCGCCGACCTGCCGAGCACGCTCGGCGAGCTGCGCGCCGCCGGCCACCGTTACCGCACGGTCAAACAGGAACTCCGAGACAACCTCCTCGCCCGGATGGGCTCCGGCGAGGACCGCTTCCCCGGCATCGTGGGCTACGAGGACACGGTCCTGCCCGAGGTCGAGCGCGCGCTGCTCGCCGGGCACGACATGGTGCTGCTCGGCGAGCGCGGGCAGGGCAAGACCCGGCTGATCCGCTCGCTCGGCGCGCTGCTTGACGAGTGGACCCCGGTGATTCCCGGCTCGGTGCTGAACGAGCACCCGATGCACCCGCTCACCCCCGCGTCCCAGGCGCTCGTCGCCTCGGCCGGCGAGGACCTGGCGATCACCTGGCTGCACCGCTCGATGCGGTACGGCGAGAAGCTCGCCACGCCGGACACCAGCGTCGGTGACCTGATCGGCGACGTCGACCCGATCCGCCTCGCCCAGGGCCGTACGCTCGGCGACCCGGAGACCATCCACTTCGGGCTCGTACCGCGCACCAACCGGGGCGTCTTCGCCGTCAACGAGCTGCCCGACCTGGCCGAACGCATCCAGGTGGCGTTGCTCAACGTGCTTGAGGAGCGCGACATCCAGGTGCGCGGCTACCAGCTGCGGCTGCCGCTGGACCTGCTGCTGGTGGCCAGCGCCAACCCGGAGGACTACACCAACCGGGGCCGGATCATCACGCCGCTCAAGGACCGGTTCGGCGCCGAGATCCGTACCCACTACCCGCTCGACCTCGACCTGGAGCTGGCGTTGATCCGGCAGGAGGCAGACCTGGTCGCCGTCGTGCCGGAGCACGTGCTGGAAGTGCTCGCCCGGTTCGCCCGCGACGTACGGGAGTCCCCGTCGGTGGACCCGCGCTCCGGAGTGTCCGCCCGGTTCGCCATCGCCGCCGCCGAGACCGTCGCGGCCGCCGCGTTGCGCCGTTCCGGTCTGCTGGCTGGTGCTGGTGCCGGTGCTGGTGCCGGTGCCGGTGCCGGTGCCTCTGCCGTCGCCTCGGCTTCGGCCGGCGCCGGGTCGGCGTCCCGGCCGGAGGCGCCGGTGGCCCGGATCGGGGACACCGTGTCGGTGACCTCCACGCTGCGCGGCAAGGTCGAGTTCGAGAGCGGCGAGGAGGGACGCGAGATCGAGGTGCTCGCGCACCTGCTGCGTACCGCCACCGCCGAGACGTTCCGCGCCCGGCTCGCCGGGCTCGACCTGTCCGGCTTCACCGCGCTGGTCGCCGAGGGCGGCGCCGTCGAGACCGGCGAGCTGGTCTCCTCGGCCGAGCTGCTGCGCCAGGTCGGCACCGTACCGGGGCTCGCCAAGGTGCTCGACCGGCTCGGCCTCGGCGACGCGCCCAGCCCGGAGGAGGCCGCCGCCGGCATCGAGTTCGTGCTGGAAGGGCTGCACCTGACCCGCCGGCTCGGCAAGGACGTCACCGACTCCGGGCGCACCGTCTACGGGGACCGGGACTGACGATGGCCGGCGGCAACCGCTTCCGGTACGGGCAGTGGCGCGGCGGACCCGATCCGCTCGCCCCGCCGTACGACGTGCGCGCCGCGGTGGACGCGGTCGGCTCGGACGTGCTGGCCGGCGGCAGCCTGCGCGAATCGCTGCGCGAGCTGCTGCGGCGCGGTCCGCAGGGGCGCGGCGGGCTGGACGACCTGGCTGCCCGGGCCCGCCGCCTGCGCCGGGAGGCGCTGCGCCGGGGCGACCTGGACGGCGCTGTCACCCGGGCCCGGGCCCTGCTCGACCAGGCGCTCGCCGCCGAACGCGACGAGCTGCGCGGCCGCGACGGCGACGACGCCCGGTTCGCCGAGGCCGTGCTCGACAACCTGCCCCGCTCCACCGCCCGCGCGGTGTCGGAGCTCTCCGGGTACGACTGGGCGAGCGCCGAGGCGCGGCAGACGTACCAGCGGATCCTCGACGGGCTGCGCGGCGACGTGCTGGAGCAGCGCTTCGCCGGGCTGCGCGACGCGGCCCGGGCCACCGCCGACCCGGCCGTCCAGCGGCAGCTCGCCGAGATGATGCGCGACCTCAACGACCTGCTCGCCCGGCACGCCCGCTCCGAGGACACCACAGACGCGTTCGCCGAGTTCATGCGCCGGCACGGCGAGTTCTTCCCGGAACGGCCCACTGACGTCGACGAGCTGATCGACGTACTGGCCCGGCGGGCCGCCGCCGGGGAGCGGCTGATGCGGTCGCTGTCGGACCGGCAGCGCGAGGAACTGGCCGGGCTGATGCGCCAGTCGCTCGGCGACCGGCTGTCCGGTGAGCTGTCCCAACTCGACGCCCACCTCCGGTCGCTGCGACCGGACCTGAACTGGCAGCGCGGCGAGCGGGTCCGCGGCGACCAGCCGCTCGGCTACGGCGAGGCCACCGGCGCGCTGGACGAGATCGCCGAACTCGACGAGCTGCTGGACTCCCTCGACCAGGACCAGCCCGGCGCCACACTCGACGACGTCGACGTGGAGGCGGTCGCCCGCACGCTGGGTCGCGACGCCGCCGACGACGTACGCCGGTTGCAGGAACTGGAACGCGAACTGCGCCGCCAGGGCTGGGTCACCCGCGACGCGGAAGGGCTGACGCTCAGCCCGAAGGCGCTGCGCCGCCTCGCGAGCACCGCGCTGCGGCGCGTCTTCTCCGACCTGACCGCCGGCCCGCGCGGCCAGCACGACCTGCGCACCGCGGGCGCCGCCGGCGAGGTCAGCGGGGCATCACGCCCCTGGGAGTACGGCGACGAGCAGCCGCTGGACGTGGTGCGCACACTCACCCGCGCGGTACGCCGGGCCGGCCCCGGAGTGCCGGTGCCGCTCGCGGTCGAGGACTTCGAGGTGGTGGAGACCGAACGGCGGGCGTCGGCGGCCGTGGTGCTCTGCGTCGACCTGTCGTACTCGATGATCTCGCAGGGGCGCTGGGGCCCGATGAAACAGACCGCGCTGGCCCTGTCGCACCTGATGGCCACCCGGTTCCCGCAGGACGCGTTGCAGATCGTCGGCTTCGGCCGGGAGGCGATGCCGCTGACCCAGCAGGAACTGGCGGCGGTGGAGCCGGACATGCAGCAGGGAACCAACCTCCAGCACGCGCTGCGGCTCGCCGGCCGGCACCTGCGCCGCCACCCTGGTGCCGAGCCGGTGGTGCTCGTGGTCACCGACGGCGAGCCGACAGCGCACCTGGACCCGGAGGACGGCGAGGCGTACTTCCACTGGCCGCCGCTGCCCGAGACCATCTCGGCGACGATCCGGGAGGTGGACCGGCTGACCCGGTACGGTGCCACGCTCAACCTGTTCATGCTGGGGGACGACCCGGGACTGCGGCGGTTCGTGGACGCGGTGGCGCGGCGTTCGGGCGGCCGGATGTTCACCCCGGACCTGGACGACCTGGGCGAATACGTGGTCTCCGACTACCTGCGCGCCCGCCACGGCCGCCGCTGACCCAGACCTACCGCCCGCCCTCCCTCCCGCCCGCCTCCCGCCCGCGTCGATCTTGGAGTTGTGGTGCCACAGGATGCCCTGGTCTGACACCTTTCGCGAGGTGCCACAACTCCAAGATCGGCAGCTGTTCCGGCGTGCCCGTCCGCGATCTTGCACTTTGGTGCCCCGCAAACCTCGCAAATAGGGCAAAAGGCGGGCACAAAGTGCAAGATCGCGCAGGCGACGCCGCGATTGCTGCGCACCCCTCACGTGTCCGGCCCGTTCGAGTCGTCCCCCCATCCCCGACGGCCCCTGGTCTTCGCAGCCCAGCGGCGCGGATCGCCCCCAGTGCGGTCGATCATGAGGTTGGCAACGGCAAACCGGACACCGGCCGCCGTCAACCTCATGATCGACCACGCCGGGTGGGGCCGGGGTGGTTCAGGGGGGTGTCAAGGGGTTTGTGTCGTCGTTGGCGTAGAAGGCTGCCGCAAAGTCCTTGATCACGGGTGGCAGGGCGCGGTGCTGGGGGCGGGACTTGGGGGTTTGGGGTGGGTGTCTGGTTCGGGGGTGG